>NZ_JBIVGP010000009.1:0-249622 GCF_044748725.1 Pseudomonas sp. NPDC089752
TGGCACGGGCTACGCCCGTGTTCGCGGCTGAAGCCGCTCCCACAGCTCAATCCGCGCAGCTTTTTAAGTTTTGTGGAAGACAGTTGCTCCCACAGGGATTGCACGCCGTCTGAGGCATTTCGCCGGTAGGAGCGGATTTATCCGCGATGCAGGCGCTGCGGTGTATGGCACGGGCTACGCCTGTGTTCGCGGGACAAGTCGGATCGCCGCACCGCCACTCCCACAGGGATCGCGCACCTTTTTAAGTTTTGTGGAAGACAGTTGTTCCCACAGGGGATCGAACCATGTGAGCACGCCGCACCCGTGGCGGCAGCGTATTATTGCCGCGCAACCCCTCGGCCAATACAGCCACATGACATGGAGTCCGGCATGCTTTCCCATAAACTGATCGCACACTGCAAAACCAAAGGCTGGTGGTTCGATGCCCCCATCGAGGACTACCGGCAACCCTTGCTGGACCTTGGTGTAGCGCCGGACTCCGACTTCATGCGCTTCTTCCTGCACGTCGAGGATTGCCCGACATTTCGCAGTCAGAACGTCGAAATGTTCCAGGTCGGCTGGTTCCTGACTTACTCCAGCTACGAAGATACGATCAGGGCGACACATGAAATGGGACTGCCAGAGCAATACTTGCCTCTGGACGATTTCCAGAGCGAGCGTGGGTTCTTCTACAACCGCAGCACCGGGGAAGTGCTCGAGCTGGAGGCTGGCCCTTTGCTGGAGCAATTTCTGGCGGGAGAGGTAACGCCTCAATGGCCGGACTTCAACGCTTTTCTTGAATGGTATTTCGAACTGTCCTGAGCGCTCGCCGAACCATTCGTCCTTCCTGCGATGGACCCATGAAGCCGATACCAGCGCCAGCGTTACGCCGAAAAGAAACAACCCCGGCTTAGGCCGGGGCTGTTCGGTACACGGGATCAGTATCAGAAGATGCTGATCGGGTACTCGACGAATACGCGGACTTCGTTGCCGTCGTCGTTGTAGCCGTTCTGCTGTACAGCGTTGTTGGTGCGAAGGAACGAGCTGCGCAGCTTGATCGACAGGTCTTTGGCCGGGCCTTCCTGAACGACGTAACGGATCTGGTTGAAGATCTCGCGCTCTTTACCTTCGCCGAAGCCTTGCGGGCTGTCGACGCTGCGGGTGTTGATGTTGTCACCCACCACGTAGGCCAGCTTGTAGGTCAAGCCAGGGATGCCGTAAGCACCGAAGTCCAGGCCGTAGCCCAGCTGCCACGAACGCTCGTCTTCGGCGTTGAAGTCGGACCAGTAGGAGTTGGCCAGGAAGATGGTCGAACCACCGTCACCCACGCCGCCTTCGTTCTGGTACCAGCCGTAGTTGTAGCCGGTGCTGCCGGTGCTGCGCTGGTGCGCCAGGGTGAACGAGTGCGCACCGTAGGCGTAGGTCGCCGCCAGGCTCCAGATGGTGTTGGAGTCGCCGTTGAGCTTGGCGGACTGGACGTACTGCTTGTCGATGTCCGACTTGTAGCCGTTGAAGTCCAGGGTCAGCGACTGGTCACTGGCGATCGGGAAGACGTAGTTCAAGCCCAGGTAGTGCTTCTTCATCACGTCTTCGTTGTCTGCGGTGTACAGCGAAGCGGTGAAGTTGTCGGTGAACTTGTAGCTGCCGCCGAAGACGTTGATCGACTTCAGGCCGCCACCGTCACGACGCTCGGCGCTCTTGCGCGCTTCCTGGGTGAAGCGGCCGGCGTTCAGCTCCAGGCCTTCGATTTCCTTGGAGGTGATCAGGGTGCCGGTGAAGCTTTCTGGCAGCAGACGACCGTCGTCGTAATTCAGCACTGGCAGTGCAGGCATCTGGTCACCGTACTTGAGCACGGTGTTGGAGATGCGGAACTTCACGGCTGCACCAGCGCGGGCCAGGTCGTGCGGGCCGCTGGCGTTGCCGTCAGCGTTCTTGGTGTTGCCCGGTTTGAAGAAGTCGACACCGGCGCCGCCGTTGTGGCCCTTGCCGCCATCCAGACGCACAGCGTACAGGCCGAAGGCGTCAACGCCGACACCGACGGTGCCCTGGGTGAAACCAGAGGAGAAGTTGGCGATGGCCGCCTGGCCCCACTCGATCTGGTCGTCGGTGCCGTGCTTCTTGTCACGGTTGATGTAAGCGTTACGCAGCAAAACGTTTGCGTGGCTGTCTTCGATGAAGCCCTTGCTGTCGGCCTGCTCGTTGGCCTGTGCCTGGGTCGCGGCGATCATCGCCAGGGCGACCAGGCTGATCCTGGTTTTCAACATGTTGTTCTTTTCCTTATTTCTTAATCAAAAACGCTCTGCAATATGACGCCAGGAACCAACGCCCCTTCGTAGGTTCGACGCTATGCGGATCCAACTGAAAGGCCGCCGAGGGTTGCGTGGCGGGCCTTGTGCAGCAGCATGGCCAGGTCATGGCCATCAGGCGTTGGCCGAATCCTAGCCGTGTGCGATTACAAATGTCAAAAAGTCGTGAAATGCAGGTCGATATAACCAAAATAACCGGCAGGTGAAGGGCATTTTCATGCCCCTCCCCGCCATCAGTGGGGATTTTGTCTTTTGTCAGATGTGTCGATCTGACGCACCGGATAATTTCCCGGACGCGACCCAATGCCAAATGACTATTTACAAAGTGTTACCTATGTAAAGACGAGTCTTTACAAATACCCAAGCAACAGCAAATAGCAAGCATTACCATTCGCACCTCTTTTTCACCTGCCTTAGGTCCGGATGTCTCCATGCCTGCCCCCTGCCGACTTTCACCCCTTACGCTAGGCCTGTCGCTGCTGTTCAGCGCCAGCCTGGCCAGTGCCGCCTCCACTACCCTGCCTGAACTGTCGGTTACCGCCGACAGCGAGCGCGAAGAAGACAACCCACGGGTCAAGGAGGTCAGCACCGCAACACGCACCTCCACCCCTGTGCGCTACGTGCCCCAGGCCATCGACACGGTGAAGACCCGCAATGTCCTGGACTACGGCAGCGACTCGCTGGGCAAGGCACTCGAAGGTATCCCCAACGTCAGCAGCGGCGCGGACACACGCTTCGACAGCGTGCGCATCCGCGGTTTCGAAGCCAGCAACGACTTCTACCTCGATGGCATCCGCGACGACAGCCAGTACATTCGCGACCTGCACAACATCGAGCGGGTCGAAGTACTCAAGGGCCCGGCCGCCGTGCTGTATGGCCGTGGCAGCCAGGGCGGCATCGTCAACCGGGTGAGCAAGGCACCGGAAAAAGGCCGCCGCTCGTCCATCGAAGCCCAGGGGGGCAGCGAAGACCTGCGCAGCCTGTATGCCGACCTCAGCGCCGACCCCAGCGACACCGTCAGCCTGCGCCTGAACATGGGTAACCAGGACAACAACAGCTTCCGCGATGGCATCGATGGCAGCCGCCAGCTGTTCGCCCCGTCGATGAGCTGGCAGCTCACACCCGACCTGAACTGGCTGGTGCAATACGAGTACAGCCGCTACAACCGCACCCCCGACCGCGGCATCCCCGGGGTCAATGGGCGCCCGGCCGATGTCGGCCGCAGCACCACCTATGGCGACACTCAGCGCGACTTCATCGACGATCGCGCACAATCGTTGCGCTCGCGCCTGAACTACCAGCTCAACGACACCTGGCAGCTGCGCCACACTCTCGGCCTGTTCAAGCTCGACAGCGAGTTCGACAACACCTACCTGACCGGTTACAACGCCAGCAACAACACGGTCACCCGCCAACGCTGGCAACAGGACCTGAACACCCGCAACCTGTTCAACAACCTGGAAGCCGAAGGCGACTTCGCCACCTGGGGCCTGGAACACAAACTGCTGCTGGGCCTGGAATTCGGCAACCAGCGTCGCGACCCGACGCTGTATACCGCCGCTGCCGTCTCAGCCGGTGGCCGCCCGGTCCCGAGCCTGGACCTGAACAACCCGAATCGCGACCTGCAGCACACTGGCCGCATGGTCGTATCGAGCGACAACCACACGGTGGTCGACAGCCGTGGCCTGTACCTGCAGGACCAAATCCGCCTCAACGATCAATGGCAGATTCTGGCCGGGGTGCGCTTCGACCAGTTCGAGGTGGAAACCACCAACAAGGTGCGCAACCTGTCCGAGAAGCAGGACAGCAACACCACCAGCCCGCGCCTGGGCGTGGTCTATACGCCGTGGCGCGACCATTCGTTCTATGCGTCGTGGAGCAAGACCTTCTCGCCCGTCGGCGGCGGCCTGATCGGCATCACCCCAGGCGCGCCGGGGAACACCAACGACACCGGCCCCGAGCTGACCCGGCAGAAGGAAATCGGGGTCAAGAGCGACTGGTTCGACGAGCGTCTGACCACCACCTTCGCCATTTATGAACTTGAGCTGTACAACCGCCGCACACGTGACCCAAACAACCCGGAAATCACCCTGCTGAGCGGGCTGCAGCGCTCACGCGGGATCGAGCTGACCGCCACCGGCAACATCGTCGGCAATTGGTATGTGCGTGGGGGTATCGGCTTGCAGGATGCAACCATCGTCAAGGACAACAACGGCCTGGAAGGCAACCGCATCAACGATGTGGCCAAGCGCAACGGCAGCCTGTTCGTGACCTGGAAGCCAGAGCTTGGCTGGTACGCCGAGACCGGGTTGACGTTGGTGGGTGAGCGCTATGCCGACAACCAGAACACCACGGTGATGCCGGGTTATGGGCGCTGGGATGCGTTGGCGGGGTTCCGTACCCATGACTGGGATGTGCGGGCGGCACTGAGCAATATTACCGACAAGACGTATTACAGTTCGGCGACCAGTGCGGCGCAGATTCAGATTGGTGATCCGCGTAGCTTGGTGGTTACAGGGACTTACAGCTTCTGATTTTTTTGCTGGCTGTACTGGCCTCTTCGCGGGCAAGCCCGCTCCCACAAGTACCTCACTGAGCCTGAGAGCTGTGGGATACCTGTGGGAGCGGGCTTGCCCGCGAAGGGGCCAGCACTGATACCTATCAGTGCCAAACTCCCAGCAGCGCTTCCAGCTCTGCATCGCTGATCAGGCCTTGGGGATAGCGGCCGTCAAGCAGACGTCGTGGGTCGGTCGTCCTGACCCGTTTGCTTCCATGGTGTTTCAACCACTGCGTCAAAGTTCTGAGCGATTGGTGATTCACTGCCGATGGGCGCAATGCCGTCTCACTTGCTGCATTCATGTCTACACGTACTCCTGGTGCCCGTGAGCGGCTAATCTACTTCGCGATTGTTACAGAACGGCATGACCGACCTGTCCAAGTAACTCCCTGAAATCAATACAAAACATATGCCATTTCGGCGTACCGGACATCGCCGCAAAAAAAAGGCCCGTCATCTGACGGGCCTCGTTGAACGGCGTAGTCTCAGCGCTTGACCGGTGCCGGTTGCTGTTGGGTCAGGCAGTGAATGTTGCCCCCACCCAGCAGCAGCTCACGGCCCGGGATCATCACCACCTCATGGTCCGGGAAGACCTTGGCCAGGATCGCTCTAGCCTGGGCATCCGCTGGGTCGTTGAAGCTTGGTGCGATGATGCCGCCGTTGACGATCAGGAAGTTCACATAGGACCCGGCCAGGCGTACCGACGGGTCGCGCTCCTGGCTACCGGCCACGTGATCGACACCGGCGCACTCTTCCTCAGTGGCGAACAGCGGGCCCGGGATCGGCATCTTGTGCACCACGAACTCGCGGCCCTTGGCGTCACGGGTGTTTTTCAGCACCTCGTAGGCGGCATGGCAGCGCTTGTAGTTGGGGTCGTTGGAATCATCGGTCCAGGCCAGTAACACTTCGCCTGGGCTGACGTAACAGCAGAAGTTGTCGACGTGGCCATCGGTTTCGTCGTTGTACAGGCCGTCCGGCAGCCAGACGATGGTCTCGACAGCCAGGTGCTCACGCAGGATCTCTTCGATCTGCTCGCGGTTCAGGTGCGGGTTGCGGTTGTGGTTGAGCAGGCACTCTTCGGTGGTGATCAGGGTGCCCTCACCGTCCACGTGGATCGAGCCGCCTTCGAGCACGAAGCCTTCGGTGTGGTAGCGCTGGCAGCGCTCCATTTCCATGACCTTGGCCGCCAGTTCCTCGTCGCGGTTCCATGGCGCATAAAGGCCGCCGTCGAAACCACCCCAGGCGTTGAAGCCCCAGTCCACACCGCGTACTTCGCCCGCGTCGTTGATCACGAAGGTCGGGCCGGTGTCACGCACCCAGGCGTCATCGTTGCTGATTTCCACCACACGGATGTTCGGCAGGTCGAGCTGGCGACGGGCGTTTTCGTACTGGCCGGCGGAAACCGCCACGGTGACTGGCTCGAAACGGGCAATGGCCTTGGCCAAGGTCACATGGGCCGCCTGGGCAGGCTTGCCACCCAGGCGCCAGTTGTCTGCACGCTCTGGCCAGACCATCCACACCTGGCTTTGCGGTGCCCATTCGGCGGGCATGTGGAAACCGTCGGCGCGGGGGGTGGAGTTGAGGGTTTTCATGGGTAACCTCTGCAAAGGCCCTAGGCCGATGGTCAATGGAATGCTGGATTTATAACCGATATATATCGGCTTTAAAAGCTTGATACATACGAACGGTCAATAAAAATGCCGCACAAGCCGATAACAATCGGCATGCACGGCATTCCTGATGCTTACAGGTCTTCGGACAGAATCCGATCCACGCTGTTCACAAAGTAGTCCACACTGGCTTTTGTGGTACACATCGGCGGCTTGATCTTGAGGATATTGAGGTAGTCGCCGGTCGGCTGCATGAAAATGCCCAGATCGCGCAAGCGGTTGCACAATGTCATGGTTTCTTCGGTAGCAGGCTCCAGCGTCTCGCGGTCACGCACCAGCTCCAGCCCCAGATAGAAGCCCGAACCATGGGCGGCACCGGCCAGCGGATGTTTATCTACCAACGCCTGCAGGCGGCCCTTGAAGTAGCGCCCGGTTTCACGGGTGTTCTGCCACAGCCCCTCGTCTTCCATCACATCCAGCACTGCCATGCCGATACGGCAACTGACCGGGCTGCCGCCTGCGGAAGAGAAGAAGTAACCCTGCGCTTCCAGTGCTTCGGCAATCTCACGGCGGGTGATCACCGCGCCCAGTGGCTGACCGTTGCCCATACCCTTGGCCATGGTGATGATGTCGGGCACCACGCTCTGTTCCTCGAAGCCCCAGAAGTATTCGCCCAAGCGGCCGTAGCCGACCTGCACTTCGTCGGCGATGCACACACCGCCGCGCGCACGCACCTTGGCGTAGGCATCCTGCAGGTAGCCCGGCGGCAGCGAAATACCACCGGCATTGCCATACACCGGCTCACAGATCATGCCGGCCAGCTGACGGCCACGGGCATCGAGGTCGGCCAGTTTGGCATCGACGTCGCGCAGGTAGTCGCCAGCGCTGTCGGCGCCCCGGTAGCGGCCGCGGAAGGTGTTCGGGGCCTCGACCGGGTGCACCCAGTCCGGCCGGGTTTCCAGGGCTTGCGGGTTGTCGGCGATCGAGGTGGAAATCGCATCGGTGGCCACCGACCAGCCATGGTAGGCCTCCAGCACGCTGAGCAGGTCGCGCCCGCCGCTGTAGGCCCAGGCCAGGCGGATCGCCAGGTCGTTGGCCTCGGTGCCGCTGTTGACCAGAAATACCCGGTCGAAACCCGCCGGTGCCAGTTCGAGCAGGCGTTCGGAGAATTCAGCGATGGCGGCGTAATGGAAACGCGAGTTGGTGTTGAGCAACGACCATTGGCGCGCCGACTCGGCCACCATGCGCGGATGGCCATGGCCGAGCACCGCGACGTTGTTGAGCATGTCGAGGTAGGCACGGCCCTGCATGTCGAACAAGTAATTGCGCCAGCCGCGTTCGATGTGCGGCGGCTGCGCGTAGTAGTGCTTCTGCGAACGGGCGAAGCTGGCGTCACGACGGGCCAGCAGGGCCTGCGGGTCGGCCAGCGGCTCGGCGTCGCAGTCCAAGCCCAGCAGTGCTGCCGGCGACGGGCACAGCGCCAGCCAGGCGGCAGCGTGGGAAGGCGTGGCAAAGAACGGTGGCTGGATAGCGTCGTCCAGGCAAAGCTGAACACTGAGGAAGCCACAGCTGCTGCCCAACGTCTGGCCCTTGGTCAAGGACTGGCCGTCTGCCGGTGCGTCTTCCAGACCACTGAGCCACAACGTCCATTGGGCCGTACGCAAGCATCCGCGACCATCGCCCTGGCGCTGCCAGATACCTGCCTGAGGTGCTTGCAGCGTTGTGCCGTTAGGTACGTGCAACTCTACGCCCAAGGCGCAAGTGGCCGGCTCTTCGGGACGGTCGATGTGCGTTTGGGACAGGCGGTATTGCCCATGCAGGCTGCACGCTGGCGCCGGTTGCGTGGTCAGCACGCGCTGATCGAAGCCCGGTTGCTCCCAGTTTCCAGCTTCGCAGTGCCTGCTGAGCACGCCCAGATCGACCCGAGCCACCCCTTGCCCAGCCAAGTCAGGGAGCAGCGGTGCAGCGTAAGCCAGGTCAGGCGCGCACGGTTCGAGTCCCGCAGCCTGCAGAATGGCGGCTTCCATCAGGGCGAAAGGCACGGCGGTAGCGGTGTCGAAGATTTCCCACTCGTGGGCGATGTTGTCGCGGGTGTACTGATTGCCAGGGTCCACTGCCAATTGCTGTTGGCTGCTCAGTACCAGCACGGCGGCACGGTTCAGTACCAGCGGCCAAAGGGCGCGCAGTTCGGCCTCGCTCAGCGGGTTGACGGCCTGATAGGCGCGCACCGCCGGCAAGATGCGCAGCGGGTCGCCTTCGGCATGGTGCAGCAGCGCCGCGCAGGTCACCGACAGGTCGGCAATGCGCCAGGTGCGTAGCAAGTCGCCGAAATCGATGACGCCTTGCAGTTGCCATTCGCGTTCGGCATCGCGGGCCCAGACCGCGTTATCGTCGGTGATGTCCAGGTGCACGGCCTGGCAGGGCAGTTGCCCGACCAACGGTGCAAGCTTTTCAGCAGCCAGGCGGGTGGCCTGCTCGATGCGGGCACGCTGGCCGGCATCCTGCAACACGGGTGACAGATGCTCGATCAGCGCCTGGGCATGCTGCGGATCCCATTGCAGAGTGCGCACCAGGCCTGGGTGGTCGAAATCGGCCAGGGCCTGGTCGATGCGGGCGCAGAGCGCGCCCAGTTCGGCCATCAACCGGGGTTGCATGTGCTTGAGGCGTGTCAGCGGCTGCCCCTCGATATAATTCAGCAGGCGTGCGCGCAGCGGTTGGCCGTCGATGTCCAGCGCCAGCAAATCCTGGCCTTCCCGGGCCGTGCGCACCGCAGGCACCGGCAACCCGCGCTCACGCAGGTACGCCAGCGCCGCATGCTGCGCCTCCAGCTCCACTTGGGCATAGCTGCCATGGCAGACCTTGAGCACGAACCGCGCTTGCCCGGTGTCCAAACGGAAGTTGAGGTCCTGCTGACTGCCCAACGCAGACAGGCTGCCGGCCAGGTCGTAATGGCCCTGCAGCAAGGCGTGCGCCTGGGCTTCGCTGAGCGACGGGCTGGGCAGGCTGGAACGCTGGATCAGGGTGCGCAGGGGCATGAAGATGAAACCTCTTTTACTTTTCGCTTATCTCGCCACTGCCACGGCCGATAAACAAGTGGCAAAGATGAAATGATGTTCGTGCGTCCGTGCGCAGTCATGAGGGCAATCTAGGCTGCAACAGGCCAAGGCGGGCTAAATTCAACGAGACTGGTACGGTCCCCTGAGTACACGGGTCAGATAATCACCATGAACATAATTGCAACCGACATCCCTGATGTACTGATCATCGAACCGAAAATTTTCGGCGACGATCGCGGCTTTTTCTTCGAAAGCTTCAATGCCCGCGAATTCGCCAGGCAAACCGGTTTTGACGCCCGCTTCGTTCAGGACAACCACTCTCGCTCACAGCGCGGCGTACTCCGTGGCCTGCACTACCAGATCGACAACCCGCAGGGGAAACTGGTGCGGGTAACCCAGGGTGAAGTGCTCGACGTTGCCGTGGATATTCGCCGCAGTTCACCCACGTTTGGCCGCTGGGTCGCGACCCGCCTGTGCGCGGCAGACCACCGTCAGTTCTGGATTCCGCCAGGGTTCGCCCATGGTTTTGTGGTGCTGAGCGAGTCGGCCGACTTCCTCTATAAGACCACCGACTACTACAACCCCGCCGCCGAGCGCTGCATCCGCTGGGACGATCCGCAACTGGCCATCGACTGGGGCGTGGAAGCGCCGCTGCTGTCGGCCAAGGACCAGGCCGGCGCCCTGCTGAAAGACGCCGACCTGTTCCCATGAGGATCGCCTGCCTCAAGTAGCGCATAATTGCGCCAGACTCCACTGGCGCATTTTCGCAATGATCGCAAAACCCACGCACCCTCGCCGTCCCCGCTGGCGCAGCCTGGCCCTGCTGGCCCTGTGCCTGGCCCCCTTGTTGTGGCCGCTGCATCATCTTGCCGAACGCTATTACCAGGATGAGCTGGCCTCGCAGAATCGCCAGACCCTCGACCTGTACGTGGCCAACCTGCTCGGCACGTTGCATCGCTACGAGACCCTGCCGCAGATCCTCGGCGACCTGCCGGCGCTGCGCGGCGTGCTGGACGACCCGTTCAAGCTCGAAGCGGTGACCAACGCCAACCGCCTGCTGAAGGACATCGTCCACCAGACTGGTGCCGAGGTGATGTACCTGATGGATATCAGCGGCAATACCCTGGCCGCCTCCAACTGGGACAAGCGCGACAGCTTCGTCGGCCGCAACTTCGCCTTCCGCCCGTACTTCAATGAAGCCATGGCTGGGCAACTTGGGCGCTTCTTCGGCCAGGGCACCACTTCGGCCAAGCGCGGCTACTTTTTTGCCGCCGCCGTGCGCGACCGCGAGCGCATCGTCGGTGTGCTGGTGGTCAAGGTCGACCTCGACCACACCGAAACCCTCTGGGGCCGCACGCCCGAGCAGCTGCTGCTGACCGACCACAATGGGGTGGTCATCCTCACCTCGCGGCCGGACTGGCGCTTCCGCGCCACCCGCGAGCTGACCGATGCCGAGCGCCAGGCGATCATCGCCATCCAGCCCTACCCGACCCAGGCGCCGCAGCCACTCGTACTCAACCAGGATGCCTGGCTGGCCCAGACCCGCGACATCAAGGAGACCGGCTGGCAAGTCAGCATCCTCGCCCCGCGCTCACTGGTCGACCGCTCGGTGCAGACAGTCATGGCCATCGGCGGCGGTGCGCTGCTGGTGCTGATGTTGTTGGCCGGCCTGGTGATGCAACGGCGCCGGCACTACATCGACCGCATCGACTTCGAAGCCCGCGGTCGCCAGGAGCTGGAAAACCGCGTAGTGCAGCGCACCGCCGACCTCGAAGGCCTGAATACCCGGCTCAAGAGCGCGGTGCTGGAGCGCGAGAACGCCCAGCAGGAGCTGGTTCGTGCCCAGGACGAACTGGTGCAGGCCGGCAAGCTGTCGGTGCTCGGCACCATGTCGGCGAGCATCAGTCACGAACTCAACCAACCATTGGCGGCGATCCGCAGCTACGCAGAAAACGCCGAGGTCCTGCTCGACCACCAACGTACCGAAGATGCCCGCGGCAACCTCAAGCTGATCGGCGAACTGACCGGGCGCATGGCCTCGATCATCGCCCACCTGCGCGCCTTCGCCCGCCGCGATCGCCACGCGCCGGAAAGCGTGGCGCTGCAGCCTGCGCTGGACGACGCCCTGGCCCTGCTGGCCAAGCGCCGCCGGGCCATGGCGGTGGAGCTGATCCGCGACCTGCCCGATGCCACCCTGTGGGTGCAGGCCGGCGAAACCCGCCTGCGCCAGGTGCTCGGCAACCTGCTGGCCAACGCCCTCGATGCCTTGACCGAAAAGGCCAACCCGCGCCGCCTGTGGCTCAGTGCCGAAAAACGCGATGACTACGTCTATCTGTTCATCCGCGACAACGGCCCGGGCTTCAGCCGCCAGGCCCTGGAGCATGCCAAGGAGCCATTCTTCACCACCAAGACCCGCACCCAGGGCCTCGGCCTGGGCCTGGCCATCTGCGAAAGCCTGATGCGTGCGCTGGGTGGCGAACTGCTGCTGGCCAACCACCCGGAAGGTGGCGCCCTGCTTACCTTGCAACTGCGCGTGGCCACGCCTGGCGCCAACCTGCAACCTTCAGAGGACCCTTCGGCATGACCCCCGAGCCTTACATCGACAGCCAGGCCCAGGTCCTGCTGGTGGACGATGACCCACACCTGCGCCAGGCCCTGAGCCAAACCCTCGACCTCGCCGGTCTCAAGGTCGTCGCCCTGGCCGACGCCCAGGGCCTGGCCGAGCGCATCGAGCCCGACTGGCCCGGCGTGGTTGTCAGCGATATCCGCATGCCCGGCATCGACGGCCTGCAACTGCTCGAGCAACTGCATGGCCGCGACAACGAACTGCCGGTGCTGCTGATCACCGGCCACGGCGATGTGCCGCTGGCAGTACAAGCCATGCGCGCAGGGGCCTACGATTTCCTGGAAAAACCTTTCGCCACCGATGCCCTGCTCGACAGCGTGCGCCGCGCCTTGGCCTTGCGCCGGCTGGTGCTGGACAACCGCAGCCTGCGCCTGGCTCTGAGCGATCGCCAGCAGTTGGCCACCCGCCTGGTCGGCCATTCGCCTGCCATGCAGCGCCTGCGCGAGCAGATCGGCGCACTGGCCGGCACCCGCGCCGACGTGCTGATCCTCGGGGAGACCGGCGCCGGCAAGGAAGTAGTTGCCCGCGCCCTGCACGACCTGTCCAGCCGCCGCGACGGCCCGTTCGTGGCCATCAATGCCGGGGCGCTGGCCGAGTCGGTGGTCGAAAGCGAACTGTTCGGCCATGAACCCGGGGCCTTCACCGGCGCGCAGAAGCGCCGCATCGGCAAGTTCGAGTTCGCCAACGGCGGCACGCTGTTCCTCGACGAAATCGAGAGCATGAGCCTGGACGTGCAGGTAAAACTGCTGCGCCTGCTGCAGGAACGGGTGGTCGAGCGCCTGGGTGGCAATCAGTTGATCCCGCTGGACATCCGCATCATCGCCGCGACCAAGGAAGACTTGCGCACCTCCGCCGACCAGGGCCGCTTCCGGGCCGACCTTTATTACCGCCTGAACGTCGCGCCATTGCGCATCCCGCCGCTGCGCGAACGCGGTGACGACATCCTGGTGCTGTTCCAGCATTTCGCCGACACCGCCAGCGAGCGCCACGGCCTGCCAGTGCACAGCCTGCAGCCGGCGCAACGGGCCATGCTGTTGCGCCACAATTGGCCTGGCAATGTGCGTGAACTGCAGAACGCCGCCGAACGCTTCGCCCTGGGCCTGGAACTGGCCCTGGATAGTCAGGCACCTGCTGCGGCTGCCCCTTCGGCGCCGATATCGCTGGGCAATCTCAGTGAACAGGTCGAGCAGTTCGAACGCTCGTTGATCGCCGCCGAACTGGCCCAGCCGCACAGCTCCATGCGCAGCCTGGCCGAGGCACTTGGAGTGCCGCGCAAGACGCTGCATGACAAACTGCGCAAGCACGGCCTCAACTTCGACGGCGGCAACAGCGGACAAGATGACCACGAGGACAACCGCCATGAACAGCGATAGCCAGTACCTGCAGTCGGTGCTGCACAGCGATATTCCCCTCACCCGCGAGATGGGCCTGGAAGTCATCGATTGGCAAGGCATGAGCCTGCGCCTGCAGTTGCCGCTGGCCGCCAACGTCAATCACAAGAACACCATGTTTGGCGGCAGCCTGTACTGCGCCGCCGTGCTGGTGGGCTGGGGCTGGCTGCACCTGCGCCTGCGCGAGCTGGGCATCGATGACGGGCATATCGTCATCCAGGAAGGCCAGATCAGCTACCCGTTGCCGGTGACCGGCACGGCGGTGGCACGCTGTGCAGCGCCGGAGGACAAAACCTGGGAACGTTTCGTGACGATGTACCAGCGCCGGGGCCGTGCGCGGCTGACGCTGGAAACTACCGTGAGTAACGTCGACAGCGACGAGCCCGCCGTCCGGTTCAGCGGGCAGTACGTGTTACATCAATAACCTGTGGGAGCGGGCTTGCCCCGCGAAGCAGGCGCCTCGGTGGATGGCACCGGCTTCGCCGGTGTTCGCGGGGCAAGCCCGCTCCCACAGGGGTATTGCGCAGGCGCTTAGATAAGCTTCAGGAACGTCGGGCGCCAACCTGCATTCTTGGGCAACGCCAGGAAGAATGGGTTGAGCAGCGAATCGCGAGCCGGATAACGGAACGCCAGCCCATCCACCCCGATCACTTCACCACCCGCGCCTTCCAGCACACCTTGGGCGGCAGCGGTATCCCACTGCGAGGTCGGCGCCAGACGCGGGTAGCAGTCGGCGCTGCCTTCGGCCAGCAGGCAGAATTTCAGCGAACTGCCGATATTGGCCAGTTCCAGCTCGCCAACCGCAGCGCCAAGACCAGCCAGCAACGCTTCCTGCTGCGGGCTGGAATGGCGACGGCTGGCCACCACGGTGAAGCGGCCATCGGCAGGCGGAGCGTTACGAACCTGGATCGGTTCGGCCTGGCCGTCCGTCTCTGCGCGCCAGGCGCCCAAGCCGCGGCCACCGAAGTAGCAGCGCCCACTGGTCGGCATCGACACCACGCCAAACACCACGTCACCGTTCTCGATCAAGGCGATATTGACGGTGAACTCTTCGCTACCGGCGATGAATTCCTTGGTCCCGTCGAGCGGATCGACCAGCCACCAGCGCTGCCAGCCCTGGCGTTCGGCCAGGGGGATATTGCAGTCTTCCTCGGACAACACCGGGATCTCAGGCGCCAGGGCCTGCAGGCCCTCGGCAATGACCCGATGCGCGGCCAGGTCGGCGGCGGTCACTGGCGAATCGTCGGCCTTGTTGGTCACCGCCACATCGGCGCGCCAGAACGGCAGGATCGCCTGGCCCGCCAGGCCGGCCAGTTTCACCACTTCGTGCATCAATTGCTGGTCGTTCATACGTCGAGCAGCCCCCGCTGAATCATCAGGTCACGTGCCAGGTACAGCGCCGCCAGCGCCCGCCCTTCGGTGAACTGAGGGTGCATGGCCAGCGCCGAAAGCTCGCGCAGGTTGACCTTGTCGACTCGCATCGGCTCGGGTTCATCGCCCTCCAGACGCTCTTCGTACAAGTCGGTTGCCAGCACCACCTGGATCTTCTGGCTCATGTAGCCCGGCGACAGCGACAGCTCGGTCAGGTGTTCCAGCTGACGTGCGCCAAAGCCGGCCTCTTCCTTGAGTTCCCGGTCAGCTGCCGCCAGCACGTCTTCGCCCGGTTCGATCAGGCCCTTGGGCAGCGACAGCTCGTACTCGTCGGTACCGCCGCAATATTCCTCGACCAGCACCGCGTGTTCAGCATCTAGCATGGCGACGATCATCACCGCACCATAACCGTTGCCACGACCGACCAGGCGCTCATAGGTACGCTCGGTGCCATTGCTGAAACGCAACTGTACGGCCTCGACGCGGAACAGGCGGCTGCTGGCGACGATTTCGCGGCTGAGGACGGTGGGTTTCTGGCGCATGGGGCGGCTCCTTGGCGTGAACGGGTTACTATACCGTGGCTTGCCGACTGAACGAGAGTTTCCCATGCCTGTTCTTCCCTGGTCCGCCATCGATACCGTCCTGCTGGACATGGACGGCACCCTGCTCGACCTGCACTACGACAACCGCTTCTGGCTGGAGCACCTGCCCCAGCGCTACGCCGAGCTGCATGGCGTGAGCCGGGCCATGGCGGAACTTGAGCTGCAACCGCTGTTCGAGCGCAATGCCGGCACCCTCAACTGGTATTGCCTGGACTTCTGGAGCCGCGAGCTGAACCTGCCGATTCGCGAGCTCAAGCGCGAGATCGCCGACCTGATCGCCTTACGGCCCGATGCCGATACCTTCCTTGCAGCGATCCGCCAGGCGGGCAAGCGGGTGGTGATGATCACCAATGCCCACCGTGATTCGCTGTCGCTGAAGCTGGAGCGGGTGGAACTGGCGCCGTATTTCGAACGGCTGATCAGTTCGCATGATTATGGCTACCCGAAGGAGAGTCCGCAGTTCTGGGATGCGCT
This sequence comes from Pseudomonas sp. NPDC089752, assembly GCF_044748725.1. NCBI lineage: Bacteria > Pseudomonadati > Pseudomonadota > Gammaproteobacteria > Pseudomonadales > Pseudomonadaceae > Pseudomonas > Pseudomonas sp. NPDC089752. The sequence continues at coordinate 15,973 of NZ_JBIVGP010000009.1, forward strand.
GCAGGCGGATATCGGGTTTGTGCCAGCGCGGAGTCTGTTCATCGATGACACGCTGGCGATTCTGCGCAGTGCGCAGCGATATGGCGTGGGGCATCTTCTGGCGGTGCGCCAGCCGGACAGCCAGGCGGCGCCTCGGGATACCCAGGAGTTTGCGGCGGTCGAGGATTACCGGGAATTACTGCAGGGCCTGTAATGGCCCTTTCGCGGGGCAAGCCCGCTCCCACAATGGTGGGTGTTGCCAGGACCATTGTGGGAGCGGGCTTGCCCCGCGAAGAGGCCGGGTCAGGCAATAGATATTATTCGGGAATGCGCAAAACCTGCCCCGGGTAGATCTTGTCCGGGTGCTTGAGCATCGGCTTGTTAGCCTCGAAGATCTTGTTGTACTGGTTGGCGTTGCCATAAACCTTCAAGGAGATGGCACTGAGCGTGTCACCCTTCACCACGGTGACAAACTGCGCCGCAACGGCAACCGGCCCGGTCACGGTGATCTGGTCATCGACGCTCGCAACGCCATTGATGTTGCCCGCCGCCAGGATGATCTTCTCTTTCTCCTCCTGGCTGGACACCTCGCCCTTGAGGATGATCTTGTCACCCTCTACCGTGGCGGTGATATTCGGGTTGCCCAGGCCGACACTCTCCACGTGCTTCTTCAACTGCTCTTCAGCATTGGCATTGCCAGGGGTCAGCAGGTCGATCAACTTCTCGCCGGCTTCCTTCACGAAACTGAACAGGCTCATAGCGCGCTCCTTGTTGACTGAAAACCTCGGAGAAAGGAGTCTAGGCCAGGATTGCCCCTCCCGCCCCACTGCGACCAATCGACGCGGTCTATCAAGGCATAGACCCTAGCGATTAGACGTGGCCGGCGCGTGGGCCTAGGCTGGGTGCTATCAAATAGCCGCCGGTAGTCAGCCGAATGAACAAGCCTCCGGTCTGCGCGGCCGCCACGCCTTTGGCCATGCCTGCCGCCAGCAACACCTACGACTACGTCCAGCTCAACGACACCGCACGCGCCAGCACGCCGCTGGCCGAGGAAGTCGCCCTGGCCATCGCCTACAACGGCCTCAACCAGGCTGTGATGCTGGTCAGCCCCACCGATCTCGAAGACTTTGCAGTCGGCTTCAGCGTTGGCAGCGGCATTGTCGAAGGCACAGCGGAAATCTACGACCTGAAACTGTCTGGTAGCGGCTCGGCGATGTACGCCGACCTGGAGATTTCCAGCCGCGCGTTCTGGAACCTGAAGAACCAGCGCCGCCAGTTGGCCGGCACCAGTGGCTGTGGCCTGTGTGGCGTCGAAGCCCTGGAGCAGGCGCTGCCGGATCTGGCCGAACTGCCTGGCGCGCCATTGCCACCTGTGCAGTGGCTGGCCGGCCTGCGTGAACGCATCGGTGTCTTCCAGCCTCTGGGCCAGCACTGCGGTGCCGTGCACGCGGCGCTGTTCATGAACGCCCAGGGCGAAATCTTGCTGGGCCGCGAAGACATCGGCCGGCATAACGCGCTGGATAAAGTCATCGGCGCTCTGCTGCGCCAGAACATCGCGACAGAAGGCGGCCTGGCCATCGTCACCAGCCGTTGCAGCCTGGAGCTGATCCAGAAGGTCCTGCGCGCCGGCATCCAGACTCTGGTCAGCCTCTCGGCGCCCACCGGCCTCGCCCTGCAGTGGGCGCGCAAGCACAACCTCAACCTCATTCATCTGCCCAAACACAGTGCACCGCGGGTCTACAGCCCAGCGGCGGAGTCGAACCAGCCGTGACCTCGTACCAGCCTCTTCCCGACAATGCCCCCGCCTCCACCCCTCGCTACAAGCCCTACCACGGCCCTGCCGGCGGTTGGGGTGCGCTGCGCAGCGTGGCCAAGGCCTGGGTCGGCAGCGACAACGCGCTGAAAAACCTCCGCGCCCTGCTCAAGACCAACCAGAACGGCGGCTTCGACTGCCCAGGCTGCGCCTGGGGCGACTCGCCCGAAAGCGGCATGGTCAAGTTCTGCGAGAACGGCGCCAAGGCAGTCAACTGGGAAGCCACCAAGCGCCGCGTCGATGCGGCCTTCTTCGCGCGCTACAGCGTCAGCGCGCTGCTTCAGCAGAGCGACTACTGGCTCGAATACCAGGGCCGGCTGACCGAGCCGATGGTCTACGACCCGGCCAGCGACCGCTACCAGCCGATTGCCTGGGACGATGCCTTCGCCCTGATTGCCCGTGAGCTGAACGCACTCGCCACGCCCGACCAGGCCGAGTTCTACACCTCGGGCCGCGCCAGCAACGAGGCGGCGTACTTGTACCAACTGTTCGTTCGCGCGTTCGGCACCAACAACTTCCCCGATTGCTCGAACATGTGCCACGAGGCCAGCGGTGTGGCGCTGGGCCAGAGCGTCGGCGTGGGCAAAGGCACGGTCACCTTCGACGACTTCGAGCATGCCGACGCGATTTTCGTCTGGGGCCAGAACCCCGGCACCAACCACCCGCGCATGCTCGACCCGCTGCGCGATGCGGTGAAGCGCGGCGCCCAGGTGGTGTGCGTCAACCCGCTCAAGGAGCGTGGCCTTGAGCGCTTCCAGCACCCGCAGAACCCGCTGGAAATGCTGACCAACAGCGACCGCCCGACCAACACCGCGTTCTTCCGCCCGGCGCTGGGCGGCGACATGGCGATGCTGCGTGGCATGGCCAAGTTCGTCTTGCAGTGGGAGCGCGAGGCACAGGCCAAGGGCGAGCCGGCGATCTTCGACCACGTGTTCATTGCCGAGCATGGTCACGGCGTCGATGAATACCTGGCGGCGGTGGACGCTACCTCGTGGCAGCACATCCAGGAACAATCCGGCCTGGCGCTGGCCGACATCGAACTGGCCGCACGCATGTACTGCCGCAGCAAGCGGGTGATCATGTGCTGGGCGATGGGCATTACTCAACACCGCCATTCGGTGCCGACCATTCAGGAAATCGTCAACCTGCAGATGCTGCGCGGCAACATCGGCGTACCCGGCGCCGGCCTGTGCCCGGTGCGTGGCCACAGCAACGTGCAGGGCGACCGCACCATGGGCATCAACGAGCGCCCGCCGGTGGCGCTGCTCGATGCCATCGAAAAGCGCTTTGGCTTCCGCGTACCGCGACACAATGGCCACAACACCGTCGAGGCGATCCACGCCATGCTCGATGGTCGCGCCAAGGTGTTCATCGGCCTGGGCGGCAACTTTGCCCAGGCGACCCCGGACAGCGAGCGCACAGCAAAAGCTTTGCGCAACTGCGAACTGACCGTGCACATCAGCACCAAGCTCAACCGCAGCCACCTGATCCACGGCAAGCAGGCGCTGATTCTGCCCTGCCTGGGCCGCACCGACATCGACCTGCAGGCCGACGGCCCGCAGGCGGTCACGGTGGAAGACTCGTTCAGCATGGTCCACGCCTCCAACGGCCAGCTAAAACCGCTGTCCAAGCAGATGCGTTCGGAGCCGGCAGTAGTCGCCGGCATCGCCGCCGCCACGCTGGGCAAACGCCCGGTTGACTGGCACTGGTTGGTCGCGGACTACAGCCGTATTCGTGACCTGATCGGCGACACCATCGCCGGCTTCGCCGGCTTCAACCAGCGCTTGAGCCACCCCGGCGGCTTCTATCTGGGCAACAGCGCCGGCAGCCGCCAGTGGAAGACCACCAGCGGCCGCGCCAATTTCAAGGCCAACCTGCTGCCCGACACCCTGCTCGACCAGCGCGTGCGCGCCAGCGGCCAGGTGCCGGACCTGATCATGCAGTCGATGCGCTCGCACGATCAGTACAACACCACCATTTACGGCCTGGACGACCGCTACCGTGGTGTACGCGGCCAGCGTGACGTGCTGTTCGTCAATGAAGCCGACATCATCCGCCTGGGCTTCCAGCCGGGGCAGAAGGTCGACATCGTGTCGTTGTGGGGCGATGAACATGAGCGCCGGGTGCAGGGTTTCACCCTACTGGCCTTCGATATCCCGGCTGGGCAGGCGGCGGCCTATTACCCGGAAGTAAATCCGCTGATTCCGCTGGAAAGCATCGGTGAGGGCAGCCATACGCCAACCTCCAAATTCGTCGCCATCAAGCTGGAACGGGCGCGCGACGACGGCCGGATCGTATAACGGGCGAAAACGAAAAAGCCCTGTTCCGCAAGGGTTCAGGGCTTTGTCACAATAACCTCAGACACGCGAAAATCGATTAAGTTTCATAGCAAATACAGTAACTTAGAGAATTGTGTACAATTCGTGCTACTCGTCGGATTTCCGTTGCAAGGCGCATCGCAGAGCCTCAAATTCGCCCTCGTCATCCCTATGAGGCTCTCTTGATGAAGAAGTACTCCTCGATTCTGTTGTTGTCTTTCAGCTTGCTCAGCGGCGTTGCCATGGCAGGCGGCAATACCGAGGCCGGCATTGGCGGCGCATTGGGTGGGGTACTCGGCTCCGTAGTGGGCAACTCCATCGGCGGTAGCACCGGCGGCGCCATTGGTGCCGGCCTGGGCGGCGCAGCCGGCGGTGCCCTGGGTGCCGACAAGCGCCAGCGTGGCGAGGCCGCTATCGGTGGTGCGCTGGGCGCTGCGGGCGGTAACGTGGTCGGTCGCTCGGTGGGCGGCACCACCGGCAGCTACATTGGTGCAGCCGCAGGCGGCGGTGCCGGTGGCGCGCTGGGCAACTACCTGGGCAACAAGGCCGATGACGACGAGCGTCATGACGATCGCCGCTACCGTCGTGGCTACGACGACCGTCGTCACTATGACCGCGGCCGTCATTATGGCCACCGCAAGCACAAGCGCCACTGGCGCGACTGATACCTCGGGCCAACGCCCAGGTTGTGCAAAAGCCCCGCCCTCATCGGCGGGGCTTTTTTATGCCTGCTGTTCGAGTTGCAGACCGGCGAGAATGACCTGCAGCGCCTCCGGCAGCGGCACCGGTCGGCCGCTTGCTCGTTCGATGAACACCTGCACCACCGTCCCCGCCGCACAGGCATCCACTTCGCCTGGGCGATACAGCGCCAACCGGTACTCCACCGTGCTCCCCGCCAGGCGCGTCACGCCCAGGCCAACCTCCAGCACATCCGGGAAGCCCGGTAAGGCGAAGAAGTCCGCCGCTGAACTGACCACGAATGCCGCCAGTTCGCCTTCACGCAGGTCGAACTCGGCTTGCTCGACGAGAAAGGCCTGGATCGCGGTTTCGAAGAAGCCGTGCACGGTGGCACCGGCGATGTGGCCATTGTGGTCGTTGTCCTGCGGGCGGGTGAGGATGGGGTGGAAATGGGAGAAGGCGTTGCGGTTGAGGGATTCGGTCATGAGATATCCACAATTGGCGTCACCGTGAGGAAACTTCCCACAGCAAGACAGGAAGGACTATAGTCGCAATCTACTATAGATTGCATAACATGGTTCATCCCGATGAAACCGAGAAATGCCCCGATGCCTACCCATCAATTAGATCATGCGAACTTGAGCCGCATGGTGGAAAACGGACGAATCAACGCCACCCATATTGTCGGCCAGCCAGGCGGCTGGGCGATCCAGGTCGACGTCAATCATCAAGAGCACGTGCTGATTGCCCAGCGCAGCGGCAACGTACGGCTATTCAAGAAATTCGAAACGCTGGTGAGCTACCTGCTCGAGATGGGCATCGACCATTTCGAGGTGGACACCTCAGCGTTTGATCCCGGCCAGATGAGCACCTACCAGCGCCCTGATCGTGCACAAGCCCTGAAACGAGCCCATGAAGCGGCGGCGTACGATGCATGGTTTGTCGATCAGGTAGAAGCGAGCTTGGAAGACCCTGCGCGGCCCATGGAGGATGAGGAAGCAGAGCGACTGTTCGCTGCCCGCCGAAGCGAACTCAAAGCCAAAATCCGCTGATGCGCCTGGTGTGGCGTGACATGGCACGCAAAGATCGCCTGCGCATCATGGACCACATTGCACAGGACAACCCGGCGGCGGCGATCTCACTCGACGAAAGCTTTGCAGAAAAAGCTCGACGTGCTGCTCGGAGCCCATCGATCTACAAGCCGGGAAGGTACCCAGGAACGCGTGAAATCGTCATCCGTCCGAACTATGTGATGGTTTATCGGATAGTGGGCGACGACGTAGAGATCATCCGTATTCTGCATGCAAGACAGCAATGGCCTTGAACGAGAAAGCCGCCCAAATGGGCGGCTTTCTCGGTGCAACCAGCGACAGCTTACTGCTGCGGGCCAGCCGCCTTGATGGCGTCGGACACGTCGAACTTGGTGAAGTTTTCGGTGAACAGCTTGGCCAGGCCTTTGGCCGCTTCGTCGTAGGCCGCTTTGTCAGCCCAGGTGTTGCGTGGGTTGAGCAGCTCGGTTTCGACGCCTGGAACGGCCTTCGGCACGTCCAGGTTGATGATGTCCAGGTGTTCGGTTTCGGCGCCGACCAGAGCACCGCTCTGGATGGCAGCGATCACGCCACGGGTGGTCGGGATGCTGAAGCGCTTGCCAACGCCGTAGCCACCGCCGGTCCAGCCGGTGTTGACCAGGTAGACTTTGGAGCCGAAGGCCTTGATGCGCTTGATCAGCAGCTCGGCGTAGACGCCAGCCGGGCGCGGGAAGAACGGTGCGCCGAAGCAGGTGGAGAAGGTCGACTTGATGCCGCCCCCCGAACCCATTTCGGTGGAACCGACCAGCGCGGTGTAGCCGGACAGGAAGTGGTAGGCCGCCTGCTCGTTGTTCAGGATCGACACTGGCGGCAATACGCCGGTCAGGTCGCAGGTCAGGAAGATGACCGCGTTCGGCTCACCGCCCAGGTTCTTCTCGGAGACCTTGGCAACGTGCTCCAGCGGGTAGGCGGCGCGGCTGTTCTGGGTCAGGCTGACATCGGTGTAGTCGGCGTGCTTGGCATCGTTGATGACGACGTTTTCCAGCACGGCGCCATGCTTGATGGCTTTCCAGATGACCGGCTCGTTCTTCTCCGACAGGTCGATGCACTTGGCATAGCAACCGCCTTCGATGTTGAAGACGACGCCTTCGCCCCAGCCGTGCTCGTCGTCACCGATCAGGTAACGGCTTTCGTCGGCCGACAGGGTGGTCTTGCCGGTGCCCGACAGGCCGAAGAACAGGGTGACATCGCCTGCTTCGCCGATGTTGGCAGCGCAGTGCATCGGCAGCACGTCGGCAGCTGGAAGCAGGAAGTTCTGCACCGAGAACATGGCTTTCTTCATTTCGCCGGCGTAACGCATGCCAGCGATCAGCACCTTCTTCTGGGCGAAGTTGATGATCACGCAGCCATCGGAGTTGGTGCCGTCACGCTCGGGTACGCACTCGAAGTTGGCGACGTTCAGCACCTGCCACTCATCGCGACCGGCCGGATTGTACTGCGCCGGATTGATGAACAGGCAGCGACCGAACAGGTTCTGCCAGGCAGTCTGGGTGGTCATCTTCACTGCCAGGTAGTGGTCGGCAGCAGCCCCTACGTGAACGTAGGAAACGAAGTGATCCTGGGCGTTGTTGAACGCCTCGACGCGGTCCCACAGGGCATCGAACTTGTCGGCCGGGAACTTGCGGTTGATCGGGCCCCAGCCAATCTGGTCCTGGGTGGACGGTTCTTCGACGATGAAACGGTCAGCCGGCGAACGGCCAGTACGGTGGCCGGTTTCGACGACCAGTGCGCCAGTATCGGCCAGCACGCCTTCACCGCGGGACAGCGCTTCTTTAACCAGCTCATCGACGCTCAGGTCGGTGTACACGGTGTTGTTGGCTTGCGTCATGAGATACCCCATCCGGCCCGAGGCCGAGTGCTCCAAACGTTTTGTAGTTGTCTCGAAAAAACTACTACAGCGAAAAAAGTGGCCGGATTATGCCAGAAACGCCCAAAAAAAGTAGGCCCCTCCTGTCGTAACCGCGCTTTTGCGCAATTCGACAGGAGATTTACCTGCAATTAAACGTTTCAGTGGCGAGTTTCTGACGCCGCGTCGGTGCCACCACCGGCAAACAGTTGCGCCACATCGCTGGCATCGAAGAAATAGCGCTGGTTGCAGAACTGGCAATCGATCTCCACCTTGCCGCCACACTCTTCAACCAGCGACTTGGCATCATGTTCGCCCAAACTGACCAGCGCATTGCCGGAACGTTCGCGGGAGCAGCTGCATTTGAAGCGCAGCGGCTGAATGTCGAACAGGCGCACGGCGTCTTCGTGGTAGAGGCGATGCAGCAGGGTTTCGTTGTCTTCTTCCCACTCTTCGGACTTGAGGGTCTTGGCCAGGGCGATCACATGCTGCCAGCTGTCTTCGCGCTCTTCATCGTCAGGCTGACGATCACGCGGCAGCTGCTGCAACAGCAGACCACGCGCCTTGCCGCCTTCGGCGTTGAGCCAGAAACGGGTATTGGTCTGCTGCGACTGCACGAAGTAGTTGGTGAAGCATTCCGACAGGTTGGCGCCGTCGAGGTCGACGGTGCCCTGATAGCGTTGGCCCTTGATCGGGTCGATGGTCAGCGTCAGATGGCCGTCGGGCATCAACTGGGCCAGGGTGGCATCAGCAGGAATCTGCTCCGCTTCGTAGCGCGCCATGCCACGGATGTCACGCTCGCTGGAACACTCCACCATCAGCATCGGAATCGGGCCAGCCGAACGCGCCTGCAGAATCAGCAAGCCGTCGAACTTCATCGCACCGACCAGCAACGAGGTGGCGGCCATCAGTTCACCAAGTAGTGCCTGCACGGGTTGCGGGTACTCGTGACGCGCCAGCACCGCGGCGTAGCTGTCATCGAGAGACACCCACTCGCCGCGCACGTCGCGGTCGTCGAAGATGAAACGTTGGGTGAAATCGGTATCCGGCAAATCGCTCATAGGTTTTGGCTATCTAGAAATGATGACAAAATGGTTACACGAGGTTTCGGAAGTTACCAAAGCCCCGTGACAGAGCGCTCACAAGGCGCTCCGACTCCTGATTGCAATAGAGGTATTTTATGGACAATCGACCACTGTTCCAAGCCAAGTGGTCCTGGGGCCCATTGGCAGCCTGCACCGTGCTGCCGATAGCTCTACTGTGTTTCTGGTTATGGCCTTTTGGCCAGATCTTGTGCCTGACATTCGACGAGTGGCTGTTCCACAGCCTCAATGCGCCATTGGCCGACAACACCCTATGGCGCTCTATCTGGACCGTCGGCAGCCTGCGACCCTTCGACATCGTCGTCGGCCTGATCCTGCTGACCGTGCTGATCCGCGGTGATTGGGTGTTCAAAGCCAGCCAGGTGCGAGAAGCCTTCTTTGGCTTCCTGGTCACGCTTATCCTCTTAGTGGTGGTTCGCGCGCTGTTTTCCAAGTGGGTGGACGCAATGGGTTGGCAACACGATAGCCCGTCCATGGTGTTCGACAACGTCGTGCACCTCAGCGACTACTACCCGAACCTGGAAAAAGCCTGGGAACTGAAAGACCGTTCCAGCAAGAGCTTCCCGGGCGATCATGCCTCGGTGCTGCTGATCTGGGCGCTGTTCATGAGCCTGTTCAGCCGCCGCCTGGTGCAACACCTGGTGATCTGGGGGCTGGCGTTGCTGTTCATGCTGCCGCGTCTGGTGGCGGGGGCGCACTGGGGCCAGGATGACTACATCGGAGGTTTGCTGATGGCAGTGCTGGCAGTGGGCTGGAGCTGCCATACGCCGCTGGCGGCGAAAGGCAGCACTCTGCTGATGCGCTGGACGGCGCCCTTGTTCGGGATCGTAGCCAAGCTACCGTTGGTCGGGCGGCTGGCGATAATTCGCTAGATCCCCGGGGGCGCTTTGCGCCCCATTCGCGGGGCAAGCCCGCTCCCACAAAAAAGCTGGCCTGCGCGGTCTAGGTGGGAGCGGGCTTGTCCCGCGAATGGGGCGCGAAGCGGCCCCCTATCACTCGAAACTACCGTGCAGTTGGTGAATCTGCCGCCGCTGCTTCTTGTTCGGCCGGCCATCGGTGGTCACCCCCATCGTCCCCGCCTTGCGCATCGCTGCTGCCTGCTCACGGCGGCGCAGGCTTTCCTCGGTTTCTTCATACAGCGTCTGCGCTTCGGGTGCCCCACGGCGCACCACCGACAGCGCCTTCACCACCACCGTGCGCTCATCGAAGCCGGTGCGCAGGACGAATTCATCACCTACCCGAGGCTCCTTGCCCGGCTTGCAGCGCTCGCCCCGGCAATGCACCTTGCCGCTCTCGATAGCAGCCTTGGCCAGTGCACGGGTCTTGTAGAACCGCGCCGCCCATAACCATTTGTCCAAGCGGACCTTGTCGTCTTCTTCGGCTTTGTGTGCCATCCCATTACCTCGAATTCTGTCTTTAACCGAACTGTACTACCGTAACTGACGGATGCAAAAAGTCCCCGCCGTGCTTAAAGTTCACCACCTTATCCCCAGGGTGTGCTTAGTGAAGACATTTGACCATCTGACTGTGATCGGCCTGCGCGAGTGGGTCGCCCTGCCCGACCTCGGCGTGGCGGGCCTGCGCGCCAAGATCGACACCGGCGCCAGTACCTCCAGCCTGCATGCCACCGAGGTGGAGCCGTTCGAGCGCGACGGTCAGCCGTGGGTGCGCTTTACCGCTCACCTGGGCTCGATCGTGCAACTGCGCCACCGCCGCTGCGAAGCGCCGCTGGTCACCATGAAAACCATCAAGAGCTCCAACGGCCATGCCCAGACCCGCTATGTGATCCGTACACCGCTGGCCCTCGGTGACCGTGTATGGCAAGTCGAATTCACCCTGGCCTGCCGCAAAAGCATGCGCTATCGCCTGTTGCTCGGATCCAAGGCGCTCGTCCATGGTCAGTTGGTGGTCAACCCCGGGCTTAAATACGTGCAAGACAAACCGGCCTTTCCGGCCACCCTTACCCCTGTCACAGGTGCTGCATGAAGATCGCTGTGCTGTCGCGCAATCCGCGTCTGTATTCCACCCGCCGCCTGGTCGAGGCCGGCACCCAGCGTGGCCACGAAATGGTGGTGATCGATACCCTGCGGGCCTACATGAACATCGCCAGCCACAAGCCGCAGATCCATTACCGTGGCAAACCGCTGGAGGGCTTCGATGCGGTGATTCCGAGGATTGGTGCCTCGGTGACCTTTTACGGCTGCGCGGTATTGCGCCAGTTCGAGATGATGGGGGTCTATCCGCTCAACGAGTCGGTGGCCATCGCCCGTTCCCGCGACAAGCTGCGCTCGTTGCAGCTGCTGTCGCGACGTGGCATCGGCCTGCCGATTACCGGCTTCGCCCACTCGCCGGACGATATCCCCGACCTGATTCAGATGGTCAATGGCGCGCCGCTGGTGATCAAGGTGCTCGAAGGCACCCAGGGTATCGGTGTGGTGCTGTGCGAAACCACCCAGGCGGCCGAGTCGGTGATCGAGGCGTTCATGGGCCTCAAGCAGAACATCATGGTTCAGGAGTACATCAAGGAAGCGGGCGGTGCCGACATTCGCTGCTTCGTGGTGGGCGACAAGGTGATCGCTTCCATGAAGCGCCAGGCCAAGCCGGGCGAGTTCCGTTCCAACCTGCACCGGGGCGGTGTCGCCAGTCTGATCAAGATCACGCCGGAGGAGCGGATCACTGCCATTCGTGCGGCCAAGGTGATGGGGCTGAGTGTGGCGGGTGTGGATATCTTGCGGTCAAATCATGGGCCTTTGGTGATGGAGGTGAACTCCTCGCCGGGCCTGGAAGGGATTGAAGTGACCACCAGCAAGGACGTGGCCGGGATGATCATCGAGCATCTGGAAAAGAATGGCGGGCCGAATCAGACGCGGACCAAAGGGAAAGGTTGATGTTGAACATGCCGGCCTCATCGCGGATGAATCCGCTCCTACAACCGCGAAGAGGCCGACACAATCAAACAGCATTACGCGGCAACAAAAGCCCCAACGGCAACCTCACCCGCGCCTCGATCCCGCCGCCGGACCTATTGCGCAACTCCACATTGCCGCCATGTTGCGCCGCGATACGCTTGACGATCGCCAACCCCAGCCCGGTGCCCTTGCCACCCCGGGCGCGGTCGCCACGGATGAACGGGTTGAAGATGGTCTCAAGCTCCGACTCGTCGATCCCGGTACCCCGGTCCAGGACACTGAGCACCACGTAAGGCGCGCTCTCATCGCCCGATACATAGGCGGCCACCTCGACACCTTTCCCCGCATGATGCAGGGCATTGCCAATCAGGTTGCCAAGCATGCGCTTGAGCGATACCCGCCGCACCGGAAACGGCGGAATCGGCTCCAGACACAGGCGCACGCGTTGTTCCGGCTGGTTGTACGGCGCCACTACCTCGCGTACCAGATCGGCCAGATCGACCTCCTCCACCGGCTCGTCGCGGCCATCGCGAATGAAGGCCAGGAACTGATCGAGGATCGCATCCATGTCCTCGATATCGCGAACCATGTCATCGCTCAGGTCGTTGTCGCTGTCCAGCAGGGACAACGACAGCCGCAGGCGCGTCAGCGGTGTACGCAGATCGTGGGATACACCGGCAAGCATCAGTTCGCGCTCCCGCCCGGCCTGCTCGACATCCTCAGCCATCTGGTTGAAAGCGCGATACACCTCGGTCATCTCGCTCGGCGTATCACTGATCGGCAGCCGCACGCTGCGCCCCTGGCCCAATTGACGGGCCGCGAACACCAGGCGCTTGAGGGGCTGGTTGAGCTGACGCACAAAGATCCACGCCGACGCGGTGGACAACAGGCCGATGGCCAGGAACCAACCCAGTACGTTCCAGATTTTCTGGCCGCGCAGTGGGTGTGGATAAAGCGGTACTTTCAGCCAACCGGGGCCAAGGCTGGGTGCATTGACCCACAGCGCCGGCGGGGCATGGATGCGCAAGCGCACTTCAGTGTCATCGCCCAGTTCGGCCTGCATCTGCCGTTGGTAGATTTCGCTATAGGGCCAATGTTGCTCGCCTTCGGGCACGCCTGCACCGGTCACCCGGATCAGGCCTGCGGCCTCGGCGATCTTGTCGCGGTTTTCTTCATCGGCCGCCCAATAGGCACGCAGCGTCAACGCGACACCATGGCTGTACTGCCGATCGACCAGCACGTCCTCGTTCATCAGCAGGTAGACCAGGGTCAACGCCTTGGAGAACAGGACAACGATCAGCACCAGCCACAGGGTGCGGGCGAAGAAGCTTTGTGGAAACCAGAGCGGTGTTTTCATCGATGAAGAGGCTTCATTTACCGGCGTTACCGTCCGGCACGAAGACGTAACCCACGCCCCACACAGTCTGGATATACCGTGGCTTGGACGGGTCCGGCTCGATCATGCGGCGCAGGCGCGAGATCTGCACGTCGATGGAGCGCTCCAGGGCGTCCCACTCGCGGCCACGGGCCAGGTTCATCAGCTTGTCACGGGTCAGCGGTTCGCGGGCGTGCATGACCAGCGCCTTGAGCACGGCGAACTCACCGGTGGTGAGCATATGCACTTCTTCACCGCGCTTGAGCTCACGGGTAGCCAGCGACAGTTCGTAGTCACCGAAGGTGACCGACTCGTCCTCGCTGCCCGGGGCACCCGGCACGCTCGGCGCCTGGCGGCGCAGCACGGCCTTGACGCGGGCCATCAGCTCGTCGGGGTTGAAAGGCTTGCCCAGGTAGTCGTCAGCGCCCAGCTCCAGCCCTTTGATGCGGCTGAGTTCGTCGCCCTTGGCGGTGAGCATGATGATCGGGATCTGGTTGTTCTGCTGACGCAGGCGCTTGCACGCGGACAGGCCATCTTCGCCCGGCAGCATCAGGTCGAGCACCACCAAGTTGAACACCTCGCGCTGCAGCAGGCGGTCCATCTGTTCGGTGTTGGGCACCGCGCGGGCGCGATAGCCTTTGCTGGTGAAGAAACGTTCCAACAGGCTGCTGAGCCCGGGATCGTCGTCGACGATGAGAATCTTGTCACCTTCAGCGGTGTTCGGGGTGCCGGTCATGAATAACTCCTCTGGTATCGCCGCGCATTATGGCGTAGCCATTGCCACGCGTACCGTGAGCATTGTTAGCAGATTTTTCCCCCGACGCCAGTTCGGCACCTGCTCGGCTGGCCTGGCGCCATCACCGCAAGCCGTCTTCGATGGGTATAATGCGCGGCTTTCATCCAGCGCCGCCGGGCCAGACACGCGCCTTGCAGCCCCGTATTCACAATATGTCAGGTGGTTTACATGGACAGCATCAACAGCCGTATCGCCGAGGAACTGGGCGTACGCCCTCAGCAGGTCGAGGCGGCCGTGGGCCTGTTGGACGAAGGCTCGACCGTGCCCTTCATCGCCCGTTACCGCAAGGAAGTGACCGGCAGCCTGGACGACACTCAGTTGCGCCACTTGGAAGAGCGTCTGCGCTACCTGCGCGAACTCGACGAGCGCCGCGCCAGCATCCTCTCCAGCATCGACGAGCAGGGCAAGCTGACCCCGGAGCTGGCGCGCGAAATCAAGCTGGCCGACACCAAGACCCGCCTTGAAGACCTTTACCTGCCGTACAAGCAGAAGCGCCGCACCAAGGGCCAGATCGCCCTGGAAGCCGGTCTCGGCGAACTGGCCGACGGCCTGTTCAACGACCCGCAACTGGCGCCGGAAACCGAAGCCGCGCGCTTCGTCGATGCAGAAAAAGGCGTAGCCGACGTCAAGGCCGCGCTGGAAGGCGCCAAGTACATCCTCATGGAGCGCTTCGCCGAAGACGCCGCCCTGCTCGACAAGCTGCGCAACTTCCTCAAGCAGGAGGCGGTGCTCAGCGCCCGCGTGGTCGCCGGCAAGGAAGAGGAAGGTGCCAAGTTCCGCGACTATTTCGCCCATGACGAACTGCTGCGCAACGCGCCGTCACACCGCGCCCTGGCCATCTTCCGTGGCCGGAACGAAGGCGTGCTGAGTGCCTCGCTGAAGGTTGGTGAAGAACTGCCAGGCACCCTGCACCCCTGCGAAGTGATGATCGGCGGCCACTTCGGCGTGGAAAACCGCAACCGCCCGGCCGACAAGTGGCTGGGGGAAGTGGTGCGCTGGACCTGGAAGGTCAAGCTCTACACCCACCTGGAAACCGACCTGTTCGGCGAGCTGCGTGACAACGCCGAAGGCGAGGCGATCAACGTGTTCGCCCACAACCTGCATGACCTGCTGCTGGCCGCACCGGCCGGCCCGCGCGCCACGCTGGGCTTCGACCCGGGCCTGCGCACCGGCTGCAAGGTGGCGGTGGTCGATGCCACCGGCAAGCTGCTGGACTACACCACGGTCTACCCGCATGCCCCGAAAAACGACTGGGACCGCACCATTTCCATCCTCGCCGCTCTGTGTGCCAAGCACTCGGTAGAGCTGATCGCCATCGGCAACGGTACTGCCAGCCGCGAGAGCGACAAGCTGGTGGCGGAGCTGGTCAAAAAGTACCCAGCACTGAAGATCACCAAGATCATGGTTTCCGAAGCCGGTGCTTCGGTGTATTCGGCATCGGAACTGGCAGCCCGCGAATTCCCTGACCTGGATGTGTCGATCCGTGGCGCCGTGTCCATCGCCCGCCGTCTTCAGGACCCGCTGGCCGAGCTGGTCAAGATCGACCCGAAATCCATCGGTGTCGGCCAGTACCAGCACGACGTGTCCCAGCTGAAGCTCGCGCGCGGCCTGGACGCCGTGGTCGAGGACTGCGTGAACGCCGTGGGCGTGGACGTCAACACCGCCTCCGTGGCGCTGCTGACCCGCATCTCCGGCCTCAATGCGACCCTGGCGCAGAACATCGTTGCCCACCGCGACGCCAATGGCCCATTCGCCACCCGCGCCGCGTTGAAGAAAGTCAGCCGCCTCGGTGAAAAAACCTACGAGCAGGCTGCCGGCTTCCTACGGGTGATGAACGGCGACAACCCGCTGGATGCTTCCGCTGTCCACCCCGAAGCCTATGCGCTGGTAAAACGCATAGCCGCCGACACTGATCGCGATATTCGCTCGCTGATCGGCGACAGCAGCTTCCTCAAGCGCCTCGACCCGAAGAAGTTCACCGACGAGAGCTTCGGCCTGCCGACTGTCACCGACATCCTGCAAGAGCTGGACAAGCCCGGCCGTGACCCACGCCCCGAGTTCAAGACCGCCACCTTCCAGGACGGCGTCGAAGACCTCAAGGACCTGGAGCCTGGCATGATCCTCGAAGGCGTGGTCACCAACGTGACCAACTTCGGCGCGTTCGTCGACATCGGCGTGCATCAGGACGGCCTGGTACACATTTCGGCGCTGTCGGAGAAGTTCATCAAAGACCCGCGCGAAGCGGTCAAGGCCGGTGACGTGGTCAAGGTCAAGGTCATGGAAGTGGACATCCCGCGCAAACGCGTCGGCCTGTCCATGCGCATGAGCGACACCCCGGGCGAGAAGGTCGAAGGCAACCGTGGCGGTAACCGTGGCAACGGCGGCAACCGCCAGCCGCAGGCCCAACGCCCGCGCGAAACTGCTACCGCAGCCCCGGCCAACAACGCCATGGCTTCGCTGTTCGCCAACGCCAAGCAGCTGAAGAAGAAGTGATGGAGATCCCCAAGGAGCTGGTGCAAAGCGCCTACAGCCAGCTCCTGGGCTGCCGCGTGCAACGCCTGGACGAAGGCGTTGCCGAGGTGGCTCTGGCGCTCGAGCCGCACCTGCGCAACCGCGGTCAGAAGCTGCATGGCGGGGCCATCTTCAGCCTGGTGGACATCGCCATGGGCCTGGCCTGTTCGGCCAGCCATGGCTTCGACCAGCAGAGCGTGACCATCGAATGCAAGATCAACTACATGCGTGCGGTCAGCGACGGTGAGGTAGTGTGCACGGCCCGGGTGCTGCATGCCGGACGCCGCACCCTGGTGGTCGACGCCGACGTAGTCCAAGGCGACAAACTGGTGGCGAAAGCGCAGGGAACCTTCGCGGTTCTCTAGCTCACCAAGCGGTATCTGCGGTATTTTCCGGCAGTGCGCTGGCACTGCCGGAACCGCGTAAACCAGGCGACAACGCCAGTTCCTTTCTTCCTACCCTTGTAGACCGTCAACTCTACCCCCATATTGGGGCGACTGATGCGTGAAGGAATCCATCTTGAGCGACCTCCTCAACCGCCGCCTGAGCCTGCTCGGCGCCAATCTTCCCCTGCTCAAGCAGTGCCTGCACGGTATTGAGCGCGAATGCCTGCGCGTGACCGACGAAGGTCGCCTGGCCCAGACCCCGCATCCTGAAACCCTGGGTTCGGCGCTGACCAACGAGCAGATCACCACCGATTATTCCGAGTCGCTGCTCGAATTCATCACCCCGGCCCTGCCCGACCCGGCCAAGGTGCTCGAGAACCTCGAAGAAACCCACCGTTTCGTCTACAGCAAGCTCGCTGACGAATACCTGTGGAGCCCTTCGATGCCGTGCACATTGCCGGCCGAGGAAGACATCCCGATCGCCGAGTACGGCACATCGAACATCGGCAAGCTCAAGCACGTGTACCGCAAAGGCCTGGCCCTGCGTTACGGGCGAACCATGCAATGCATCGCCGGCATTCACTACAACTTCTCGCTGCCCGAAGCGCTGTGGCCACTGCTGCGCGAAGCCGAAGGCAACAGCGAAGATGACCGCGATTACCAGTCCTCGGCCTACATCGCGCTGATCCGCAACTTCCGCCGTTACAGCTGGCTGCTGATGTACCTGTTCGGTGCTTCGCCGGCGCTGGACAAAGGCTTCCTGCGCGGCCGCCCGCACCAGCTCGAAGAGCTGGACGCCGAAACCCTGTTCCTGCCGTATGCCACCAGCCTGCGCATGAGCGACCTGGGCTACCAGAGCAACGCCCAGGCCGGCCTCACGCCCTGCTACAACAACCTGGCCAGCTACACCGACAGCCTGCGCAAGGCGGTGGGCACGCCCTACCCGCCCTACGTAGAAGTCGGCACGCACGTGGATGGCGAGTGGGTACAGCTGAACACCAACATCCTGCAGATCGAGAACGAGTACTACTCGAACATCCGGCCCAAGCGCGTCACCTATACCGGTGAGCGGCCGATCCAGGCCCTGACCTCGCGCGGCGTGCAGTACGTTGAGGTGCGCTGCCTGGACATCAACCCGTTCCTGCCGGTGGGTATCGACCTGACCGAGGCCCGTTTCCTCGACGCGTTCCTGTTGTTCTGCGCGCTGGAAGACAGCCCGCAGCTGGACAACGGCGAATGCGGGCAGTGCACCGACAACTTCCTGACCGTGGTCAAGGAAGGCCGTCGCCCAGGCCTGGAGCTGCACCATGACGGCCAGCCGGTTGCCCTGAGAACCTGGGCCACCGATCTGATCACGCGTATCGGCCAGTTGGCCGAGCTGCTCGACCGTGCCCAAGGCGGCGATGAACATGCCAAGGCCCTAGAGGCGCAACAAGCCAAAGTCGATGACGCCTCGCTGACGCCTTCAGCCCAAGTACTGGCACGCATGGCCGAGCACGATGAAAGCTTCATCCAATTCTCGCTGCGTCAGAGCCGCCTGCACGCGGAGACGTTCCGCGAGCAGCCGCTACCCGCTGAACGCCAGCAAGCCTACGAAACCCTGGCCCGTGAATCGCTGGCAGAGCAATCGCGCCTGGAGCAGCAAGAAGTCGGCGACTTCGACCTGTTCGTCGGCGCGTACCAAGCCAGCATCCTGGCAATCAGCAACTGATGACCCGCACTGCCACCCCGCGCAAGCCGCGCGCCAGCAGCCAGGCCAGGATCGAAACGATCCTGGCGGCGGCACGCGAGCTGTTGGCCGAGCAAGGGGTGGCAGGTTTGTCGATCTACAGCGTGGCCGAGCGGGCGCAGATACCGCCGTCGTCGGTGTATCACTTCTTCGCCAGCGTTCCGGCATTGCTGGAAGCCCTGACGGCCGATGTGCACCGGGCATTCCGCGAAGCACTGAGCGCACCGATCGACAGCAATGCGCTGGCTACCTGGCATGATCTCTCAAGGTTGATCGAGCAGCGCATGCTCGACATCTACAACGGCGATGCCGCCGCGCGTCAGCTGATCCTGGCACAGCATGGCCTGAGCGAAGTGGTGCAGGCCGACCGGCAGCACGACATGGAGTTGGGCGAGCTGATGCACACACTCTTCGATCAGCACTTCAGGTTGCCGTTAATGCCTGCGGATGTGGATGTGTTCGCGTTGGCCATGGAGCTGAGCGACCGGGTGTACGCGCGCTCGGTGCAGTTGCATGAGGCGATCACCCCGCGCATGGCCGAGGAAGGCAAGCGGGTGTTCGAGGCGTATCTGGGGCTGTATTTGCCGCCGTTCCTCGCCAAGCGCTCGGGTTGAAATCCTTGGAGCCGCGCTGCGGCCCTTCGCGGGCAAGCCCGCTCCCACAGGTACCCTGCAGGGCCTGAAACCTACGGGGTATCTGTGGGAGCGGGCTTGCCCGCGAAGGGCTGCAGAGCAGCCCCCTTCATAGCCCCAATCACAGCTTGGCGATGGACACTTCAGTCGACTTGACGAAGGCAATCACCTCGCTGCCAACCTGCAGCTCCAGCTCTTTCACCGAGCGGGTGGTGATCACCGAAGTGACGATACCGGAGGCGGTCTGCACGTCGATTTCCGACAATACCGGGCCTTCGAGGATTTCCTTCACGGTGCCTTTGAACTGGTTGCGGACGTTGATGGCTTTGATGGTCATGGCTTGATTCCTTCTCTATGCGTTTGGGGTTCAGTGCGCCCAACGCAGTTGCGTGGGCAGAGGGGCTACAGGGTCCGGCTCGGGCGCAGTGCCCGGTACCGACAGAACACGGTTGAGCACTTCGCTTTCCAACGCGGCCAGGCGATGCGAACCACGCGCCCTGGGCCTTGTCAGGTCGACAGTAAGGTCGAGCCCGACCTCGCCGTCCTCGATCAGGATCACCCGATCAGCCACGGCCACCGCCTCGCTGACGTCATGGGTGACCAGCAGCACGGTGAAACCATGCTGACGCCACAGGCGCTCGATCAGTTGTTGCATCTCGATACGGGTCAAGGCATCCAGCGCACCCAGCGGCTCATCCAGCAGCAACAGGCGCGGCTGGTGGATCAGCGCACGGGCCAGGGCCACGCGCTGCTTCTGGCCACCGGACAGCGCCGCCGGCCATTCATTGGCGCGGTCCGCCAGGCCGACCGCTTCCAGCGCGTCCAGCGCACGTTGACGCCAGTCACCGTTCAGGCCAAGGCCGACGTTGTCGATCACCTTCTTCCACGGCAGCAGGCGTGCGTCCTGGAACATCAGACGGGTTTCTTCGCGAGCCTCGGCCAGCGGCGCGGCTCCGGCGAGCAGCTCACCCGCGCTGGGCTTGTCGAGCCCGGCCAGCAGGCGCAGCAAGGTGCTCTTGCCGCAGCCGCTGCGGCCGACGATGGCGACGAACTGGCCGGCCGGGATGTGCAGCTCGATGCCCTTCAACACTTCGCGCTGGCCAAAGGTCTTGCGCAAGCCGTTGGCGGCCAGCGGGATGCCACGCAGCAGGCGTGGCGGCTGTTCTTTGAGCACGGTCATGCACCCTCCTTCCTGGCAACCTGATAGGCCGGGTGCCAGCGCAGCCACACGCGTTCCAGGCCGCGCGCGGCAAGGTCGGCGAGTTTGCCGAGCACGGCGTACAGGACGATGGCCAAGACCACCACATCGGTTTGCAGGAACTCACGGGCATTCATGGCCAGGTAGCCGATGCCGGAGTTGGCGGAAATGGTCTCGGCGACGATCAGCGTCAGCCACATGAAGCCCAGGGCGAAGCGCACCCCGACCAGGATCGAGGGCAGTGCCCCCGGCAGGATCACCTGACGGAACAAGCCGAAGCCGGACAGGCCGTAACTACGTGCCATTTCCACCAGTGCCGGGTCTACGTTGCGGATGCCGTGGTAGGTATTCAGGTAGATCGGGAACAACGTACCCAGCGCGACCAGGAAGATCTTCGCCGACTCGTCGATGCCGAACCACAGAATCACCAATGGGATCAGCGCCAGGTGCGGCACATTGCGGATCATCTGCACCGAGCTGTCGAGCAGGCGTTCACCCCACTTCGACAGTCCGGTGATGAAGCCCAGCACCAGGCCGATGCTGCCACCGATCACGAAGCCCAGCCCCGCACGCCAGCCGCTGATGGCCAGGTGGGTCCAGATTTCGCCGCTGCGCACCAGCTCGACGCCGGCGCTGACCACCGCGCTCGGTGCTGGCAGGATGCGCGTCGACAGCCAGCCCGCGCTGACCGCCAGTTGCCACACCGCCAGCAGCAGCACCGGCAGCGCCCACGGCGCCAGGCGCTGGGTCAGGGTGGAGGAAGTTGCACGACTCATGGCCCGCCCCTCAGCTCTGCGACACGGACTTGGGCAGGATGTCGTTGGCCACCATCTCGCCGAACGGGCTCACGTAGCCACCCGTTTTCGGTTGCTCCGGGCGCTGCACATCCAGGTGCGGGAACAACAGTTCGGCCACGCGGTAGGACTCTTCCAGGTGTGGATAACCCGAGAAGATGAAAGTATCGATGCCCAGATCGGCATATTCCTTGACCCGCGCTGCGACCGTCGGGCCATCGCCAACCAGCGCAGTACCGGCACCACCACGAACCAGGCCGACGCCCGCCCACAGGTTAGGGCTGACTTCCAGGTTGTCGCGGTTGCCGCCGTGCAGGGCCGCCATGCGCTGCTGGCCCACCGAATCGAAACGCGCCAGCGAAGCCTGGGCACGGGCGATGGTGTCATCGTCCAGGTGCGAGATCAGGCGGTCGGCAGCGGCCCAGGCCTCTTCGTTGGTTTCCCGGACGATCACATGCAGGCGGATGCCGAAGCGCACTTCGCGGCCTTGAGCGGCGGCTTTTTCGCGCACCTGGGCGATCTTCTCGGCAACGGCCGCCGGTGGTTCGCCCCAGGTCAGGTACAACTCGACCTGCTCGGCGGCCAGGTCTTGTGCCGCTTCGGACGAACCGCCGAAGTACAGCGGCGGGCGCGGTTGTTGGATCGGTGGGTAGAGCAGCTTGGCGCCCTTCACCTGGATGTGCTTGCCGTCGTAGTCGACATTTTCCCCTTCCAGCACCTTGCGCCAGATGCGGGTGAACTCGACCGAGGCTTCGTAGCGTTCCTGGTGGTTCAGGTGCAGGCCGTCACCGGCCAGTTCGTCCGGGTCGCCACCGGTCACCAGGTTGAACAGCGCACGGCCGTTGGACAGGCGATCCAGCGTTGCTGCCTGGCGGGCTGCCACGGTCGGCGAAATGATGCCGGGTCGCAGGGCGACGAGGAATTTCAGGTGCTGGGTGACCGGGATCAGCGACGCCGCCACCAGCCAGGAATCCTCGCAGGAACGCCCGGTCGGGATCAGCACCCCACCGAAGCCAAGGCGGTCGGCGGCCTGGGCGATCTGCTGCAGGTAGCCGTGATCGACCGCACGGGCGCCGTCGGAGGTGCCCAGGTACTTGCCGTCACCGTGGGTGGGGAGGAACCAGAAAATGTTAAGGCTCATTGGAGTTGTCTCCTCAAGGGTGGCGGGGGCCACGCGGCGCCCCGGCACAGGCATTTCAATCAAGGCGCGCTAGCGACCTTGGCCGGGGGTGTCCAGATCACGTCCTTGATGCTCAGCGGCTTGGGGATCAGCTTGAGCGCCTGGAAGGTGTCGGCGATTTTCTGTTGGGCGGCCACCACCTCGGGGGTCAGCGGCGCGGCACCGTAGCCTTGGCGCTTGACCGCGGTGAGGGTGATGTCGGCCGGCAGGCCGAGCAGCGGCGCGACCTGGTCGGTGACCTGCTGCGGCTGGGCCTGGGACCATTCGCCGACCGCGCGCACTTCTTCGATCAGGGTGTTGATCACTGCCGGGTGCTGGGTCGCGTAGTTGCGGGTGGCCAGGTAGAACTGGTGGTTGTCGACCAGGTCCTTGCCGTCACGCAGGGTGCGCGCCTGCAGCTGCTGCTCGGCAGCGGCCTGGTAGGGGTCCCAGATCACCCAGGCATCGACGCTGCCACGCTCGAAAGCGGCGCGGGCATCGGCTGGGGGCAGATAGACCGGCTGGATGTCGCTGTACTTCAGGCCCGCGTCTTCAAGGGCGCGGACCAGCAGGTAGTGAACGTTCGAGCCTTTGTTGAGGGCGACTTTCTTGCCTTTGAGCTCTTTCACCGACTGGATCGCCGAGCCTTTCGGCACGAGGATCGCTTCACTGTGCGGCGCTGGCGGCTCGTAGGCGACGTAGAGCAGGTCGGCGCCGGCAGCCTGGGCGAATACGGGCGGGGTTTCGCCGGTAACGCCGAAATCGATGGAGCCGACGTTCAGGCCTTCGAGCAGCTGCGGGCCGCCGGGGAATTCGGTCCACTGCACCTGGATGCCCTGTTCGGCCAGGCGCTTCTCCAACGTGCCCTTGGCCTTGAGCAGCACCAGGGTGCCGTATTTCTGATAACCGATACGCAGGCTTTCGGCCTGGGCTTGGGTGATGGCGCCGAAGGACACAGCCGCCGCAAACAGGGCGACCAGACCACGACGCAAGAAGACTGTGCGCATGGCGCTCTCCTGTGCGATTGGGGTTCGGGTTGCACCTGCTGCCTCGTTGACGGGCTAGTAAGGTGGGGGTGATGCTGGGTGATGGGGTGACAGTAGCAGTGTCTACATATATCTAGAAATCATATTTATTTATTTGTTTATGCGTTTTTGGAATTTATTAGTTTGAATCCCTCATGGACTTTGAGATCGAGCGCCGCGCGGGCGGCGCTCGATCTAATAGGCCCTAAACATCCCCCGACAAGCACTTTGCATTCACACGCCCATAAAAAAGGGCCGTCGAAACGGCCTGAAAATCCCTGCTATGGCTAAGAGCAATGCAACGAGGATACTTAACGGTTGGGTTGCGGGGTCAGGCGCAGATACGGTTTCACCGCGCGGTAACCTTTCGGAAAGCGCTGCTTGATCTCTTCCTCATCTTTCAACGAAGGCACGATCACCACCTCGTCACCGTCTTGCCAGTTACCTGGCGTGGCGACCTTGTGGTTGTCGGTCAGCTGCAGCGAATCGATCACCCGCAGAATCTCGTTGAAGTTGCGCCCAGTACTGGCCGGATAGGTGATGGTCAGGCGCACCTTCTTGTTCGGGTCGATCACGAACAGCGAGCGCACGGTCAGGGTGTCGCTGGCGTTCGGGTGGATCAGGTCGTACAGGTCGGACACCTTGCGGTCGGCGTCGGCGATGATCGGGAAGTTGACCACGGTGTTCTGGGTCTCGTTGATGTCATCGATCCACTTGTGGTGCGAGTCGACCGGGTCCACCGACAGGGCGATGGCCTTGACCCCGCGCTTGGCGAAATCGTCCTTGAGCTTGGCGGTCAGGCCCAGCTCGGTGGTGCACACCGGGGTGAAGTCCGCCGGATGGGAGAAAAGCACACCCCAGCTGTTGCCGAGCCATTCGTGGAAGCGGATCTTGCCGGCGCTGGAATCCTGTTCGAAGTCGGGGGCGATATCGCCGAGTTTGAGACTCATGGGGTGCGGCTCCTGTGCTGTGTTCTGGCCTTGTGGGGTTCAATGTGCCTGCATCCGATTAAAAACAAAAAGAATAAATACTGATTTATTTATAACCGAATAGCATACAAATCTGCAGGCACAAAAAAGCCTCGCACTAGGCGAGGCTTTCTCTGTGGCTACGGCTTACAGGAAGCTGTAAGTGTAGTTCACGATGAAGCGAGCTTGGTCCTGGTCGGCGCTGCTTTCGCCGGCACCACGGTAGACGCCCTGACGCAGGCTGAAGCCCAGGCCTTTGAGGGTGCCTTCCTGGATGGTGTAGTCGACGCGAGCGTCGCGCTCCCATTCGTTGTAGGTGCCGTTACCCGATTTGTTACGGATATCGTCACCACGCAGGTAGGCAACCGAAGCTTTCAGGCCTGGTACACCCAGCGCAGCGAAGTCGTACGAGTATTGACCGAAGGTGGTGTTCTCACCGGCACGGGCGAACTGGTTGATCATGCTGTCGGTGAACAGGTAGAAGCTGGAACCGCCAGCGCCTTCCGAAGTGCCGCTGTCGTTGGTCAGGTTGCCCTGGTTCAGCCACACGAAGCCGCCGTCGTCGCCGATCTGCTGATGACCGAGCATCAACGCATGGCCACCCAGGGTATAGGTGAACATGGCGGACCAGGTCTTGTTGTCGACCTCGCCGGTGTTCTTGGCGTAGCCACCGTTGTTGTTGAAGTTGTAAGCGCTGTCGTTGCCGTTCTTGCCGTCGCTGCTGCTGTCGAAGTAGCGCAGGTCGGTCTTGAACGACTGGTTGTCAGCGATCTTGAAGACGTGGGTCGCACCCAGGAAGTGCTGCTTGTAGAAGTCTTCCAGGTTCGAGTAGTAGTACTGCAGGGTCAGGTCTGGAGTGAGCTTGTAGTCCAGGCCGCCGTAGCGGAACTTGTTGCTTTCGGCATTGGAACCGGCGACCGACAGGCCGGTGCGGTTGCTCGAAGCACGACCCATGGCGTGGGTCAGCTGACCGGCGTTGATGGTCAGGTTGTCGATTTCCTTCGACTGGATGGTGCCACCTTCGAAGGTTTGTGGCAGCAGACGACCGTCGTTGGAAACGAGGATTGGCAGGTTAGGAGCCAGGGCGCTACCGAA
Source organism: Pseudomonas sp. NPDC089752 (assembly GCF_044748725.1). NCBI lineage: Bacteria > Pseudomonadati > Pseudomonadota > Gammaproteobacteria > Pseudomonadales > Pseudomonadaceae > Pseudomonas > Pseudomonas sp. NPDC089752. The sequence continues at coordinate 41,375 of NZ_JBIVGP010000009.1, forward strand.
GTGAGCTTCGGTCTTGGAGAAGCGAGCCTTGGCGTTGGCGCCGAAGCGTGCCCACTGGGCAGCCGAGCCTTTGCCGTCATCCGGGAAGAAACCGCTCTTGTGGTAACCCTCGCCACCGTCCAGGTGGATACCCCACAGGGCCTGGGCATCTACGCCGAAGCCGACGGTGCCTTCGGTGAAGCCGGAGATGTAATCGAGCTTGAAGCCTTGACCGGATTCACGCTGATCCGGACGCTCGGCAGTGCCGGTAGCGTGCGCTTCACGGTTGTCGTTGTTGAAGTACATGGTGCGCGAGCTGAGCGACAGTTTGCTGTCTTCTACGAAACCGGCAGCGCCTGCTTGTTGGGCGAGAACCCCCAGTGCCACGGCCAGAGCCAGGCTGGACTTGTACATGTTTTGCTCCTCTACGTTCTAATTTTTGTGTATCTCTGGCGGCGGGATCTTGTGCCCCGCTCACCGTGGATTGGCGATTTAGTCCCAAAGCGTGACCGGTAAGTCAATCGTTACCGAACATTTCACGACTTTGGTCTAAGGCCACCTGCGCTACAGGATAATGACAATCCTATAAATCCAAAATGACCGTTGTATGAATTTGTAAGATTTTTACGGAATATGGTCGGAACCATTACTACCAAAAGCTGTATCGGCACCCTCGTTTGATAGCTTTAGGTTATTTGCAAACGTTTGCTCATAACCTTATTCCGTAACGTTCTGTAAAGCCGATGAAGCCTAGCAGGGGTTTCGCGTTTCGCCATTGAGCGTCATCAACGTACACGGCTTAAAGCATTTGGCTCCTAAGCTAATTCTAAAAAGTTATTTATTTCGTCATTCTTAGATCATCTAGTCTTCTTGCCATCCATCACATCGATTGCCTGACGAGAGGTTCAACCATGATCCCGCATGCTCCCCTGCGCCTGTTCGCTGCCCTGACCCTCGCCGGCACCAGCTGGTTTGCCCAGGCCGCCGACCTGACGGTGGCCTACCAGACCACCGTCGACCCGGCCAAGGTGGCCCAGGTCGATGGCGACTACGAAAAAGCCAGCAAGGCCAGCATCGACTGGCGCAAGTTCGATAACGGCGCCGACGTGATCACCGCCGTGGCCAGCGGTGACGTGCAGATCGGTTACCTCGGCTCGAGCCCGCTGGCCGCTGCCGCCACCCGCAAGTTGCCGGTCGAAACCTTCCTGATCGCCACCCAGATCGGCGCCGGTGAAGCGCTGGTAGCCCGCGACAGCATCAAGACGCCGCAAGACCTGATCGGCAAGAAAGTCGCCGTACCCTTCGTTTCCACCGGCCATTACAGCCTGCTGGCCGCGCTGAAGAGCTGGAACATCGACCCTTCCAAAGTACAGATTCTCAACCTCGCGCCACCGGCGATCATCGCCGCCTGGAAGCGCGGTGACATCGACGCCACCTACGTCTGGGACCCGGCCCTGGGCGTGGCCAAGGAGAATGGCAAGGTGCTGATCACCTCCGGCGAACTGGCCACCAAAGGCGCTCCGACCTTCGACGCCTGGATCGTGCGCAAGGACTTCGCCGACAAGCATCCCGAGGTGGTGAAGGCCTTCGCCAAGGTCACCCTCGACGCCTACGCCGACTACCGCAAAGACCCGAAAGCCTGGCTGGCCGACAAGGCCAACGTCGACAAGCTGGTCAAGCTGTCCGGCGCCAAGGCCAGCGACATCCCGGTGCTGCTGGAAGGCAACGTCTACCCCCTGGCCGCCGACCAGGCCAACGCCCTCGGCGCCCCAACCACCCAGGCCCTGACCGACACCGCCACCTTCCTCAAGCAGCAAGGCAAGGTCGATGCGGTGCTGCCGGACTATTCGCCGTACGTCAGCGCCAAGTTCCTGCCTAACTGAATACCTGATCCGGAGCCCGTCATGGCCTTGCTTGAACTGGAGCGCATCAGCGCACAGTACCCTGGCGCCAGCACCCCGGTGCTGGCCGACATCAATCTGAGCCTGGGGCCACGCCAGCTGCTGGTGGCCCTCGGGCCGTCCGGCAGTGGCAAGACCTCGCTGTTGAATTTGATCGCCGGCTTCGTCGCCCCGAGCGGTGGGCGCATCACCCTCGACGGCGTGCCCGTTGAAGGCCCCGGTGCCGAGCGCGGCGTGGTGTTCCAGGACGACGCCCTGTTGCCCTGGCAGAACGTGCTGGGCAATGTCGCCTTCGGCCTGGAGCTGGCCGGCGTGCCACGTGCCGAGCGCGAGGCCAAGGCCCGCGAGATGTTGGCGCTGGTCGACCTGGAAGGCTTTGCCGAGCGGCGCATCTGGCAATTGTCCGGTGGCCAGAAGCAGCGCGTCGGCCTGGCCCGTGCACTGGCGGCCGACCCACGGGTACTGCTGATGGACGAGCCGTTCGGTGCCCTCGACGCCTTCACCCGCGAACAGATGCAGGAGCTGTTGCTGCAGGTCTGGCAGCGCACCGCCAAGCCGGTGTTGCTGATCACCCACGACATCGAAGAGGCCGTATTCCTCGCCACCGAACTGGTGCTGTTGGCGCCCAATCCCGGCCGCGTGGTCGAGCGCCTGCAGCTGGACTTCGGCCAGCGCTACGCCGCAGGCGAATCGGCCCGGGCGATCAAGTCCGACCCACGCTTCATCGAAACCCGCGAGCATGTGCTGGCACGTGTCTTCTCCCAACGCCAAAGCCTGCAGGAGCGCGCATGAGCAGCCTGGATCTGCCGGTCGCCGGCAAGCAAAACAGTGCAACCCGGCCTGTGGTAACGGCACGTCGCCAGTTGTCCACCCGCTGGATCAGCACCCTGACCCTGGCCAGCCTGCTGCTGGTGTGGTGGCTGGTGACCGCCGCCGGTTGGATCGAGCCGCTGTTCCTGCCCGCGCCCGGCGATATCCTCGCCAGGGCCTGGACGTTGCTGACCCAGGGCTATATGGACGCCAGCCTATGGCAGCACCTGGGCGCGAGCCTGGGCCGCATCGGCCTGGCGCTGGTCGCCGCGACCCTGACCGCCATCCCGGTCGGCATCGCCATCGGCTACAACCGCGTGGCCCGCGGCATCCTCGACCCGCTGATCGAGTTCTACCGGCCGATCCCGCCACTGGCCTACCTGCCGCTGATCGTGATCTGGTGCGGCATCGGCGAGTTGTCCAAAGTGCTGCTGATCTACCTGGCGATCTTCGCCCCGATCGCCATCGCCACCGCCACCGGCGTGCGCACGGTCGACCCGACCAAGCTGCGCGCCGCGCAGTCGCTGGGTGCCAGCAAGGCGCAACTGATCCGCCACGTGATCCTGCCCAGCGCCCTGCCCGACATCCTTACCGGCATCCGCATTGGCCTTGGCGTCGGCTGGTCGACTCTGGTCGCCGCCGAGCTGATAGCCGCCACCAGCGGCCTGGGTTTCATGGTGCAGTCGGCGGCGCAGTTCCTGGTCACCGATGTGGTGGTGCTGGGCATCTTGCTGATCGCCCTGATCGCCTTCGCCCTGGAGATGGGCCTGCGGGCCCTGCAACGCAAGCTGGTGCCTTGGCACGGCCAAAGCCACTGAGACGAGAAAAGACATGAGCCTGACCGTATCCCCCCTCAGCCCGGCCCTCGGCGCGCACATCAGCGGCGTGGATATCAGCCGCGAAATCACTGCCGAACAGCGCGATGCCATCGAGCAGGCGTTGCTCAAGCACCAGGTGCTGTTCTTCCGCGACCAGCCAATCAACCCCGAGCAGCAAGCCCGATTTGCCGCACGTTTCGGCGACCTGCACATCCACCCGATCTACCCCAACGTGCCGGATACCCCGCAGGTACTGATTCTCGACACGGCGGTGACCGACGTGCGTGACAACGCCGTGTGGCACACCGACGTGACCTTCCTGCCGACCCCGGCGCTAGGCGCGGTACTCAGTGCCAAGCAGTTGCCGGCCTATGGCGGCGATACTTTGTGGGCCAGCGGGATTGCAGCTTTTGAAGCGCTGTCGGCACCGCTGCGCGCAATGCTCGATGGCCTGACCGCCACCCACGACTTCACCAAGTCGTTCCCCTTGGAGCGCTTCGGTACCACGCCGGAAGAACTCGCACGCTGGGAAGCGACCCGGCGCAACAACCCGCCGCTGTCGCACCCGGTAGTGCGTACCCACCCGGTGAGCGGGCGCAAGGCGCTGTTCGTCAACGAAGGGTTCACTACGCGGATCAACGAACTGAGCGAACTGGAGAGCGAAGCGCTGTTGAAGCTGCTGTTCGCCCATGCCACGCGGCCCGAGTTCAGCATTCGCTGGCGCTGGCAGGAGAACGACGTGGCGTTCTGGGACAACCGCGTGACCCAGCATTTTGCGGTGGATGATTACCGGCCGAACCGGCGGGTGATGCATCGGGCGACCATTCTTGGTGATGCGCCGTTCTGAAGAAAGCACGGTCTGTGTGGGAGCGGGCTTGTCCCGCGAACACCGGCAAAGCCGGTGCCATACACCGCGGTGTTAGCTTCGCGGGGCAAGCCCGCTCCCACAGAGGCCGGTACAGGCTACTAACGGACCAGATGCAAATACTGCATATGCCGCTCGTACTGGTCGAGGATGTCGTTGATGATCTGCTCCTTGCTATAGCCCACCAGGTCGTAATTCTGGCTGCCTTCGCTCAGGTGCACCTCCGCCCGGTAATAACGGCGGTTCTTCAACTCCTGCGTGCCCAACCCACCCAATGCGAACGACGGCGTGAAGTAACCGCGCATCTGCACCTGGTAGATGAAGGGTTGCTCCTCGCCATGCCCAACCTTCAAGCTGACGTTGTCATGGCTCGGATCGTCCTGGGTCACCAGCACCAGGCCCTTCTGTTCGAACACTTCGCGCACCTCGGCAATCGCCGGGCGCACCACGTCGTCCATGAAGCGGTACACCTCATCCCGCGACGGGAAGTGCACGGCCTGGCTCAGGCGCTGGCGCCAGCCACCACGGCCCCGGCGCGACTGCGCGAAGGGTGCCAGCGAATGCATCTGCGCGATCTGCCGCTGCGATTCCAGGTAGAAGGCTTTGTGCAGCCCCCACATCATGCACAGCAAGATCAGCGAGAACGGCAGCGAAGTCAGCACCACCGCGGACTTGAGCGAATCGATGCTACCGGCGAACAGCAGGCTGCTGGTGATCAGCGCGGTCATCGCGCCCCAGAAAATGCGCAGCCAGTTCGGGCCGTCTTCGTCAGGGCCGCCGTCCTTGGCCGACAAGGTCGACAGCACCACCGTGCCAGAATCGGCCGAGGTAACGAAGAACACGAAGCTGATGAACACCGTCACCGCGATGACCGTCTTGCTCCATGGGTAGGTTTCCAGCAGCAGGTACAGGCTCATCGACGGGTCGTCCAGGGCCGACTGGCCAAGCGCGGTCATACCGTGGTTGATCACCTGGTCCAGCGCGCTGTTGCCGAAAATCGACATCCACGCCAAGGTAAAGCCCAGCGGGATCAGCAGCACGCCGAAGACGAATTCACGGATGGTCCGGCCCCGCGAAATACGCGCGATGAACAGCCCCACGAACGGCGCCCAGGCTATCCACCAGGCCCAGTAGAACACCGTCCAGCCGCCCAGCCAGTCGCGGTTTTCGCCATAGGCGTACACGTCGAAACTCTTGCGCGGCAAGGCCCCGAGGTAATCGCCAAGGTTCTGGATCAAGGTGTTGAACAGGTGTTGTGTCGGCCCTGCGAACAACACGAACAGCAGCAGCGCGCAGGCCAGGAACAGGTTGATGTCGCTCATCACCCGCACGCCCTTCTCCACCCCGGCGACCGCTACTGCAACAGCAGCGCCCATCATCAAGGCGATGAGGATGACCTGCACCCACTGGCTGTGGCTGATGCCGAACAGGTAGTCGAGGCCGGCGTTCAGGTGCAGCACGCCGAAGCCCATGTCGGCGCCCAGGCCGAACACCGTGGCGATGATGCCGAAGCCGTCCACCGCATAACCGATCGGCCCGTTGATGCGCTTGCCGATCAGCGGATACAGCGCTGAACGCAGAGCCAGCGGCAGGTTGTGGCGATAGGCGAAATAGGCCAGGGCCATGCCGACGAAGGCGAACACGCCCCAGCCATGCAGGCCCCAGTGCAGGAACAGGATCTGCATCGCCTGGCGCCCGGCCTCGGCCGTGCCGGCTTCGCCCTGGGGCGGCTGGAGCATGTGGGTGAGCGGTTCGGAGACGCAGAAGAAGAACAGCGTGATGCTGATGCCGGCCGCGAACAGCATGCCGGCCCACGACAGGTAGCTGAACTCGGGCTCGTCGTGGTCGGCACCGAGCTTGATCTTGCCGTAACCCGACAAGGCGGTGACCACCACGAAGACCAGGTAAAGAGTCATGGCCAGCATGTAGTACCAGCCGACCGTGTTGGCCGCCCAGTTCTGCGCCGCCAGCAACCATTCGCCGGCTGCTTGCGGTTGGGCGATGACCACGAGGCCAAAGAGGAGAATGAAACTTGCCGCAAAGTAGAACACCGGAGGGTTCATGCGGATTTTACTGTTGGCAGGGGTCGGTGCACTCATGCTTCATGCACCTCGTCGAAGGACGTGAGGTTCGGGTTGAACGGGTTCAGCAAAGGAATCCTCCTGTTGAACACCGGCAGCGGACCAGCGTTTTTTCGTTGAACAAGCGTTCAAGTTAAACATGGATAGGGATTTGATGCGAACCGGGGTGCTGATCGGTGCCTGTACCGACCCTGTGGGAGCGGGCTTGTCCCGCGAAAGGGCCGGCACAGCCAATAGCTCAATTCTTGTCCTGGCAATCCAACTGTAGATTGGCCTGGGTGATGTTGCTTTCTGCCGGCACGCTGCGGGTCAGCCACACATTGCCGCCAATGGTCGAGCCCTTGCCGATGGTAATCCTTCCCAGGATGGTCGCCCCCGCGTAGATCACCACGTCATCTTCGACGATCGGGTGCCGCGCCAGGCCTTTGTGCAGCGTGCCCGACTCGTCGCTCGGGAAGCGCTTGGCCCCCAGGGTTACGGCCTGGTAGATGCGCACACGCTCACCGATGATCGCGGTCTCGCCGATCACCACGCCGGTCCCGTGGTCGATGAAGAAGCTCGGCCCGATCTGCGCGCCCGGGTGGATGTCGATGCCGGTGGCAGAATGCGCCAGCTCCGAACTGATCCGCGCCAGCAGCGGCAAGCCGGCCTGGTACAGGTGGTGGGCCAGGCGGTGGTGGATGATCGCCAGAATCCCCGGGTAGCACAGCAGCACTTCATCGACGCTGCGCGCCGCCGGGTCACCGTGGTAGGCGGCCAACACGTCGGTATCGAGCAACACCCGCAGCCCTGGCAAGGCGGCGGCAAAATCCTGGATCAGGCGCAGCGCCTGGCCGTCGACCGCGGCCAGGTCAGCCTTGCTCTGCCGGGCGGCGTAACGCAGCTCCAGTCGCGCCTGGGCCAGCAGCGCGGTCAGCGCCGCATCGAGGGTGTGGCCAACGTAGAAGTCCTCGCTCTCCTCGCGCAAATCGACCGGCCCTAGGCGCATCGGGAACAGCGCACCGCATAGCTGTTCGAGGATATGCCGCATGGCCTCGCGCGATGGCAATTCGCGCCCGCCCTGTTCGCCAATGCTGCGGCCATTGCGGCTGCGCCACTGCTCGCGGGCGCTGCGCAGGTCGCTGACGATGCTGTGCAACTGCCAATGCGCGGATGAGGGGTGTTCGCTCACGGTAATCTCCTGACAGGCCTATCAGATATTTTGCAAACCACTTTACGGCAAATCCGCCCCTTGGAAAAAACAACGCTTTATTCCATCCTGCGCTAAGTCGGGCATAAGCTGCGCTACCCTCAATGCAGCCTGTGCATGGCAAAAAGCAAAATACGCATAAGAACATAAGTTTTTATTATTTCCTGGCCTATAAAGCCAACTCTATAGTCGCCACCCACCACTTCCACAACAAGCGCGGGGCCTGACATGTCGAAATTCGCCAAACCACTTCTCAATGCCAGCCTGGCCATCCTGCTGGGCACCGGGCTGTTCAGCCAGGCCTTTGCCGGCGAGCAGTTGAAGACCATCCAGGAAAAGGGCGTGATCAACGTCGGCCTCGAAGGCACTTATCCACCGTTCAGCTTCCAGGACGAAAACGGCAAGCTGGCCGGTTTCGAAGTGGAGCTGTCGGAATTGCTGGCCAAGGAACTGGGGGTCAAAGCCAAGATCCAGCCGACCAAGTGGGATGGCATCCTTGCCGCACTGGAGTCCAAGCGTCTGGACGTGGTGGTCAACCAGGTGACCATCTCCGAAGAGCGCAAGAAGAAGTACGACTTCACCGAGCCCTACACCGTCTCCGGCATCCAGGCGCTGGTGCTGAAGAAGAAAGCCGAGCAGTTGAATATCAAAGGCGCGCAAGACCTTGCCGGCAAGAAGGTCGGCGTGGGCCTGGGCACCAACTACGAGCAGTGGGTGAAGCAGGATGTGCCGAAAGCCGAAGTACGCACCTATGAAGACGACCCGAGCAAGTTTGCCGACCTGCGCAACGGCCGCATCGACGCCATCCTGATCGACCGCCTGGCCGCGCTGGAGTACGCGCAAAAAGCCAAGGACACCCAGCTGGCCGGCGACGCCTTCTCGCGCCTGGAAAGCGGTGTGGCCCTGCGCAAAGGCGAACCTGAACTGCTGGATGCGCTGAACAAGGCCATCGACAAGCTCAAGGCTGATGGCACGCTGGCCAAGCTGTCCGAGAAATACTTCGGTGCCGATGTCACCAAATGATCGCTGAAAGCCTGCAACTCGTTGTCGATTCCGCGCCCTTCCTGCTCAAGGGCGCGGGCTACACAGTGCTGCTGAGTGTCGGCGGCATGTTCTTCGGCCTGGTGCTGGGCTTTGCCCTGGCGCTGATGCGGCTGTCGAAGATCCTGCCGCTGAACTGGCTGGCACGTATCTATGTGTCGTTCTTCCGCGGCACGCCGCTGCTGGTGCAGCTGTTCGTGATCTACTTCGGCATGCCGCAGATCGGTATCGAGCTTGACCCGATCCCGGCCTCGCTGATCGGCCTGTCATTGAACATGGCCGCGTACATCTGCGAAATCCTGCGCGCGGCGATCTCCTCGATCGACCGTGGCCAGTGGGAAGCCGCCGCCAGCATCGGCATGACCCGGACCCAGGCCATGCGCCGGGCGATCCTGCCGCAAGCCCTGCGCACTGCGCTGCCGCCGCTGGGCAACAGCTTCATCTCGCTGGTCAAGGACACCGCCCTGGCGGCGACCATCCAGGTGCCCGAGCTGTTCCGCCAGGCGCAGCTGATTACCGCACGCACGTTCGAAGTGTTCACCATGTACCTGGCGGTTGCGGTGGTCTACTGGATCCTCTGCAGCATCCTCGCGCACTTCCAGAACCGCATGGAAGCGCGGGTCAACCAGCACGACCAGGAGCACTGAAGATGATCGTAGTAGAAGGCCTGACCAAGCAGTTCAAGGGCCAGACCGTGCTCAACGGCATCGACTTGACCGTGCAACCCGGCGAAGTGGTGGCCATCATCGGCCCCAGCGGCTCGGGCAAGACCACCTTCCTGCGCTGCCTCAACCTGCTGGAAACGCCCGATGCCGGGCGCATCCAGATCGGCGCCATCAGCATCGATGCCAACCGCCCGCTCGGCGCCCAGCAGAGCGCTATCCGCCGTTTGCGTCAGCAGGCCGGGTTCGTGTTCCAGAGCTTCAACCTGTTCCCCCACCGCACCGCGCTGGAGAACGTCATCGAAGGGCCGGTGGTGGTCAAGAAGACGCCACGCGCACAGGCCATCGAGCTAGGCCGCAAGTTGCTGGCCAAGGTTGGCCTGGCCGGCAAGGAAGACACCTACCCCCGGCGCCTGTCGGGCGGCCAGCAGCAACGCGTGGCCATCGCCCGGGCATTGGCCATGGAGCCTGAGGTGATCCTGTTCGACGAACCCACCTCGGCGCTCGACCCGGAGCTGGTCGGCGAGGTGCTGGCGACCATCCGCGGCCTGGCCGATGAGAAGCGCACCATGATCATCGTCACCCACGAGATGAGTTTTGCGCGTGATGTGGCGAACCGGGTGATCTTCTTCGACAAGGGGGTCATCGTCGAGCAGGGCGAGGCCAAGGCGTTGTTTGCCAGCCCCAAGGAAGAGCGGACCCGGCAGTTCTTGCGCAAGTTTCTCGGGACTGCGGCATCCGAGTAAACCCGCGAAGAGGCCGGCACATCCAACCAAAATCCCCACTTCTATATATATTCCAAAAGGTTAGTTCATAAACTTTTGATAAGCCTTTAGGGTATATAAACCGGACCACCGGACCACAAGCGTTGTCGCCATCAACTGAAGCGACGCATCCACTTTGTGAGGTTCGGTTCTGATGTCCACCCTGCCAAAAATCCCATTCCACAGCGACCTCGACAGCTCGCCCCTGCTGCTGCCGGCCAAGGTTCTGCGCAACGACGCCGAAGCCCTGCAAGCGGCCCGTGAACTTGCCGAGAGTGCCCGCGAGCAAGCTTCTCGCCGCGACCAGCAACGCAAGCTGCCCTGGGCAGAAATCGAACAATTCACCCGCAGCGGCCTGGGCAGCATCAGCGTGCCCAAGGCCCACGGCGGCCCCGACGTGTCGTTCGACACCATCGCCGAAGTATTCCGCCTGATCAGCGCCGCCGACCCGGCCCTGGGGCAGATCCCGCAGAACCAGTTCGGCCTGCTGCAACTGCTGCGCCTGACCGCCACCGAGGCGCAGCAGGCGCTGATCTTCCGCAGCGTGCTCGACGGCTGGCGCATCGGCAACGCCGGGCCAGAGCGAGGCACCAAGGACACTCTGACGCTCAAGGCCAGGATCACCCGCGAGGGCGACGGCTATCGCATCAGCGGCGAAAAGTTCTACTCCACCGGCGCGCTGTTCGCCCACTGGGTCGCGGTCAAGGCGCTGGATGACCAGGGCCGTCAGCGCCTGGCCTTCGTCCGTCGCGGCGCGCCTGGGCTGCGCATCGTCGATGACTGGTCCGGTTTCGGCCAGCGCACTACCGCCAGCGGCACGGTGCTGCTGGATCAGGTGCCGGTCGATGCGGACCTGGTGATCGACAACTGGCGCCAGCGAGATACGCCAAATATCCAGGGCGCCGGCTCGCAGCTGATCCAGGCAGCCATCGATGCCGGTATTGCCGAAGCGGCCATTGACGATGCCATCCGCTTCGTGCGGGAAAAGTCGCGCCCTTGGATCGACGCCAATGTCGAGCGCGCCAGTGACGACCCCTACGTGATTGCCGACATCGGTCGCTTGAAACTCGAACTGCATGCAGCCCAAGCCCTGCTGCAAAAGGCTGCGCGAGTGCTCGACGAGGTCAATGCCGGGCCGATCGATGCTGCCGCCGCCGCGCGGGCCTCGATCGCAGTGGCCGAAGCCAAAGTGTTGACCACCGAGATCTCGCTGCAGGCCAGCGAGAAGCTGTTCGAACTGGCCGGCAGCCGCGCCACCCTGGCCGAGTTCAACCTCGACCGCCACTGGCGCAATGCCCGGGTGCACACGCTCCACGACCCGGTGCGCTGGAAGTACCACGCGGTCGGCGCTTATTACCTGAACGGCACCCTGCCTGCGCGGCATTCCTGGATTTGAATTTTGGCCATTGGGGCCCATTCGCGGGGCAAGCCCGCTCCCACAGAGATCTCACAAACCTGAGATTAAAGCTGTACCTGTGGGAGCGGGCTTGCCGAGACGTCGGACCGCCCGCGAATGGGCCGCGAAGCGGCCCCAGCGGCCCGGAGAACACCATGACAACAAGCGTAATCACCAGCGACACCCAAGCCCTGGCCATCGCCGAAGAAATCGCCCAGCAACTGCACCGGGACAGCGCCCTGCGCGACCGCGAACGGCGCCTGCCGCATGCCGAACTGGAGCTGTTCACCCGCTCCGGCCTGTGGGCCATCAGCGTGCCCAAGGCCTTCGGCGGCGCTGGCGTATCCAACGTTACCCTGGCCAAGGTCATCGCCCGCATCGCGCAAGCAGATGCTTCCCTCGGCCAGATCCCGCAGAACCACTTCTACGCCCTGGAGGTCCTGCGAGTAAACGGCAGCCCCGAACAACAGCAACGCCTATACAGCGAAGTCCTGGCCGGCCAACGCTTCGGCAACGCCCTCGCCGAACTCGGCACCAAGACAGCCCACGACCGCACTACCCGGCTAACCCGCGAAGGCGATGGCTACCGCATCAACGGCCGCAAGTTCTACGCCACCGGCGCCCTCTACGCCCAGCGTATCCCGACCTCGGTGGTCGATGAGCAAGGTGTTCAGCAGCTGGCCTTCATCCCCGCCGACAGCCAAGGCCTGCAGGTGATCGACGACTGGAGCGGCTTCGGTCAGCGCACCACCGGCAGCGGTTCGGTGGTGTTCGACAACGTGTTTGTCCGTGCCGAAGACGTGGTGCCGTTCCAGTCGGCCTTCGAGCGCCCCACCCCAGTCGGCCCGCTGGCGCAGATCCTCCACGCCGCCATCGACACCGGCATCGCCCGCGCCGCCTATGAAGATGCCCTGCACTTCGTGCGCACACGAAGCCGGCCTTGGGTCGACTCCGGCCTGGACAAGGCCAGCGAAGACCCGCTAACCCTGAAGAGTTTCGGCCATCTGACGATTCGCCTGCACGCCGCCGAGGCATTGCTCGAACGCGCAGGGGCTTACCTCGACCACGCCCAGGCCGACAGCAACGCTGATACCGTCGCCGCCGCCTCCATCGCCGTCGCCGAAGCCCGCGCGATCAGCACCGAGATCTCCCTCGCCGCCGGCACCACGCTGTTCGAACTGGCCGGCAGCCAGGCCACCCTGGCTGAGCACAACCTCGACCGCCACTGGCGCAATGCCCGCGTGCACACCCTGCACGACCCCGTGCGCTGGAAATACCACGCTATCGGCAACTACTACCTCAACGCTGAAAACCCACCGCGCCGGGGGACCATCTGATGCCTAAGCAAATCCTCCTCAATGCCTTCAATATGAACTGCATCGGGCATATCAACCATGGCCTGTGGACGCATCCACGCGACACCTCGACCCAGTACAAGAACCTCAGCTACTGGACCGACCTGGCGCGATTGCTGGAACGTGGGCTGTTCGACGGCCTGTTCATCGCCGATATCGTCGGCACCTACGACGTCTACGGTCAGTCGCTGGACGTGACCCTGAAAGAGTCGATCCAGCTGCCGGTCAATGACCCGCTGCTGCTGGTCTCGGCCATGGCCGCCGTCACCCGCCACTTAGGCTTCGGCCTCACCGCCAACCTCACCTACGAGGCGCCGTACCTGTTCGCCCGGCGCCTGTCCACGCTCGACCACCTGAGCAACGGCCGGGTTGGCTGGAACATCGTCACCGGCTACCTCGACAGCGCCGCCCGCGCCATGGGGTTGGAGCAGCAGCCTGAGCATGACCGCCGCTACGACCAGGCCGATGAGTACCTGCAGGTGCTGTACAAGCTGCTTGAAGGCAGTTGGGCCGATGATGCGGTGGTCGCTGACCGCGAGCGGCGGGTGTACGCCGAGCCGGATAAAGTACGCAAGGTCCAGCACCACGGCGAGTTCTACAAGGTCGAGGGTTACCACCTGTGCGAACCCTCGCCGCAGCGCACCCCAGTGCTGTTCCAGGCCGGCAGCTCGCCACGCGGCCTGGGTTTCGCCGGCAACCATGCCGAATGCGTGTTCATCAGCGGCCAGGACAAAGCCGCCACCCGCGCCCAGGTCGACAAGGTGCGCGCTGCCGCCCAGGCGGCCGGCCGCGATCCCCAGGCGGTCAAAGTGTTCATGGGCATCACGGTCATCGTCGCGCCCACCGAGCAGCAGGCCCAGGCCAAGTACGCCGAGTATCTGCGCCATGCCAGCCCGGAAGCAGGCGTGGCGCACTTCGCCGCCTCCACTGGCATCGACTTTGCCGCTTATGACCTGGACGAGCCGATCGGCGCCAGCAAGGGCAACGCCATCCAGTCGGCCACCCGCCAACTGCAGGAAAACGCCTGGACCCGCCGTCGCCTGCTGGAGCAACACGCCCTCGGCGGGCGCTACGTGACCCTTATCGGCGCGCCCGAGCAGGTTGCCGAACAGTTGATCGCCTGGATCGACGAAACCGGCCTCGACGGCTTCAACCTGACCCGCACCGTTACCCCGGAAAGCTTCGAAGACTTCATCGACCTGGTCATCCCGCACCTGCAACAGCGTGGCCGCTACAAGACCGCCTACGCCGAAGGCACCCTGCGCGAAAAGCTGTTCCACAGCGACCACCCACACCTGCCGGCTGACCATCCCGGCTCGACCTATCGCCACACCTCTACCCCTGCCCCGACTGGAGTTGCGCAGCATGCTTGAGAAACTGTTCCGGCCCGTCGCGGCCATCGCCCTCACCCTCGGCCTGGTCAGCGGCGCATGCGCTGCCGAGCCGCTGAAGATCGGCACCACCGCCGCCTTCGCCATCCCTCTGGAAGCCGCAGTGGAGGAAGCCCACAAGCAAGGCCTGGAGGTGAAGCTGATCGAGTTCAGTGACTGGATCGCCCCCAATGTCAGCCTCAACAGCGGCGACATCGACGTGAACTACTTCCAGCACATCCCCTTCCTGGAAAACGCCAAGGCCGCCGCCGGCTTCAACCTGGTGCCGTTCGCTCCCGGCATCATCAACAATGTCGGCCTCTATTCGAAGAAGTACAAAAGCTTCGCCGAACTGCCCGAAGGCGCCAGCGTGGCCATCGCCAACGACCCGATCAACAGTGGCCGGGGCCTGCAGCTGCTGGCCAAAGCCGGGCTGATCACGCTGAAACCGGGTGTCGGTTACAAGGCCACCGAGGATGACATCGTCGCCAACCCGAAGAAGCTGAAGATCCTCCAGGTCGAGGCCGTACAACTGGTACGCGCCTATGACGACGCCGACCTGGTGCAGGGCTACCCGGCCTACATCCGCCTGGCCAAGACCTTCGATGCCACGTCGGCGCTGCTGTTCGACGGCCTGGAAAACAAGGAGTACGTGATCCAGTTCGTGATCCGCCCCCAAAGCAAGGACGACCCGCGCCTGGCCAAGTTCGTCGACATCTACCAGCATTCGCCCGCCGTGCGCGAAGCGCTGAACAAGGCCCACGGCAGCCTCTACCAAGCCGGTTGGGAAGGCTGACATGAGCCAGGCCAGCGCCGTCGAGGCGCCCACCGCTCATACCGCGCCGCCACCGGCCCGGGAGCAGGCCTTGCGTCCGGAGGTCAACCAAGCCCATGTGCGCTTCGTCGGCCTCGGCAAGACCTACCCGGGCCAGGCGCAGCCGGCACTGCAAGGCATCGACCTGAATATCCGCCGTGGCGAGATCTTCGGCATCATCGGCCGCAGCGGCGCCGGCAAATCGTCACTGCTGCGCACTATCAATCGCCTGGAGCAACCCAGCCAGGGCCGGGTGCTGATCGACCAGGTGGACATCGCGCCATTCGATGAAGACCGCCTGGTGGCGCTGCGCCGGCGCATCGGCATGATCTTCCAGCATTTCAACCTGATGTCGGCCAAGACCGTGTGGCAGAACGTCGAGCTGCCACTGAAGGTGGCCGGCGTGGCCAAGGCCGAGCGCCAGCGCAAGGTCAGCGCGTTGCTGGAGCTGGTCGGCCTGCAGGAAAAGCACCATGTATACCCGGCACAACTGTCGGGCGGGCAGAAGCAGCGCGTCGGCATCGCTCGGGCGCTGGTGCATGACCCCGAAATCCTGCTGTGCGACGAAGCTACCTCGGCGCTGGACCCGGAAACCACCGCGTCGATTCTCGAACTGCTGCGCGACATCAACCAGCGCCTGGGCCTGACTGTGGTGCTGATTACTCACGAGATGGCAGTGATCCGCGATATCTGCCACCGCGTGGTGGTATTGGAGCGCGGCGAAGTGGTCGAGCAGGGTGAGGTGTGGCGGGTGTTCGGCTCGCCCCGGCATGACGTCACCCGCACCTTGCTGGTGCCCTTGCAGGCCAAGCTGCCTGCGGCTTTGCAGGCAAACCTGCGGGCCAGTCCGGTGGGCCGCGACAGTGCGGTGGTACTCAAGCTGAGCGTGCTCGGGGAACCAGCGTTGTCCGACCTGTTCAGTGACCTGGGCGGGCGTGTACGGCTGCTGCAAGGCGGCGTGGAGACCATCGGCGAGCATGCGCTCGGCCAGCTGATCCTGTCGATTCAGGGTTCGCCGCACGACACCCATCAATTGCTGGAACGCGCCCGTCGCTGGGCCGAAGACGTGGAGGTACTGGGCCATGTGGTTTGATCGCTTGCTCGAAGGCTTGCTCGACACCTTGCTGATGGTCGGCGTGTCGTCGCTGATCGCGCTGCTGGTGGGCGTGCCGATGGCGGTGCTGCTGGTCACCAGCGACAAGCGCGGCATCTTCGAGGCGCCGCTGCTGAACCGCGTGCTCGGCGCCTTCGTCAACCTGTTCCGCTCGATTCCGTTCCTGATCCTGATGGTCGCGCTGATCCCGTTCACCCGCCTGGTGGTCGGCACCACCTATGGCGTGTGGGCCGCCGTGGTGCCGCTGACCATCGCCGCCACGCCGTTCTTCGCACGGATTGCCGAAGTGAGCTTGCGCGAGGTCGACCATGGTTTGGTGGAGGCCGCACAGGCCATGGGTTGCCGGCGTTGGCACATCGTCTGGCATGTGCTGTTGCCGGAGGCATTGCCGGGGATCGTTGGCGGGTTCACCATCACACTAGTGACGCTGATCAACTCCTCGGCCATGGCCGGGGCGATCGGGGCCGGGGGGTTGGGGGATATTGCCTATCGGTATGGGTATCAGCGGTTCGACAGCCAGATCATGCTGACCGTGATTGCCATGCTGGTGGGGTTGGTGGCGGTGATTCAGGTGGGTGGGGATCGGTTGGCGAAAGGATTTAACAAGCGGTGATTCGAGTCCCACTTCCTCCTCAAATTGGCTAGCAGAACTAAAGCATTGCTGAGATTTCGAAATCGATCCAAGACAAATCCATATTTTCGAAACTATGGTTTCGATTTTTCGGCAAATAGTCTGTCAGCTATCAAAAACTAAACGAAACCTTAGTATTATTTGTAATTTTCCGATTCGTGGCCATAATCGAAAGTATCTTTTAGATCGGTCCACGTCAGCCATGAACACGCTCATTCAGGTTCGGACCCCCAGTGACCTGGGGGCAGCGGTTCGCCAAGTGCGCAAACGCCAAGATATAACTCAAACGGATCTGGCAATGATCGTTGGCAAAAGCCATGTCTTGCTCAGGGACATCGAACGAGGCAAAGGTAGCGTCTCGGTTGCCAGCGTCCTGCAGGTTTTGCAAGAGCTCGGCATACGCCTTTACGTGGATGCCCCCGACCGATGAGAACTTTGGATATTAAAATCAACAGCCATCACGTGGCGACCCTGTGTGATGATGCAGGGGTCTGGAGCCTCGAGTATTCACCTGAGTGGATCGCCAACGCTGACGCCTATGACCTGTCGCCCTCGCTCCCCAGGAGCAAGGGAACGCTTGTCGATGGCTCATCGCTGCGCCCCGTGCAGTGGTTTTTTGACAACCTGCTTCCAGAGGAACAGGCCCGATCCTTGTTGGCGAGCGACGCTAAAATCGAATTTGCCGACGCCTTTGGCTTGCTCGGTTACTACGGTGCTGAATCAGCGGGTGCAATTACCTTGCTGCCTGCTGCCCAGCACCTACAAGCGAGTGGGCTGCAGCCTCTGACAAATGCGCAACTGAGTGAGCGCATACGCAACCTTCCGAGGATCGCGCTGACCACTGGCGCACCTAAGCGCATGTCTCTGGCAGGAGCACAACACAAACTTGCAATCGTCGTGGAAGGCGAGGCGCTATTCGAGCCCATGGGCAACACGCCTTCGACGCATATTCTCAAACCCGATCACCCTCAACGCGATCTTTACGATGCTACGGTCGTGAACGAATGGTTTGTGATGAACCTTGCCCGGTCAGTGGGGCTTGAAGTACCCGATGTCAGCATTCGCCGCGTACCCGAGGCGGCCTATCTGATCGAACGCTTTGACCGGTCGCCGATGAACGATCAACTCGAACGGTTGCACGTGCTGGACGCCTGTCAACTGCTCACACTGGACAAAAGTTTCAAGTATCAACAAGCGACCACGGAAACTTTGCAAGCGATTCTCGGCCTGGTCCGTAATGTGGCCCAGACGCGAATGCAGTTGTTCAGATGGCTGGTCTTCAACATCCTGGTTGGAAACAATGATGCCCACCTGAAGAATCTTTCTTTCTTCGCTCGCCCGGATGCCTATCACCTGGCACCGCACTATGACCTTCTCTGCACTGCCGTCTATGGTGAGTCCGCTGCACCATGGTTGGAGGCAGAGCTGGTCTGGAAACCAGAGGGCATCAGGACCCATGATGAGGTTACCAGGGCAAGCGTTCTCAGCCTTGGCGAAGCCATCGGCGTCCGTGCCCCCCTCGGTAACAGGATCATTGATGAGCTTGTACCGGGCGTGGAGGATGCTGCCAAGGCGCTACTGGAACAGCACACGCAGACCTGGAACGCTGGAGAATGCAGACTCGTCAGACGTATCGTACATGGCGTAATCCGCGATATGAGCGATAAGCTGAGACATTGATCTGACTGGGTAGGAGAATTGGCCAACAGACCCTCAACCCCAGCACAACTCCCCAGCCGGCACCGGCCGCCCAAACCAGTACCCCTGCCCCAGCTGGCACTGCTGCTCCAGCAGAAACCTGGCCTGCTCCGCCTGCTCGATGCCCTCGGCATGCACCTGCATACCCATGCTGTGCGCCAGGGCAATGATCACCCGCACGATGGCGATGTCGTCGTCATCCATCGGCAACCCGGCGACGAAGCCCTGGTCGATCTTCAGCTTCTGCACCGGCAGACGCTTGAGTCGCAGCAGCGACGAATACCCCGTGCCAAAGTCATCGATGGCCAGGCTCAGGCCCAGCTCACGCAAGCGGTGCAACTGCTCCAGCGCCACCTCCGGGTCTTCCATCACCGCACTCTCAGTCACCTCCAGTTCCAGCAACTCCGGCGCCAGGCCAGTTTCGAGCAGCACCTGGGCCACCTGCCGGTACAGCTCGCGCTGACCGAACAGCCGGCTGGAAATGTTCACCGCGACAAATGCCAGCGTGCGCCCATCGGCCTGCCAGCGAACCATCTGCCGGCACGCCTCGCGCAGCACCCAGGCATCGATTTCGGCAATCAGCCCGGTACGCTCGGCGATGGGGATGAACTCGCTCGGCGGCACCAGGCCGCGCAGAGGATGTTGCCAGCGCACCAGCGCCTCCACCCCGACCATCTTCGAGGTGAACAGATCGAAAACCGGTTGGAAGAACACCCGCAATTCCTCATGGGCCAACGCGTGGCGCAATTCACCGGCGGTCTCCACCCGCTGCTGGGCGTGCGCCGTCAGCTCTTCGGTGTACAACGCATAGCATGCGCGGCCATTGTGCTTGGCCTTGAACAGCGCCGCGTCGGCGTTGCGCAGCAGCTGCTCGGCGCTCAGCGCATCGCTGGGGAACAAGCTGATGCCGACGCTTACACTGATGAACAACCGATGCCCGTCGAATTCGAACGGTTCACCCATGCGCTCGATCAGCGCCTGCGCCAGCTTGCCGGCCTGGCCGACTTGCTGGCAATTTTCGGCCAGCACTCCGAACTCATCACCGCCCAGGCGCGCCAGGGTCACGCCGTTGCCCAACACCTGAGCCAAGCGCTCGCCCGCCAGTTTGAGCAACTGGTCACCGACAGTATGGCCAAGCCCATCGTTGATGCTTTGAAAATGATCGAGGTCCAGCAGCAACAGGGCGCACCCGCGCTTGTTGGCTTGAGCCGACGCCAGGGCCTGCTCGACCCGGTCGTTGAACAGCAAGCGGTTGGGCAGGTTGGTGAGTGGGTCGTGATGGGCCAGGAACGCCAGCTCCTGCTCGGTATGCTTGATCGCGCTGATGTCGCTGAACACCGCCACGTAATGGCTCAACTCGTCGTTATCATCGCGTATGGCACGAATCGTCTGCCATTGCGGATAGATTTCACCGCTCTTGCGGCGGTTCCAGATTTCTCCGCTCCACTCGCCCTTCTCGGCCAGCGTGGCGTAGATCCGTTGATAGAACGGCACACCGTGGCGGCCTGATTTGAACTTGCTCGGGCGCTGGCCGAGCACTTCGTCCTGCTGGTAGCCGGTGATGCGCATGAAGGCACGGTTGACGTGCACGATCAGCCCCTGGCGGTCGGTGACCAGCACCCCTTCCAGGGTGCAATCGAACACCGCCGCCGCCATGCGCAGCCGCTCCTGGTCCTCTCTACGCTGCTGCGCACTCCTACCGAAAAGATTGAGCAGCCGAGCAGCAGCCCTGCGCAAGGCGTCACGAACTGAAACAGACATCATGTCGGGGGGGAAAGCCCATGAAAAAAGATGGGGCATTATAGGGGCAGAAACATGCCGTGACGTCCTATCTGAAAGGCTGACTGGTTTTATTTCCTCGCCAAGGGATAATCACAACCTTCCCCTGTGTCTTCGAGGGTTCTGACACCTATGTGGTACAACGGTCTGCTCGACTTGTCGGCCTGGCAACTGGTTGGCGTTACCCTGCTGATGACTCACGTGACCATCGTCAGCGTCACCATCTACCTGCACCGCTACTCCGCCCACCGTGCGCTGGAGCTCAACGGCGCGCTCAAGCATTTCTTCCGCTTCTGGCTGTGGCTGACCACGGCGCAGAACACCCGCGAGTGGACCGCCATTCACCGCAAGCACCACGCCAAGTGCGAAACCCCTGACGACCCGCACAGCCCGGTGCACAAAGGCTTGAGCACGGTGCTGCGCAAAGGCGCCGAGCTGTACCGCGAAGAGGCGCGCAACCCGGAAACCCTGCGCATCTATGGCAAGAACTGCCCGGAAGACTGGATCGAGCGCAACCTGTACTCGCGCTACAGGCTGGGTGGCATCGCCTTGATGGCAGTGATCGACCTGCTGCTGTTCGGCACCATCGGCATCACCATCTGGGCGGTGCAGATGATGTGGATTCCGTTCTGGGCCGCCGGTGTGGTCAACGGCCTGGGCCATGCGGTGGGCTATCGCAACTTCGAATGCCGCGATGCCGCCACCAACCTCGTGCCGTGGGGCATCGTCATCGGCGGCGAAGAACTGCACAACAACCACCACACCTACCCCAACTCCGCCAAGCTGTCGGTCAAACGCTGGGAGTTCGACATGGGTTGGGCCTGGATACGCCTGCTCTGCCTGCTGCGCCTGGCCAAGGTGCAACGTGTGGCGCCCATCGCCCACCGCGTCGAAGGCAAAGCCAATCTGGACATGGACACCGCCATGGCGATCCTCAACAACCGCTTCCAGATCATGGCCCAGTACCGCAAGCTGGTGATCGGCCCGCTGGTCAAACAGGAGCTGGCCAAGCTCGATGCCTCGGTGAGCCACCGTTTCCGCCGCGCCAAGCGCCTGCTGTCGCGGGAAACCAGCCTGCTCGAAGATCGCCACCATGTGCGCATCGAGTCGCTGCTCGCACAAAGCCAGGCGTTGAAGACCATTTACGAGAAACGTTTGGCGCTGCAGCAGATCTGGGCCCGCACCAGCGCCAATGGCCACGACATGCTCGCCGCCATGAAAGACTGGGTGCACGAAGCCGAAGCCAGCGGCATCCATGCCCTGCATGATTTTGCCGCGCAGCTGAAAACCTATTCCCTGCGCCCCACCGGCGCCTGACCGCCGTTGATCGGCACGCCCTGCAATGGGGCGTGCCCGCTGGAACTTACCCCCTGAAAAACCACTCAAATTCCGCACATCGCCCGCGTGGCGGGCCGGTCTGTGGCCGCACGCTCACCTGTCGAGAAACGCTCCGTGCACATGGCCAAGAACATCCATTCATCATTGCCCGGCAACGCCCCTCCTGAAGCCGCGCAAACCTTGCTGGCCTTGCTGCATGCTCAGGGCGAAGTCGCACGGCTGAGCGAACGTGAACAGCTCTACAGCTCGTTGCTCGACAGCGTCAATGCGGTGCTTTGGGCCTTCGACTGGGAAACCCGCCAGGTGCTCTACGTCAGCCCCGCCTACGAGCGCATCTTCGGCCGCCCGGCCAGCCAGGTGTTGGCCGACTTCAACGAGTGGCGCGACAGCATCTACCCCGACGACCTGGATTACGCCGAACGCAGCCTTACCCAGGTGCTGGTCAAAGGCGCCGTGGAAGACCGCGAATACCGCATCATCAACGCCAGCGGGCAGATGCGCTGGCTGAGTGACAAGTGCTACATCAACCAGCAGCGCGAAGGCGACCGAGTGATCATCGTCGGTATTGCCGAGGACATCACCGAAAAGAAGCAGCTCGAAGGCGAACTGCAGCGCCTGGCGACCACCGACGTGCTGACCCAGAGCAGCAACCGCCGGCACTTCTTCGAATGCGCCCAACAGGCCTTCGACAACGCCCGTGAAGAGGGCACCCCGATGGCCTTCCTGCTGCTGGACATCGACGACTTCAAGCAGATCAACGACAGCTACGGCCACCAGGAAGGCGATCAGGTTCTGCAACGCATCGCCGACGCCGGTAAAGCCGTGCTACGGCGGGGCGACCTGTTCGGGCGCATTGGTGGCGAAGAGTTTGCGGCGGTGTTCCCGGGCTGCACCGCGCAAGTTGCAGAGCAGATTGCCGAACGCCTGCAGCGCGAGATCCAGCGGCTGAGTTTCAGCCATGCTGAGCAAGTGTATGGGGTGACGGTAAGCCAAGGAGTGACCGGGCTTGGCGATACGGATGAGTCGCTGGACAGCCTGTTTGCCAGGGCTGATGAAGCGATGTACCGGGCCAAGCGGCAGGGGAAGAATCAGATTGTCAGCAGCTGACGAGTGAGCTTTTGTGGGAGCGGGCTTGCCCCGCGAACACCGGCGAAGCCGGTGCCCTGCACTGCAGTGCTCTCTTCGCGGGGCAAGCCCGCTCCCACAAGGTTCCTATGAGGAGGCTTCTGACTCCGCAACCGGCGGCTCTTCATCCCTGATCTCAATGACCTCAGCCTTGGCCTCCTCCTGCGGCTTAACCTCAGGATTCTCCACCTTGCGCAACCGGCTCAGCTCCGGCAGCCCTACCTTGAGCAAGCGCGCGGTCTTGTTGTCGGCGACTTTTTCCAACCCCTGATCCGCCGGCAATCGCGCCAGTTGCCCAGCCAGGTTCATCGCCAGAATCTCCCGCGAATAGACCCCGCCACCCAATTGGTAGATCGCCGCAATCAGCTCCCGCAGGCTAAGCGGCAAGCGCCAGCGAGTGCGTAGCGCCGAGCCGAAAGCCGCGCCAAATTCTTTGAGCGACGTCTGCACCTGCCCTTCATCCAACTCACCACCGGCCAGCCGCCATTCCTGCAGGCAACGCAGCACTGCCAGGTCGCCCAGGCAGTGCAGCAGCCCGGCGCAATAACAACGTTCTTCATCCAGTTCGAGCTTGCGCGCCAGTGACCGCGCGTATTCGGCGGTATGCAGTGAGAGGTTCCAGAAATGCGCCGCATGCTGTGCCAGCAAAGGGTCGGTCAGGCGTGCGCTGCGCTTGAGGGTGAGCCCTAGGATCAGGTTCATGCTCTGCGTGCTGCCCAACTTGTTCAGCGCCTGCAGCAATGTCTGCACCGGCGCGTCACGATGCAAAGCCGCGCTGTTTGCGGCAGCGATCAACACAGCCGTCACCTGCGGGTCGTTGCGCACCTCTTCTTCGAGCACCTTGAGGTTCAACCCCTGGGGATTGAGCGCACGTTTGATCGCTACCTGTACATCGGCGAACAACGGCCCGCCATCGGCAGTGGCGCGGCGCTGCTCAAGGAAAGCGGGCAAGCTGGCACCTGGCTGCAGCGGCGGTACCGGGCAGGCGATCTGCTCGCCCACAGCCAGCAGCAGCTCTTCCAGGCGCTTGCGCAGGTTTTCCAGATTCAGCGGCTTGCTCAGGTAAGCCGTGGGGTGCAGTGGCAGTGCCTCGCGCACGCTGGCGCTGTCACTGCGATTGCTCATGAGGATGAACGGCAACCCAGGCCCCTTGGCGCGCACCTTGCGCAGCAGGTCAAGGCCATCGACGCCGGTCAGCTCGCGGGCGGCGATGATCAGGTCGGGCTTGCTGGCCAACGCAGAGAGCGCCTCCGAGCCATCGGCGCACACTTGCAGCCGGGCATCGCAGCGCACGCTGAGCAGCATCTCACGCAGCATGTCGCGTACCCAGGGGTCACCTTCGGCAATCAGTATGCTAGGTGGGGTGGGGTCTGCAGCGTTCATGGCCAACTCCTGAATATCCCTGACACGCAAATCCGTTGCAGCTTCCAAGGCAAGTCCTGCAACAACCATAGCGCCACAGGCCTTTGTTGGGCACAAAAAAAACCCGCCTAGGCGGGTTTTTTTATGAAGCGCGTCACATCAACCGAGTTCAGCGAAGCACTCTTCGATGATGGCCAGGCCTTTGTCCAGCAGTGCGTCTTCGGCGGTCAGCGGAACCAGGATACGCAGGACGTTGCCGTAGGTGCCGCAGGACAGCAGGATCAGACCCTTGTCGCGTGCCTTGGCTACTACTTGAGCAACGGCGGCGGCGTTCGGGGTGTGGGTGCCTTTTTCGAAGACTTCCACAGCGATCATCGAGCCCAGACCACGGACGTCGCCGATGATCGGGTGCTTTTCCTGGATCTGACGCAGGCCAGCGGTCAGGCGCTCACCAACAGCTTTGCTGCGGTCCAGCAGTTTCTCTTCCTCGAACACCTGGATGACGGCCAGTGCCGCAGCGCAGGCGATCGGCGAACCGGCGTAGGTGCCGCCCAGGCCGCCTGGGGCGATGGCGTCCATGTACTCGGCCTTGCCGCACACGCCGGCCAGCGGGAAACCGCCAGCGATGGACTTGGCGAAGGTGGTCAGGTCAGGCGCGACGCCCATCTGCTCCATGGCGAAGAAGGTGCCGGTACGGCCAGCGCCGGTCTGCACTTCGTCGGCGATCAGCAGGATACCGTGCTTGTCGCACAGCTCGCGCAGGCGCTTCATCAGCTCTTTCGGCGCTGGCAGGAAGCCGCCTTCGCCTTGTACTGGCTCGAGGATGATCGCGGCGATGTCGCGCGGCTCGGCGTCGTTCTTGAAGATGCGCTCGACCGAGGCAATGGCGTCGTCAACGCTGACACCGTGCAGCTCGCTCGGGAACAGGGCGCGGAAGATGCCGCCTGGCATCAGGCCCATGCCAGCGGAGTACGGCACGACCTTGCCGGTCAGGCCCAGGGTCATCATGGTACGGCCGTGGTAGCCGCCGGTGAAGGCGATCACGCCAGCGCGGCCAGTGGCGGCACGGGCGATCTTCACGGCGTTTTCAACGGCTTCGGAGCCGGAGGTGACCAGCAGGGTCTTCTTCTCGAAGTCGCCTGGGACCAGCTTGTTGATTTTTTCGCACAGCTCTACGTAGGGTTCGTAGGCCAACACCTGGAAGCAGGTGTGGCTGACTTTGGTCAGCTGCTCTTGCACGGCTGCAACCACTTTCGGGTGCAGGTGGCCGGTGTTCAATACTGCGATGCCGCCGGCGAAGTCGATCAGTTCGCGGCCTTCAACGTCGATCACGGTCGAGTTCTTCGCGCTTTCAACGAAGATCGGGTGGATCTGGCCAACGCCACGTGGGACGGCGGCGATACGACGTTGCATCAAGGATTCGTTGGTCTTGCTCATAATGCCCTCATTTGCACCGATCAGCGGCGCTTTTATTCGGGGGTGGCTGGGGAGTGCTCGCGAACAGTATTCGTTGATCGACTGCCGTGAACGCCCTGGCCACCAGGTATTGCTATGTCAAAAAGGCCAGCGAGACGTCGCTCTCGCGCCCCGCTGGCAGAGGTAAAACCTTTACCGTGCGATCAAACGCTGATGCACAGGTATTTGATTTCGAGGTAGTCCTCGATACCGTATTTGGAACCTTCACGGCCCAGGCCCGAGGCCTTGATGCCGCCGAACGGCGCGACTTCGTTGGAGATCAGGCCGGTGTTGATACCCACCATGCCGTATTCCAGCGCCTCGGCGACACGGAACACACGGCTCATGTCACGGGCGTAGAAGTACGAGGCCAGGCCGAACTCGGTGTCGTTGGACATGGCGATGACTTCGGCTTCGTCTTTGAAGCGGAACAGCGGCGCCAGTGGGCCGAAGGTCTCTTCTTTGGCGACAGCGGCAGTCTTCGGCACGTCGACCAGGATGGTCGGCTCGAAGAAGTTGCCTTCGATGATCTTGCCACCGGAGAGCACCTTGGCGCCTTTGGAGACGGCGTCTTCGATGTGTTCCTGAACCTTGGCGACAGCTTTGCCGTCGATCAGCGGGCCAGTGGTGGTGCCATCTTCCAGGCCGTTACCGATCTTCAGCTTGGCCACTGCGGCGGCCAGCTTCTCGGCGAACGCGTCGTAGACGCCGTCCTGCACGTAGATACGGTTGGCGCAGACGCAGGTCTGGCCGTTGTTGCGGTACTTGGAGATGATCGCGCCTTCGACCGCCTTGTCCAGGTCGGCATCGTCGAACACGATGAACGGGGCGTTGCCACCCAGCTCCAGGGAAACTTTCTTGATGTCCTTGGCGCATTCTTCCATCAGCTGGCGACCGATTTCGGTCGAGCCGGTGAAGGACAGCTTGCGTACCAGGGAGTTGCCGGTCAGCTCGCCGCCGACTTCGCCAGCGCTGCCGGTGACGACGCTCAGCACGCCAGCCGGGATGCCGGCACGGGTAGCCAGCTCGACCAGGGCCAGGGCGGAGTACGGGGTTTGCGAAGCGGGCTTGAGCACCATGGTGCAGCCAGCGGCCAGGGCCGGGCCGGCTTTACGGGTGATCATCGCGGCCGGGAAGTTCCACGGGGTGATGGCCGCGGTAACGCCGATTGGCTGCTTGATGACGATCAGGCGCTTGTCTGGCTGGTGGCCTGGGATGGTGTCGCCGTACACGCGCTTGGCTTCTTCGGCGAACCACTCGATGAACGAGGCGGCGTAGGCGATTTCGCCCTTGGCTTCGGCCAGTGGCTTGCCTTGCTCGGTGGTCATCAGGCGAGCCAGGTCGTCCTGGTTCTCGATCATCAGTTCGAACCAGCGACGCAGCTTGTTCGAGCGCTCTTTGGCGGTCAGTGCACGCCAGGCCGGCAGGGCCTTGTCGGCGGCTTCGATGGCGCGGCGGGTTTCCGCGGTGCCCATCTTCGGCACGGTACCGATGACTTCACCAGTGGCCGGGTTGGTCACATTGATGGTCTGGCCGCTGTCCGCATCCAGCCACTCACCGTTGATGAAGGCTTGCTGGCGGAACAACTGAGCGTCTTTGAGCTGCATGTCGGCTTCCCGAATTGTTGATTGTTGAAAAGCGCCCAAGGCAGGGCATCGAGCGTTTGAAATCTCAAACGAATGCTAAGCGGCTGCTGGGGTGTAGGACAATAGGCTGTTCGAAAAAAAGAACGAATGGTTGAACAGGCCGGCAGAATTTAAGGATTTTGCACAATGACAACTGGCCTCTTCGCGGGCAAGCCCGCTCCCACAGGTACCCCACAGCCTTCAGAAGGTGCAGGATTCAGTGGGAGCGGGCTTGCCCGCGAAGAGGCCGGTACAGGTTAGACGAATGAGTTGAAAAAAGTGTGAATCAGAATGCCTTGGCCAGATCGATCACCAAGGCTCGATAGCCAACGGAACCCGGCTGTCGGCTATGCACCTTCAATTCCACCAACACCTCCTGCGTCCCCCGCCGAACCTCATTCAACACAGTGGTCGTGAGCTTCTCAGGCGTCAGGAAATTCACCGATGCCGAATAGATGAACTGGGTATCGGTCTCCGGCCGATAAGCCACCACCGACGTCACCGGGCTATACCACTCGTCGCCACGCTCCTTGCCGTACTCCCAGACCTGCTCGACCGTACCCTTGGCCTCGTCGATTTTGTACTCCACGGCACGGCTGTAATTGCCACTCAACTTGGTCGGAGCAAAGTCACGCCCCCAGCCATTGTCGAACACAGTCAGTGTGCCTTTACCGGTCAGCCAGGCGGTGTGCTGAGTCCACGACCAATCAAAGCCCTCACCCGCAACCGGCTTGAGCACTTTGTCCTGCAGCCGCTGCGGCCAGCCCTGTGGCGAGGCGAGAATCCACTTCACCACCTTGTCACGGCCAATCTTGGCCACACCTTGATGGCGCGCTGAAACGATAATGCTGTCGTCATCGGCATCGTAGTCGATGGCATTGACGTGCGCCCAGTTACGCCCGGTGCCGACACCTGGGGTATCACCGAACGGCAGGTCGCCTTCGGCCAGCTCGTTGGCCAGGCGCTCATCCTGTTTCTGTACGCCCGGCGGTAGCTGGATGGCGGCCTTGCCGAGGGTTTCCAGCAAGTCGCCGCGATACGGGTCGAGAATCTGATTCAGGTCCCAGAAGTCCAGCACGTCGCCAGCTTCGTTGACCTCGATGATGTGGTCACGGATCGAGCGCACACGCTTGCCATCCGGGCGGCGGTAGTCGCTGGTACCCACGCGCAGCAGGTAGGTGCCATTGCTCGTTTCGCGGATCTCGTGGGAAAAGTCGGCGAACTTGTCCGGCAGGCTGCGCTGCCAGATGCGCCGGCCCAGCAGGTCGTACTTGGAGTAAGTCTGGCCCTGGCCCCAGATCAACTTGCCGTCGCGGGTCTGCTGGAAGCCCATGGTGCCGCCCAGGCCGTCGCGGCGGTTGGAATCGTGGATCTGCTCGATATCCAGGTACCAGCGCACGTCGCCGTTGCTATCGGATATCCAGTTGTTGCCGACCTGGTCCCACTCTGCCGCGCCGCCCAGGCCGTTCCACTTGAAGGCACGCGCACCCGGGATATCACCCTGCAGGTGGTTGAAGAGGTACAGGCGGTTTTCGAAGCCCGCCGCAACCTTGATCGGCTCGACTTCCGGCAACGCGGCAGTCTGTTTCGCCACCACCGGCAGACGCACGGCCGGCGCGTAGATATGGTAGCGCTCGCGAATGCGCTCGCCGTCCAGCTTGTAGGTCACTTCCACCTGGTTGACGTAGTCCGGATACAGCCCGAACACCGGGATGCCGCCGTAGGTCCACAGCGAGCGGTCGGACACGTCGTAGTTGATATCCACCCCGCGCTCGCCGCGGCCCAGCACGCGCACGTGGGCCGCACTCAAAGTACGCCCGCCGTCACGGATGATCGCGGTCAGCGGTGCCAGGCGGTACGGGTTGACCACCACATCACCGAGCAGCGCTTCATCACGCTCGGGGACCTTGGCAGTCAGGCAGGCGCCTTCAGGCAGTGCAGGGGTTTCGGTCTTGGCATTCATGGCAAAGCTCCTTGTGCTCAGAAGTCGTAACGGGCGGTGGCGCCGAAGGTGCGCGGGGTACCGAGCACGCCGGCATAACCACCGTTGGCGGAGTTCCACAGGCTGGTGAAATAGGTCTTGTCGCCGGCGTTTTTCACCCACAGCGACAGGTCGACCACGCCGTCGCCCTGGTCCAGGCGCACGCCGGCGGAGAGGTTGACCAGCGCGTAGCTGGGGATCTGGCCGTAATCGGAATCGTCGATGGTGCCGACCGCTTTCGAGCGGAAGGCGTAGCTGGCAGTGACGTAAGGCTCGACGTGCTCGGTGGCCTGCCACTTGTACTGGGTGTTGAGGTTGGCGATGTACTTGGAGGCGCCGACCACCTGGTGGCCGGACAAATCGCAAGTGGCGGTGGCATTGGCCAGGCTCACCTCAGGCGGGCATGGCGCATCGTCGTATTCGGTGTAGCGCACATCGTTCCATGAGCCGTTGAAGTTGACCGTCAGGCCGCGAATCGGCAGTGCCGTGGCTTCGAACTCCAGGCCCCGCGAGCGCACCTGGCCGGCGTTGGCCAGGTACTGTACGCGGTTGATCTGGTCGTAGACGTTGGCCTGGTAGCCATGCACTTCGGCCCAGAACAGGTTGGCGTTGAGCTGCAGGCGGTCGTCGAACAGGGTGCTCTTGAGGCCGACTTCGGCGTTGTTGACCCGCTCGGTGCCAACCAGCAGCGAGTCGGTGCCAAGCCGTGGCGCCGCGCCGACGGTGAGGTTGATGCCGCCGGACTTTTCGCCGTGGGTCAGAGTGGCATAGCCCAGCAACTGCTCGTTGAAGCGGTAGCTCAGGCCGAGCAGGCCGGAAGGGCTGAAGCTGTACTGGTTGAGGTCGCCGGAATCGTAGGCGCCCACCCTGCCCTGGCGTGCCGCTGCCGCCGCTCCAGTCACCGCCGCGCCGCCGCTTGGCGCATCGCGGGTTACCCAGGCGCTCTTCTCTTCATAGGTGCCGCGGATACCGGCGGTGAAGTCGAGGCGGTCGGTGACGTGCCAGGTGCCCTGGGCAAACAGCGCATAGCTGTCGGTATCGATGTGGCCGTCGCCGATCGTGTTGACGTTGTTCAGGGCACCGGCCGGGGTGAGGTTCCAGACGTCCGCCTGCGGGCCATAGTAAGTGAAGGAAGTGTTGTCCAAGTCCTGTTTGAAGTAGTACGCGCCGAGCACGTAGTCGAAGGCGCCTCCGGTGGGCGATGCCAGGCGGATCTCCTGCGAGTACTGCTTGTCGCGCACTGACACACCAGCGCTGTAGAACACCGGCACGTCGAGGCCATCGTCGTTGCGCGGGGTGAAATCCCACCAGCGGTAGGCGGTGATCGACGTCAGGGTGAAGTCGTTGGGCAGGGTCCAGTTGGCCTCCACCGAGGTACCGCCCTGGAACACCGTCACCTGCTGGTCGGCGTCGAAGTTGACCTTGCGGTCCTTGCCCGACACCAGCGTGGCGCCGGCTTGGGCGGCCAGGCTCTCGTAGCGGTTGATGCCATTGATGGTCGGCCCGGTGCTGTACAGGCTGAGAATGCCGTTGCTGGAGTCCTCTTCGTTGTACTCGCCGATCCAGCGCAGGTTGAAGGTTTCGCTCGGCTGGAACAGCAACTGGGTGCGAAAGCCCTGGCGCTTGCCGCCGTTGAGGTCATCGCCGTTGTGGATGTTCTTCACATAGCCGTCGTCTTCAGTGCGGTAGGCGCTGATGCGTCCGGCCAGGGTCTCGCTGATCGGCCCGGAGAAACTGCCCTGGGTCTGCAGGTAGCCGTCTTCGCCGATGGATTGCTGAATGCTGCCCTCGCGGTGGAAGGTCGGCTTGCGCGTGGTGATGTTCAGCACCCCGGCCGTGGTGTTCTTGCCGAACAGCGTGCCCTGCGGGCCACGCAGCACTTCCAGTTGCTCGACATCGAGCAGGTCGAACACCGCCATGCCGGGGCGGCCGAGGTAGACGTTGTCGAGGTAGATACCGACGCTGCCTTCCAGGCCATCGCTGGCCGGGTTGTTGCCCAGGCCACGGATCGAGATGCTCGACTGGCGGGCATGCACATAGGCCACGTTGGTGCTGGGCACCAGTTGCTGCAGGTCCTGCACACGATAGATGCGCTGGGTTTCCAGGGTTTCGCTGTTCAGCACGCTGATCGGCGTGGGCACGCTTTGCGCGGTTTCCTCGCGGCGGCGGGCATTGACAGTGACGGTGCCGAGCTTGGCTTCCTGTTCCACGGCAGGCGCGGTGCTGGTCGGTTCTTCGGCATAACTGCCATTGGCAGCGGCCAGCAGCACGCCGGCAGCCAAGGGTTGCAAGGTGAAACGCGACGCGCGTGCAGGCCAACGGGAAAGTCGGGTCATGCAAATGCTCCTTGAGGCATTGGCCCTGGCGAGCATTTCCGTTAGCGGAACCGAATCGCGGTCAGGTGGGCTTATATTCTTTTAAGAGATATAAATATGTGTAATTCATATTTTGTGGAATAAGTAACACCCTTTATAAGGGGGCTCACCCTCTTCATCAATTGCATTCGACCGAAGATTTTCATGTAGAAAATGCATATCGACCTCCGTCAGCTTCGCCACTTCATCGCTCTTGTCGAACACCGCAGTTTTGTCGCTGCTGCGGCGGCGGTGAACCTGTCGCAATCGGCGTTCAGCCGCAGCATCCAGACCCTGGAGCACAACATCGGCTGCCGCCTGGTCGACCGCGCCAGCAAAGAGCTGGCCCCCACCCGCCAGGGCCTTCTGGTGCTGGAGCATTCGCGGCGGCTGGTGCACGGCGCGCATAACCTGGTCAACGAAATCCACCAGTTCAACGGCGCCACCACCGGCGTGGTGCGCTTCGGCTCCGGCCCGGCCCCCGCGGGCGGCCTGGTGCCTCGGGCGGTGGCGCGCTTCGTCGCCGAATACCCGGCGGCGCGCACCTGTTTTCAGGTAGATAACTGGCAAGCGCTGAACCGCAAGCTGATGGCCGAGGAAATCGAATTCTTCGTCGCCGACACCCGCCAGTTCGAGTCCGACCCGGACTACCGCGTGCATAAGCTGGCACCGCAGCGCTGGCATTTCTGCTGCCGCGCCGGGC
Organism: Pseudomonas sp. NPDC089752; assembly: GCF_044748725.1. NCBI lineage: Bacteria > Pseudomonadati > Pseudomonadota > Gammaproteobacteria > Pseudomonadales > Pseudomonadaceae > Pseudomonas > Pseudomonas sp. NPDC089752. The sequence goes on from NZ_JBIVGP010000009.1 coordinate 73,585, forward strand.
ACCCACTGACCGAGCGCGACCAGGTGAATGCCCGGGATGTTTTCGATTACCCACTGGCGACCACCTTCCGCCCGCCGAACATCCGCAAGATCCTCAGCGACCTCAGCGGAAGACAGGATTTTCTGCCGACGGTGGAATGCGAGCACGGCTATGCGCTGCTCAACGTGGTGCTGCACTCGGACACCATCGGCATCGCCTGCAGTGCCAATCTGCGGCCGTATCAGTCGGGGCAGGGGTTGGTGGCGCTGCAGCTGGCGCACCTGGCGGCGGAGCAGGAAGAATCGTTCTATACCCGCTATGGGGTGGTGAGCCGGGTGGGGTACGGGTTGTCGCCGTTGGCGCAGGGGATGGTCAGGCAGTTGATTGCTTGTGATGCCGAGACCTGAGATTTCAAACACGGATCTGGAAGCTGATCACCGAACCTGTGGGAGCGGGCTTGCCCGCGAATGCGTTGGGGAATTCACCATCGTATTCGCGGGCAAGCCCGCTCCCACAAGGTCCTCTGCTGGCCTTAGCCCTTGCGGGTAGTCCGGCTCAGCTGGCCATCCACACCCACCGGCACCTCACCCGCCAACGTCACCCGGCGCACCACCCGTGGCTGAGTACCGTAGTCATCCACCGCATAATGCTGCGTCGCGCGGTTATCCCAGATCGCCACATCCCCCGCCTCCCAGCGCCAGCGCACGGTGTTCTCCAGGCGCGTCACATGCCCTTGCAGCACCGCGAACAGGTGCTGCGAATCGGCCAGCGAGTAGCCCTTGATGCGCTTGACGAAATGCCCCAGCTGCAACGCCCGCTCACCGCTGACCGGGTGCACCCGCACCACCGGGTGCTCGGTTTCGTACACCGTCGAGGTGAACACCTTGCGGTAACGTTCGAGTTTGGCCGCGTCGACATCCGGCTTGATGCTGGCGTAGTCGTATTCGTTGCTGTGCACCGCCCACAGTTTGTCGGCCAGTTCACGCAGCGGTTCGGGCAGTTCCTGGTACGCCGCCGCCGTGTTGGCCCACACGGTATCGCCACCGGAAGCCGGGGCGACCACGCTGCGCAGGATCGAGGCCTTGGGGTAGGCATCGACGAAAGTCACGTCGGTGTGCCACGAGTTGGCCCGCTGGCCTTCGGCGCCATCGAGCTGCAGCAGATAGCTGGTGCCGTCGACCACCGGTACGGTGGGGTGGGCGACCGGCTCGCCGAGCAGCTTGGCGAAGCCTTCCTGGCTTTGGTCATCCAGGTGGGACTGGCCACGGAAGAAGATCACCTTGTGCTGCACCAGGGCAGCCTGGATAGCTTCGATCGTCGCGGCATCCAGATCGGGGGACAATTTCACCCCGCGAATCTCAGCGCCGATGCGGCCTGCGACAGGGTGGATATCGAGTTCGAGGGCTTGCGGTGCGGTGGCCAGTGCTGCGTTGCTCATGGTCATGGTCCTTGCGGTGATTGTCGGGGGTTGAGATTCAGCGGGCGGCTTGTACGGCGTGTTCCTGCTTCAGGGCGGCGTCGAGAAAACGCGGCTCGATCCAGTCAGCAACCTGGAAGCCTTTGCGGATCAGGCGCTCGCGCGCGGCCAGGTCGACGCCTTGCTGCAACTGGGCGAGGAAGTCGGCGTCCAGGCGCGGGTCGAAGTAGTGGGCGAGGTCTTCTTTGGCCAGGTCGTCGCTGAGGATGCTGCGCGGCCAGCTGGCGTTGTTCGCCACCAGGTCGACGAAGGCATCGCGGTTGTGCTCGTCGCGCAGCCAGCTAGTAGCGCGCTCCTGAGCGTTGACCAATCGCTGCACCAGCTCGGGGTACTGGCGGATGAATTCACCGGTTCCCAGAAGCACCGCCTGGGTGCTGCCGGCGCCTTTCAGATCACGCGAGTTGACCGGCAACTCGACCAGGCCGCGCTCACGCAGCGACAGCAGGTTGGACAGGCCCCAGGTGGCGTCTATCTGCTTGGCGGCCAGCGCGGCGTTGGCGGCGTTGAAATCCAGGTTGATCACTTTCAGGTCGCGCTCGGACAGCCCTTGGCTGGCCAATGCGCTGGCGAACGACAGCTGGTTGGCGGTGCCACGGAACACCGCCACGCGCTTGCCCCTGAGGTCGTGCAGGGTCTTGATGCCAGAGCCCGGCACCACGCCCAGGTAGCTTTTCACCCCACGCACGCCGGCAGACAGCACCCGGGTGTCGAGGCCATTGGCCTTGCCGACGATTGCCGCCAGGTCACCGAGGTAGGCGAAGTCGGCCTGGCCGTTGGCCAGCGCTTCGTTGACCACGGGGCCGGCGCCCTTGAAGAAATGCCAGTCGATGCGGATGCCGTCTTTGGCGAACTCCTTTTCCAGCAATTGCTGATCGCGCAGCACATCGACCACGCCGCCGGCACTGTGCTTGCTGCCGGCGCTGAGGTCGGGTACAGCGATACGGATGCTCTCGGGCTTGGCCGATTCGGCAGCCTGGGCGCTGAGGGCGAAGAAACCGACCAGCCCGAGGGCGGTAATCAGGTGACGCAGCGGGGTGTTCATGGCAAGGCTCCTTGGCAGGCTGCCACCGGCGATGGCCGGCGCTTTGGCCAGAAGCTAGGCAGGTCTGGTTAGAACCTACAAAGATCAAAACTTCATTTTTTAGTAACCAAAAGACATAAATCACACGCTGCGCGGCTCGCCGGGCGGGTTGCGGAATACGCATGGAAAATATGAGGAAAACGCAACGGCGGGAGGCTTCCGCATGAGGGGCGCGCATGCTCTTATCTCTTGAAAGCCACAGATGAGAATTTTTAATTCCATAAGTGCATAACCTGGAAACACTTTGAGGGACGGCCGATGAATGGAGTACTGAGCAGGGATCGGGGGGGGCCGCTGCGCGGCCCATTCGCGGCGCAAGGCCGCTCCCACAAGGGCCGCGTTGCCCTCCTGCCTTGGCTGTTGCCGGTGCTGATTGTGCTGCTTTGGATTGTGGCCAGTCGGCAGCACTGGATGAGCGAGCAGATTCTGCCGGCGCCTTCGCTGGTGTGGCAGAGCGCGCTGGAGTTTGGCACCGGCGAGCTTTGGGGACACTTGTGGATAAGTCTGCAACGGCTGTTCTGGGGATTGCTGGCCGGGATCGCCAGCGGCTTGCTGCTGGGGACCTGGCTGGGGACTTCGCGCACTGCGCAAACCTTGGTGCTGCCAACCTTCGTGGCACTTGCACAGATCCCCACCCTCGCCTGGATTCCGCTGTTCATGCTGTTTTTCGGCATCGGTGAGCTGCTCAAGCTGGTGGTGCTGGTCAAAGCCGTGGTGGTGCCGGTCACCCTGCATACCTTGGTCGGTGTCCGCGATGCCCAGCCCAAGCTGCGTGAAGCCGCTGCGGCTTTGCGCCTGCCGCGTCACCTGCTGTTCCTGCGCCTGTTGCTGCCGGCGGCCCTGCCCGCGTTCCTCACCGGCGTGCGCCTGGCCCTGGCCACCGGCTGGACTTCGTTGCTGGCCGTGGAGCTGCTGGCCTCGAGTGAGGGCATCGGTTACCTGATGGTATGGGGCCGGCAGCTGTTCATGCTCGACCTGGTGCTGCTGTGCATCCTGGTCATCGGCCTGGTTGGCGCGCTGATGGAACGCGGCTTTTCGCTGTTGGAAAAACGCCTGGTGTACTGGCCACAACCGGCTACCGGCGAACAGCAGCGCGGCCCCGTGCCCAAGGGCTGGCAGAGCCTGTTGCTGCCAGCAGCACTGTTGGCGCTGTGGCAGGCCAGCAGCAGCCTTGGCTGGGTCGACCAGAACATTCTGACCTCGCCTTTGGGCGTGGTGCACACGCTGTTCGCCGGACTGGCCGACGGCTCGCTGCCGCAGGCCATGCTGCTGAGCCTGCAACGCACCCTCACCGGCCTTGTGCTCGGTGGGGGCGCGGGGCTGCTGACCGGCCTGCTGCTGGGCCTGTCTCACTCCGCCGAACGCGTAGTGGGCCCCAGCCTCTCGGCCTTGCGCCAGGTAGCGCTGTTCGCCTGGGTGCCGCTGCTGACCGCCTGGTTCGGCCTTGGCGAAGGTGCCAAGAACGTGTTCGTTGCCTTGGCGGCCTTCTTTCCGCTGCTGATTGCCACCCAACGCGGCATTGCCAGCCTCTCGCCGCAACTGGGCGAAGCCGCCCGCACCCTGCGCCTGAACCTGTGGCAGCGCCTGCGCCTGCTGGTGCTGCCCGGCGCGGCTCCGGCGATTTTCGCCGGCCTGCGCCTATCGCTGATCTATGCCTGGCTGGGCACCATCGGCGCGGAATACTTCATGCCATCGGACGGCGGCATCGCCAGCCTGATGATCGGCGCGCAGCAGCTGTTTCGCATGGACCAGGTCATGGCCGCCATGCTGCTGATCGGCCTGGTCGGCGCCCTGCTCGGCACCCTCGGACAACGCCTCGAATCGCGCGCCACGCGCTGGAGAACCGCATGAACGCTTTCAACACATCGCACCTGCTGGCAGCCAACCAACCCGACACCACGCCCGCGCTGGTCAGCTTCGAAGGCGTGGGCAAGGTCTTCAGCGTCGATGGCCAGCCCCTCGAAGCCATCCGCAACTTCAACCTGGCGATCAACGAGGGTGAGTTCATCGCCATCGTCGGTGCCTCCGGTTGCGGCAAGTCCACCCTGCTGCGCCTGCTGGTCGGGCTGGACACCGACTACAGCGGCAGTATCCGCATCGATGGCCAGGCCGTAAGCGGCATCGGTGGCGAGCGTGGCATCGTGTTCCAGGAGCATCGCCTGTTCCCGTGGCTGACGGTGGAACAGAACATTGCGCTGGGCCTGGTCAATGAGCAGCTGACGCAAGGTGAACGCGCCCGTCGCGTGCATGAGTTCGTGCTGCTGGTGGGGCTGGTTGGCTTCGAGTCGGCTTACCCCCACCAACTGTCCGGTGGCATGGCCCAGCGCGTTGCTATTGCCCGTGGGCTGGTGGCGAGCCCGCGCATTCTGCTGCTGGACGAGCCGTTCGGCGCGCTGGATGCATTGACCCGCCAGCAATTGCAAGACGAACTGCTGGCGATCCGCGAACGGGCGGGCATCACAACCTTGCTGGTGACCCACGATGCCGAGGAAGCGACGTACCTGGCGGATCGGGTAGTGGTGCTGGAGCCGCGGCCAGGAAGGATCAAGGCGGTGGTCGAGATCGACCTGCCGCACCCAAGGCTGCGCACGGGAGTGGCGTTGCATGGGTTGCGTGAAAAAGTGTTGCATCAGATCACCGGGGATGGCGGCTATCAGCCGCCGGTTCGGCGTGTCGAAGGTTTGCGGCCGGAGCTGATTGCCCTGTGACCCTATTCGCGGGCAAGCCCGCTCCCACAGGGTTCAGCGTGATCCCTGTGGGAGCGGGCTTGCCCGCGAAGAGTCCTCACTGGCCATCAAGGCCCCGAGGTATGTCCAGGGATAAATCCCCCGCTCATGCCCGTCGCTGAACACCAACTGCACGCCGTAACCCTGCGACTCGATCCGTTCGATGCGTACATCAGCGTCCACTACCGCAATAGCGCCCAGCGCCCGCGCCGCCCGGCATTGTGAACATGGGCAGGCACCGCGCAGGCGGGCATGGCTGATGCTGTGCTCGCCATCCTCCCATTGCAGCACCAGCTGCCCTGCCCCACGCAGGTTGCGGATTGCCCCCGGCGCATTCATCACGCCACCCCGCGCAATTGCGCCAGGGCAATGCGCACCGCCTTGCGCACCTCAGGGTCGCTGTCTACCTCGGCAGCCTGCAGCACCGGCAACGCACGCGCCTGGCCCAGTTCACCCAAAGCCAGTGCCGCTTCCTTGCGCAGGTTGGCAATGCCATGCCCGAGCAGTTCGCCGAGCGCGTCGAGTGCTGGGGCATAGCGCAGGCGCCCCAACGCGCGCGCCGCACGCAGACGTACCTGCCAGAAACCGTCGGCCAAGGCTTCCACCAGCGCCGGGCCGGCCTGTCCCTGGCCTACTTTACCCAGGGTAGTCGCGGCTTCTTCGCGCACTTGCCAAGCGTCATCCTTCAACGCCGATACCAGTGCAGGCAGCACCGCATTGTCACGCGCAAGACCCAGTGCGCCGATGGCAGCGCGGCGCACTTCAGTATCCGGCTCGGCCTGCGCCAGCCTTGCCAATGCCGGCAATGCCGGTTGGTGCTTGAGCCAGCCAAGTATGCCCACCGCCTCGCGGCGCACGGCCGCATCGTCATCCGCCAGTGCCAGCAGCGCCGGTGCGGCGGCATCTTCCAGGCGCAGCTCGCGCAACGCTCGCAGGGCGCTGGCGCGCACGAACGCATCGGCGTGCTTGACCCAGGGCAGGATCAACTGCCCGGTTTCGAGGCTCTTGAGTTCGCTCAGGCTCTGCGCGGCGGCCAGGCGCACCGGCTCGGCGGTGTCGGCCAACGCTGCGCACAGCGCTTGCACCACCTCGGGTTCTTCCCAGGCTTCGAGCAGCCGCGCGGCCTCACTGCGGACTTCGTCGGCCGTGTCCACCAGCAGTGCATCGGTCAGCCACGGCAAGCCATCCGGGTCCTCCAAGTCCGCCAGCTCGATCAGGGCGATGCGGCGCACGCCCGGGTCGGCGGCTTCGAGACGCGGCAGCAGAGCAAGGATATCGGGGTTGTCGGTTTTTCGTTCAGTCATAGCGCGATCCGTAGCGGAGGGTGGTCAGTGTCCGGCAGCCCCAGTGGTGTCAGGCGCGGCAGTTCGCGGCCTTCCTCGTGGCGCAGCAAGGCCAGGCAGTGACGCTTGAGATGGGTGAAAGCCGGGCTGGTCAGCAAGCTGGCGCGGCGCGGGCGGGGGAAGTCCAGGCGCAGGTCCTCGATGAAGCGCCCGGGGCGCGGGCTCATCACCAGAATGCGGTCAGCCAGGAACAAGGCTTCATCGATGTCGTGGGTGACGAACACCACGGTGGTGCGGATGCGTGCCCAGATATCCAGCAGCAGCTCCTGCATCCGCGCGCGGGTTTGTGCATCGAGGGCGCCGAAGGGTTCGTCCATCAGTAGCAGGCGCGGGTGGTTGATCAGCACTCGGGCGATCTCGGCGCGCTGCTGCATGCCGCCGGACAGCTGGCTCGGCCAGCGCCCGGCGAAGTCGGCGAGGCCAACCAACTGCAGCATTTCACGCGCCTGGCGCTGCCGCTCGGCCTTGCCCAAGCCTTGCATCTTCAGGCCAAAGGCGACGTTGTCGAGCACGCGGCGCCATGGCAGCAAGGTGTGATGCTGGAACACCATGCCGCGCTGCGGCGATGGGCCGTGAATGGCCTGGCCGTCCACGGTCAGTTGACCCGTGCTGGGGACCAGATGCCCGGCCAGGGCGCCGAGCAAGGTCGACTTGCCACAGCCGGAAGGCCCGAGGATGCATACGAACTCACCAGGGGCGACGGCAAAGTCCAGGCGCTGCACCGCCTCGAACGCATCGGCGCCCTGCCCCAGGCGTATCGACAGGCCACGCCCTTCGATTCGCCCAGGCTCCGGGGTCTGTTGATAACTCGTCATCAGGCAGCCCTCCGCGTGCGGTACCACGGAGTGGCCAATGCGCCGAGGTGCTTGACCAGGGCGCTGCTGCCCATGCCCAGCACGCCAATCAGCAACATGCCGACGATGATGTCCGGGTAGTTCTGCAAGGTGTACGACTCCCAGGTGTAATAGCCGATGCCGAACTGCCCAGAGATCATCTCGGCGGTGACCAGGCAGAACCAGGAAGTGCCCATGCCGATGGCAAGGCCGGTGACGATGCTCGGCAGCGCGCCGGGCATCACCACCTCACGCAGGATCGCCCAGCGCCCCGCCCCCAGGCTGCGTGCCGAGGCGATCAGGCGCGGGTCGACCGCCTCCACGCCGTGCACGGTGTTGAGCAGGATCGGGAACAGCGCGCCGGTGAAGGTGATGAACACCATCGACAGCTCCGACGAGGGGAACATCAGGATTGCCAACGGGATCCAGGCCACCGCCGGGATCGGCCGCAGCACCTCAAGTGGCGGCATAAGGGTGTCTTCGGCCCATTTCGAACGGCCGATCAGCAGCCCCAGGGCCACGCCGAACAATGCCGCGACGCCATAACCGGCAAACACCCGCGACAGGCTGCTGCCCAGATGCGCGAGCAAGGTACTGGAAGAGAGCAACTGCCAGGCCGCCTCCAAGACCGCTCTGGGCGTCGGTACGTAGGTGAAGGTGAACAGGCCAAAGTCGAGCTTGGCAGCGGCAGCCACCTGCCAGAACAGCAGGCAGGCGAGCAACGATGCCAGGCGCACGGACCAGCGTTTGCGAGTCATGACGATGCCTCCCGGTCAGCGCTGGGCGACCAGCTTCTGGTTGGCGCTGACGAAGTCCAGCGCTTCACCGCCATGGGCCTTGGCGTACTGCTCGGCCTGGTCCTTGAGCAGGAAAGCGGCCAGTTCGCCCTTGCCGTTGCGCACGAACCAGGCCTGGTTGGCCAGCAACTTGATGCCGCTGTCGGCAGCCTGGGCGTAGATGGCGCGGATGTCCTTGCCCTCTTGCTCCAGCTGAGCCAAGGCACCGAGCGCGGCCTCGGGTGATGCGTAATGGCGCACCTTGTCTTCACCGCGCACCCAGATCTGCGCCAGGCGGCTGAAATCGGTGATCGGTTTGCCGGTCAGCGCATCCACGGCCTTGAGCGGCAGCGGGTCATAATTCTTCAGCGCCTTGTCGTAATCCACACCCGCCTGTTTGAAGGCGGCGCGGATGTACTGGTCATCGATGAACTGGCGGGTATCGAGCCCGCGGTCAGTCTTTTTCAGCAGCTTGAGGGTGTCGATGGAGGTGGCGACGGCCTGGCGATACTCAGGCTTCCAGGTCAGGTCGCGGGTCTGCAGGCCCAGTGGGCCGTGGAACAGGTAATTGACCTCGGCTTCGATGCCGGTGACCTTCTCGATCAGCTCGCTGTACTTCTCCGGCTCGGCGGCGATCAGGCGGTCGGCCTCAAGGCTTGCACGCAGGTAGGCGGTGACCACTTCGGGGTATTTGCTCGCGTACTCGGCATCCACCAACGCGCCGTGGAAGGTTGGCGCGTTGGCCTGGGCGCCATCGTAGATCTTGCGGGCGAAGCCCCGGTTGGGGAACAGCTCGGCGAATGGGACGAAGTCGGCGTGCGCCTCGATGCGGTTGCTGCGCAAGGCGGAGCCTGCAATCTCGGGGGCCTGGGCGATGATCCTCACGTCTTTCTGCGGGTCCCAGCCTTGCGCGGCGACAGCGCGCAGCAGCATGCCGTGGGCCGTGGAGGCGAACGGCACGGAGATGGTCTTGCCCTTGAGTTCGCTCAGCGACTGCACGGCGGAAGTGGCGGGTACGACGATGCCGTTGCCGCTGCCCTGCACGCTGCCCGACAGCACACTGATGAACAGGCTGCGCTTGCCGGCATCCAGGTGGGCGACGCCGTTGAACGAGCCAGGGAAGTCGGCCATGGCGCCGAAGTCGAGCTTGCCGGCGACCATCTCGTTGGTCAGCGGCGCGCCGCTGGTGAAGTTCTTCCATTCGATCTGGTACTGCGCATCCTTGTACTTGCCGTCATGCGGCAGGTACTTCTCCAGCAGGCCCAGCTCACGGATCAGCAGCCCACCTGTGGCGCAGTTGATGGTGGTGTCCTGGGTGCCGATGGCGATACGAATGGTTTCGGCGCTGGCGTTCAGGCCAGTGATTGCCAGCACGAGGCCGGCCACGGTTGCTACAAGGCGCATGGGTGTTCCCCTCGAATCGTTATAGGTATTGAGGTCGTCTCCGCCACCGGGCTTGGGTGGTGGGAAACGAGGGGCATTGCAGGTGGGCGTCCGGTGGTTGGCCGGATGGCAGGCGTGGTTCAGCGCAGCAGGTACGGGATGTCGACCTTCACCGCACCGGTGGGGCAATCCTTCTCGCAGGGCATGCAGTACCAGCACTCGTCGAAGGCCATGTAGGCCTTCTGCGTGGCCGGGTTGATGGCCAGCAAGTCCATGGGGCAGACCTCGACGCACACCGTGCAGCCTTTTTCGGCGATGCACTTGTCTTCGTCGATGGTCACCGGGGCGCTGCTGCGGAAGAAGATTTCTTGCGGCTGGTAGGCCATTTCACGGTTTCCTCGGGCCTTCATAGGCGCACTTTATCTAGAAGCTTGCACAATGCCCTGTGGGAGCGGGCTTGCCCCGCGAAGAAAACACCACGGTGTATGGCACCGGCTGCGCCGGTGTTCGCGGGGCAAGCCCGCTCCCACAGGGTTTGATGTTGCCTATGCTGCATCCGCCTTTACCCGCAGGCGGTCGTAGGCGGTCTGCTCCTCGGCATCCAGGGCGATCAGGTAGGGTTCGACGGCTTTCTTGAAGCTGGTCATCGCTCCGTTTTCGCCCTTCTTCAGGTGGCAATGGCAGAACCAGTCGCCATCGTTGCGCTCGGGGAAGTCGACCCGGTGGTGGTACAGGCCCCAGCGGCTTTCTTCGCGGAACAGCGACGCGCGAGCGGCCATTTCGGCGCAGTCGCGGATCACCGTTACCTCCATCGCGCGCATCAGCTCGTGAGGGTTGTTGGCCTTCATCTGCGCAAGGTCGCGCTCGATTTCGGCGAAACGCGTCAGGCCGATCTCCATCTTCTTGGTCACCTTGGGCGGTTGCAGGTAGTCGTTGACCATGCGCCGCAGCTTGTACTCGACCTGCGCTGGCGGCAGGCCGTGCTCACGGTGCAACGGCGCGAATACACGCTCACGTTCGCGCTCGACCTGAGCGACATCGACCTCGGCCAGCTCGCGCCCGGCCACGTAGTGCGCCGCGTTCACACCGGCGAACCAGCCGTAGGCGAAGGCGCCGAGCATGTAGTTGTGCGGCACTGCAGCCATGTCCCCTGCGGCATACAGGCCTTTGACGCTGGTCTCGGCCTTCTCGTTGACCCAAACCCCCGAGGCCGAATGCCCGGAGCAGAAACCGATCTCGGAAATGTGCATCTCGACCATGTGCTGGCGGTAGTCGGTGCCGCGTCCGGCATGGAACTGGCCACGGCTGGGGCGCTCGTTGCTGTGCAGAATCTCTTCGATGTTCTGGATGGTTTCCTCGGCCAGGTGGTCGAGCTTGAGGAATACCGGCCCATTGCCGCCTTCGAGTTCCTGGTGGAACTCCCACATCATCTGCCCACTCCAGTAGTCGCACTCGATGAAGCGCTCGCCCTTGCTGTTGGCGGTATACCCGCCGAGCGGGCCGGTCACGTAGGCGCAGGCCGGGCCGTTGTAATCCTTGATCAGCGGGTTGATCTGGAAGCACTCCAGGTTGGCCAGCTCGGCACCCGCGTGGTAGGCCATGGCATAGCCATCGCCAGCGTTGGTCGGGTTTTCATAGGTGCCCATCAGGTAGCCCGACGACGGCAGGCCGAGGCGCCCGGCGGCACCGCAGGCGAGGATCACGGCCTTGGCGCGGACCACGCGGAACTCGCCGCTACGGCAATCGAAACCCAGCACACCGGCCGCCGCCCCTTCACCATCGAGCAGCACGCGGGTGCAGACCATGCGGTTGCTGATCTCGACCCGGGCGCGCTTGAGCTGGCGGTAGAGCACCTTCTTGATGTCATGGCCTTCGGGCATGGGCAACACGTAGGCGCCCATGTGATGGACCTTCTTCACCGCGTAGTCGCCGGTCTCGTCCTTTTCGAACTTCACGCCCCAGCGGTCGAGCTGTTCGAGGGTTTCGAAACTGTGCGTGGCGTAGGCATACACGGCGGCCTGATTGACGATGCCATCGTTGGCTACGGTGATTTCCTTGGTGTACTGCTCGGGCGTGGCGTGGCCGGGGATGATTGCGTTGTTCAGGCCGTCCATGCCCATGCTGATGGCGCCGCTGCGCTTGACGTTGGCCTTGTCCAGCAGCAGCACGCGCAGGCTTTTGTCCTGCTCCTTGGCCTTGATCGCCGCCATCGGCCCGGCGGTGCCGCCGCCGATGACGATGATGTCGTAGTCCTGAGTCTCGATGCTCATGCCTTGCCCCCCTTCTGGCGGTCGATGCGCAGGCGGTACTGGAAGGCATCGCCGCGGTAATAGAGGTGTTCGAAGTCCAGCGGCGTGCCGTCAGCGGCATGGGTGAGGCGCTCGATGCGCATGATCGGCGAGCCCTCCTCCACATCCAGCGCCTGGGTCAGGTCGCTGTCGGCCAGCACCGCGTCGATGGCCAGGTCGGCATGGCCGAGGGCGATACCGCAGTCGTTTTCCAGCAACAGGAAGATGTCGCGGGTGACCAGGTCGGCCTTTTCCAGCTTTTCGCCGACGGCCTTGGGCAACCAGGTGATTTCCAGCGACACCGGCTCACGGTTGATCAGGCGCACCCGACGGATCTCGGTGACCAGGCTGCCCTCCTCGACCTGCAGCCGCGCCGCCACCAGCGCATTGGCCGGTACATGGCGCAAGCTGCGCAGGCGGTTGAGCACTTCGTAGCCCATCTGCGTCATCGACTCGGCCAGGCCCTGCAGCGTGCTGACGTTCTGGAACGCCTTGGGCTTGGCGACGAAGGTGCCCTTGCCATGAATCTTGAAGATCAGCCCTTCCTTCTGCAGGTCGCCCAAGGCCTGGCGCACGGTGATGCGGCTGACGTCGAACGCCTTGCCCAGTTCGCTTTCAGAAGGCATGCGGCTGTGTGGTGCGTAGGCACCGTCGAGGATGCGTTCGCGCAGCAGTTCCTTGAGCTGGGTATAGAGCGGTACCGGGGACAGGGGGAGGAGTTCGGCCATGGGTCTCTTCGCTGAGTGGGGACTTGTTATAACAAGTTGTGACCAGATAATAGCGGGCATAAGAACTGGCGTGTAAATACCTTTATTGCATATGGATAGATGCGTTTTTCGCCTGTGCCGGCCTCTTCGCGGCTAAAGCCGCTCCCACTGGATTAGTGCTATCTCTGTGGGAGCGGCTTCAGCCGCGAAAGGGCCCGCCAATAGCAGAGGAAAAAGGGCCACAGATCAAGGCGATGGACGCCACCGGATCAGATGGGTATCATGCGTGCGCGTTGCACTCGTAGCTCAGCTGGATAGAGTACTGCCCTCCGAAGGCAGGGGTCGTGGGTTCGAATCCCGCCGAGTGCGCCATATCAAAAAGCCCTGGGCCTGTGCCCGGGGCTTTTTCGTTTGTGCGACATATCGCATTTCTGGCACTCCCGTGCCATGGGTCATTGGTGTTAGCGTGGGCACCTTCCCGTTTTCTCGACGGGTATCCCATAACAATGATTCGCGAAGGAATGCGCGCCTCCATGCCTCTGAAAAAACTCACCGCAACCACCTTGCTGCTGGCCAGCATCGGCCTGTTCACTCAGCCCGCTCAGGCCAACCTCACCCAACAGCAGTCCGCCGCCATCGTCAAAGCCTTCGATGGCACCGACCCAAGCGACTTCAAGCAGTTCCTCGGCAAACTCAAAGACAGCGAGCAGGCCAAGGCCGACAACCTTGGCGCAACCCTCGACGCCTACCTCGCCGGCAAGCAGCTGAACGCCGAGCAACAAAATGAAATCAACCGCCTGCTTGGCCTCTACACCCGCATCAAATATGGCAAGGCTGCCACCGAAACCCTGCGCGAACTGGTGGCTATTCCCACCTTCAGCGTCGACGGCTTGCCGCAGCACGAGAACCCCGAGTTCCTGAAGATCGCCGACAAGATCAAGGCGCTGGCCGAGGGCTTTGGTCTGGCTTTCCGCAACGTCGACAACCGTGTCTACGAGATCTCGCTGGGCGCCGGCAAAGACGTGGTCGGCATTCATGCCCACGCCGACGTGGTGCCGGTCAATCCAGACAATTGGAAATTGGCCGACGGCACCAAACTCGACCCCTTCAAGGTCACCCTGGTCGGCGACCGCATGTACGGCCGTGGCACCGAAGACGACAAGAACGGCATCGTCGTCGCGTTGTACGCGCTGAAGGTGGCGAAAGACGAAAACCTGCCATTGGCCCGGCAGTTCAAATTGCTGATCGACACCACGGAAGAAACCAGCGGTGATGCCATCCCCTATTACTTCGAACGCAATCCCACCCCCGCCTACAACCTGGCGCTCGATGGCGGCTACCCGGTGGTAATTGCCGAGAAAGGCTACGGCACGGTCATGGCCAGCTTCAGCAAGCGCCCAGGCAGCGGCAAAGGCGCGGAGATCATCAACCTCACCGGCGGCCTGGCGACCAACCAGATCCCCACCACCTCGGTGGCGACCCTGGTCAGCGACAACCCGGAACGGTTGGCCGAGCAGCTCGAACAAGCCGGCGCCAAGTACGTGAAGGACAATGGCGGCGATTTCAGCATTGCGGCCAAGGTCGATGGCAAACACGTACTGCTCACCGTGACAGGGGTATCGGCCCACTCCTCCGAGCCGGAATCCGGGGTCAACCCAGTGGCGCGCATGCTTGGCTTCATAAACGGCCTCGGCCAGCAGGTGCCGCTCAAGCACAACCACTTCACCGATGCCGCCCGCTACACCGCCGACAACTGGGGCCTGGATTACCTGGGCAAGAAGCTAGGCGTGGACTTCAAGGATGAATTCATGGGCCCACTGACCGCTTCACCGACCTTTGTCGGCGTGGATGAAAAAGGCCTCAAGCTGGCAGTCAACCTGCGCATTCCCAAAGGCAAGCCGCTGGCCACGATCAAGGACGAACTGGCCGACAAGCTGGGTCAATGGACCCGCCAGAGCCACACCTCGGTCGCCTTCGACTACAGCCTCGACGAGCCGATGTACCGCAACCCCGAGGGCGAATGGGTCAAGGCGCTGCTCGATGTGGCCAGCGAGAACCTGGGCATGGAGCACGCCTTCGGCACCTCTGCCGGCGCCACCTCGGTGCACGACCTGCCCAACGGCGTGCAGTTCGGCCTGGCGATGCCGGATGTGAAATACACCGGGCACAACGATAACGAGTTCAAGACCGTGGAGCAGTTCATGCTGGACTTGCAGGTGGTGAGCGAGATGGTTGCGCGGATTGGGCAAATGCCGAAGCTTTGAGCCAGCTGTGCCGGCCTCTTCGCGTCTAAAGCCGCTCCCACTGGGGTTTTCACCTGCCCTGTGGGAGCGGCTTTAGCCGCGAAGAGGCCGACGGAGACGATCGCCCATGACGTTTTTCAATCGCCTCCATGCCGTTTCCTGCATTGCCGTGCAGAGCGTCGTGCTGGATGCTTTATTTACTCCAAGAGCCCGACTTTTCCACCCGCAGAGGCCTGTATGAAGAACGTCGAACAAATCCTCAAGACCAAGCTGCACCATCAGACCGTGCACACCATCGGCCCTGATGAGTCGGTATTGGAGGCCCTGAAAAAGCTGGCAGAAAAAAACATCGGTGCGCTGCCCGTGGTAGAGGACGGCAAAGTGGTGGGGATCGTCAGTGAGCGTGACTATGCGCGCAAGCTGGTGCTCAAGGGCCGTTCTTCGGCGGCCACGCCAGTGCGGGAAATCATGAGCGCGCCGGTGGTCACGGTGGAACCCAAGCAGAACCTCGAGTACTGCATGAACCTGATGACCAACCGCCACCTGCGTCACTTGCCGGTAGTCAGCAATGGCGAGTTGCTGGGCCTGCTGTCGATCGGTGACCTGGTCAAGGAAACTATCGCCGAACAGGCCAACCTGATTCAGCAATTGGAGCAATACATCCGCGGCGAATGATCTCGCCTCAGTGGTAGGCGCGCTCCAGCTCGTCCAGTTGATGGTCGAAGCTGCGCAGGCGCGCCGACCAGGTATACACCAGCACTTCCAAGTCCCGGTTAAGCACGGCCGTATTGCCATGGCCGGTGCTCGATGGCTCACACAAATCCAGCTGATAGCGCTCGCGGGCCATGGCTGTGGCCACGCTGGACAGGTCGCGGGCATTGGCCAGCCAGTGGTGATGATGGTCGTGGACTTCGCGGTCGAGCGTCCGGCATTGGCGTTTCAGCGCCTCCAGGCTCTGCTCCAGCGGCGTGCCCTTGAGCTCGCCCATGACCTCCTCGAAGGTCCGCCCTGAATGCCAGTAACTGCCCCAGAAATAGCGGTCGAACACCGTTTCCACCCGGCGCAGCGCGACCTTGGTATTCCAGATGGTGAGCAACGTTCGCCCCTGGATCACCTCACGCTTGTTCAGGTGCAGCTGCTGCCAGGCAATCCACGTCAGCCCCAGCAACGCCACCGCCGCAGTAACGGCGGCAGCGGCGTAGAGGAACTGCACGGCCTGGTTCATCTGGTGCGTATGGCGGATGCCGTAGAAGTAGCCGGCCGTCAGCGTGCCCAGGATCGTCACGGAGCACCAGAAACCTGATGCGTAGGGATCTTTCATGGCGCCTATCCCCTTATTGTTTTCCTGAGCATAGCAACGGCCCAACACTCGTCAGGTGCCGCTCGGCGCTTTATTTTCGGGGGCGGCGCAGCGCTTCGTTGAGTTGATCGAAGGGCACCGCCCAATCGGCATCTTCAATGATGCTTTCCTTGAGAAATGCACGCTGAGCGTCGGTCCAGAACGGCGCATCCACCAGTTTGATTTCGTTTTTCAGCGGTGAATGGCTGGTAATGAACTGGTCGATACTCTGCGGATCGTCGGGCAAGCCCAACTGCTTGAACAGCTCGGAAAACGGATGGGTCGGTGCTTCCATGATTCCTCCTGTGTGCCGGGCAGGCCGTCCACGACGCCGGCCCGGCATGGGTTTGAGAACATCAGCACAGCTCGCGTACTTCGGCTTGCGGTACCAGTTTCAGGTACTGCTCCATGCTCATGTGGATCAGGTGATCGTGGTCACCCGCCTCCAGGTAGACATCGCCCTGGCGGGTAAGACTCGAATCGAGCAGCATCTTTATCTGGTAAGCGTCACCCATTGCCGGAATGGCGCCGCGCTCGCAATCACCGAACAGGCTCGGCAGGCCACTTTCACGGGTCATTTGCCAGGCGCCGGTCATGCGCACCTTGCTCATGTCCAAGTGCCGGTTGGCCGGTAGCACCGCCATGATGTAGTTGCCATGACGATCGTCGAGCATGACCGACTTGGCCACCCGCTCGGCTGGCACACCTGCGGTGCGCGCCGACTCAAGGCTAGTCGCCGAGTGGGGATGGGGAATGATGTCGTAATCGCAGTTGGCCTGGTCCAGGCGCTGCTGCAGGGTCTTGGCCATTCGCATGATGCACCTCCGGTTTCGCCCCCCTCTCCAATTTTAGGCCGTGCCCGGGCAGGCATGACTAAACTTCGGAGATAGAGGCGAACAAGGTGACGACAGGTGATCGCTCGCTGCTGGCGCTGGTGGTTGCTGGTGCTGATGCTAGGCCTCGCGCCGGGCAGCCAGGCCGCGCCTGGCGCAGTCTGGGTACTGAGCATCGACGATGCCATCGGCCCGGCCAGCGCCGACTACGTGCTGCGTGGCCTGGACCAGGCGCGGGATCAGGGTGCGCAACTGGTGGTGATCCGCATGGACACGCCGGGCGGGCTGGACAGCGCCATGCGCCAGATCATCAAGGCGATTCTCGCCAGCCCTGTGCCGGTGGCCAGTTTCGTTGCCCCCAGCGGCGCACGAGCCGCCAGCGCCGGCACCTACATCCTCTACGCCAGCCACGTCGCGGCCATGGCCCCCGGGACCAACCTCGGCGCGGCCACGCCGGTGCAGGTCGGTGGCGCGCCCAAGGATGGTCCGGCGAAACCCGGCAGCGATGACGAGACCCTCGCACGCAAACAGGTCAACGATGCCGCAGCGTATATCCGTGGCCTGGCGCAGTTGCGCGGGCGCAACGCCGACTGGGCGGAAAAGGCCGTGCGCGAGGCGGTCAGCCTGTCGGCCAGTGAAGCGCTCAAGCAGAAGGTGATCGATCTGCAGGCCAATGACCTGCCGGAACTGCTGCGCCAGCTCGACGGCAAGACGCTGCTCGCCGCAGACCAGCCGCGCCTGCTGCAAACCCGCGACGCCAGCGTGGTCGAGCACCTGCCGGACTGGCGCACGCGCCTGCTGGCGGTGATCACCAACCCTAGCGTGGCGCTGATCCTGATCATGATCGGCGTGTATGGCCTGCTGTTCGAGTTCATGAACCCAGGCTCAGGGGTGGGTGGTGTGGTCGGTGGCATCTGCCTGTTGCTGGCGCTGTATGCTCTGCAACTGCTGCCGGTGAGTTTCGCTGGCATGGCGCTGGTCCTGCTGGGTATCGCTTTCATGATCGCCGAGGCGTTTCTGCCCAGCTTTGGCGTGGTCGGCTTTGGCGGAATTGTCGCGTTCGTGGTAGGTGCGGTGATCCTGATCGACACCGACGCCCCCGGCTTCGGCATACCCCTGGCGCTAATCGCCACCCTGGCGCTGGTCTCGGCGGTGTTGATCGGCGGCGTGCTGGGCATGGCCCTGAAGGCGCGCAAGCGCGCGCTGGTCAGCGGCGATGCCGGCCTGGTCGGCAGCCTGGTCAGCGTCACCCAGGTGGATGCAGGTAACCCGTTCTGCGGCTCGGTACAGGCCCAGGGCGAACAATGGCAGGTGCAGTGCACCACGCCGCTGCAGCTTGGCCAGAACGTGCGGGTCACCGCGCGGCATGGCGTGATGCTGGAAGTGAGCGCTGCCGCCCCTACCGTGCAAGGAGACTGACGATGTTCGTGCAACTGGGTTTCGGCGCCCTGCTGATGCTGCTGGGCGTGCTGTTGTTGTCGGCGTTTCGTATCTTGCGTGAGTACGAGCGCGGCGTGGTGTTCCAGCTGGGGCGCTTCTGGCAGGTCAAGGGGCCGGGGCTGATCTTGCTGATCCCGGTGATCCAGCAGATGGTCAGGGTCGACCTGCGCACCGTGGTGCTGGACGTGCCGCCGCAGGACGTGATCACCCGCGACAACGTCTCGGTGAAGGTCAATGCGGTGCTGTATTTTCGTGTGCTCGATCCGCAAAAGGCGATCATCCAGGTCGAGGACTTTCTGGTCGCCACCAGCCAGCTGGCCCAGACCACCCTGCGCGCTGTGCTGGGCAAGCACGAACTGGACGAGCTGCTGGCCGAGCGTGAACAGCTGAACCTGGACATCCGCCAGGTGCTGGACGCACAGACCGATGCCTGGGGGATCAAAGTCGCCAACGTCGAGATCAAGCACGTCGACCTCAACGAATCGATGGTCCGCGCCATCGCCCGCCAGGCCGAGGCCGAGCGCGAACGCAGGGCCAAGGTGATCCATGCCGAAGGCGAATTGCAGGCGTCGGAAAAGCTGATGCAGGCCGCGCAGATGCTCAGTAAAGAGCCGGGGGCCATGCAGCTGCGCTATATGCAGACGCTGGGCTCGATTGCCGGGGACAAGAGCTCGACCATCGTGTTTCCGATGCCGCTGGATCTGCTCAAGGGGATGATGGACAGGGACAAGTGACAGGGGCCTGGATGAGGCCCCTGCAGTGAATCAGACTGGCGCGCGGCGCAAGGTGGCGAGGAAAGTCGCCGCGCCAATGAACAGCCCGGCGAAGGTACGGTTCAAACGCTTCTGCTGCTTGGGCGTACGCAGCATGCGCAGCACCCGCGCAGCCAAGCCGGTGTAGCCCGCCATCACCAGCATGTCGACGCTGATCATGGTCACCGTGATCGCCACATACTGCGGCAGCAGCGGCGCATGCGGGTTGAGGAACTGCGGCAGCACCGCCAGCATGAACACCAGGGCCTTGGGGTTGCTGACGTTGACCAGAAAGCCACGGAACACCAGGCTCAGCGGCTTGCCGATCGGCCGCACCGCGGAATCTTCGGTCATGTCCATCGGTAACGCGCGCCATTGTTTGTAGGCCAGGTAGACCAGGTAAGCGACACCGAACCATTTGATCAGGGTGAAGGCGGTGGCGGATGCCGCAAGGACAGCGCCGACACCGGCGGCGATGATGGCGATCTGCACGATCAGGCCAATCTGCAGGCCTAGCGCATTCCAATAGCCGCGCCAGAAACCGTACTGCAGGCCGCTGGACATCGAGGCAATCGCCCCGGCTCCAGGTGAAAGGCTGATCACCCAACACGCGGCAAAGAAGCCCAACCACACTTCCATCGACATCACACACCTCGCTCGAACAAATGTTGCAAAACGTTAAGCTAAGGGAGTGGCGAAAAAATGACCAGTAAATTCTGGGAGATTTTTGTTGCCAGTGCCGGCCCTTTCGCGGGGCAAGCCCGCTCCCACATTGAACGGTATGCACTGTACTTTTGTGGGAGCGGGCTTGCCCCGCGAAAGGGCCGGCACTGGCAACATCAAATCAGGACAATGCTTCCAGCTCAGCCTGCATGCTTTCCAGAGTCTCCAACGCCTCCATCCAGCCTTCCTCAAGCTCGCCTTCACGCTGCTTGAGCTTGGTCTGCCGCGCTAGAAGGTCACGCAGTTCATCCTTGCGCGCCGCCTCGTACAGCCCACTGTCGCCCAACGCGGTTTCAATCTCGGCCAGTTGCGCATGCACCTGGTTGAGCTCGGCTTCGAGCTTGTCGGCAGCCTTCTTGTGCGGTGCCAGTTGCTGACGCAAGGCCGCGGCGGCCTGGCGCTGGGCCTTTTTGTCGGTCTTGTCCGGGTTGACCGGGGCGTTGCTCACCGGCGCGCTGCGCTGGCGGTACTCGACCAGCCACCGGCTGTAGTCGTCCAGGTCGCCATCGAACGGCTCGACCTTGCCATCGGCCACCAGCAGGAAATCGTCGGTGGTGCTTTTGAGCAGATGGCGGTCGTGGGAGACCACCACGACGGCACCGGCGAACTCCTGCAATGCCATGGTCAGCGCCAGGCGCATCTCAAGGTCCAGGTGGTTGGTCGGTTCGTCGAGCAGCAACAGGTTCGGCCGCTCCCAGGCGATCAGCGCCAAGGCCAGGCGGGCCTTCTCACCCCCGGAGAAGTTCACCACCGGCTCGTCGACGCGGTTGCCATGGAAGTCGAAACCGCCAAGGAAATCGCGCAAGGTCTGCTCGCGTTCGGTCGGAGCGATGCGCTGCAGGTGCAGCAGCGGGCTGGCCTTGTCGTCCAGCGAATCGAGCTGATGCTGGGCGAAGTAGCCAACGGCCAGGTTCTCGCCGCGTACCAGCCGGCCGGACAGCGGCTCGAGCTCACCTGCGAGATTCTTGATCAGGGTCGACTTGCCGGCGCCGTTAGGGCCAAGCAAGCCAATACGGGCACCCGGCACCAGTTGCAGCTTGACCTTGTCGAGGATCGCCTTGTCGCCATAGCCCAGGCAGCCTTCGGACAGGCTCAGCAGCGGGCTGGAGATTTTCTGCGACTCGCGGAAGACGAAGTCGAATGGCGAATCGACATGCGCCGCCGACAGCTCTTCCATGCGCTCCAGGGCCTTGATCCGGCTCTGCGCCTGGCGGGCCTTGGTCGCTTGCGCCTTGAAGCGGGCGATGTACTTTTCCATGTGCGCCCGCTGGGCCTGCTGCTTCTCGTAGGCTTGCTGCTGCTGCGCCAGGCGCTCGGCACGGGTGCGTTCGAAGGCGCTGTAGCCGCCCTTGTACAGGTTGAGCTTGCGTTGCTCGACGTGCAGCACGTGGTCGACCACGGCATCGAGGAAATCACGGTCGTGGGAAATCAGCAGCAATGTGCCTGGGTAACCTTTGAGCCAGTCTTCCAGCCACAGGATCGCATCGAGGTCCAGGTGGTTGGTCGGCTCGTCGAGCAGCAGCAGGTCGGACGGGCACATCAGCGCCTGGGCCAGGTTCAGGCGCATCCGCCAACCACCGGAGAAGTCGCCGACGCGGCGGTCCATCTGCTCGTTGGTAAAGCCAAGGCCAGCCAGCAACTTGCGCGCGCGGGCGTCGGCGGTATAGCCGTCGGCGCTTTCCAGCTCACTGTGCAGGCGTGCCAGGGCGGTGCCGTCGTGGGCCGTCTCGGCCAAAGCGAGTTCGGCCTGAACCTTGCGCAGGCGCGCGTCGCCATCGAGCACGTAGTCCACTGCCAGACGATCGAGGGTGTCGACCTCCTGGCGCATGTGGGCGATGCGCCAATCGCCGGGTAGCTGGCAGTCGCCGGAGTCGGGCGACAGCTCACCGCGCAGCAAGGCGAACAGGCTGGATTTTCCGGCGCCGTTGGCACCGATCAGGCCGGCTTTGTGGCCGGCGTGCAGGGTCATCTCGGCGCCTTCTAGCAAGCGCTGCGGACCACGCTGTAAAGTGAGGTTGGATAGTCTGATCATGATGGTCGCGGAGTCTACCAGCTTCCTCGACCCGGAGCGTAAGTCGAATCATGCACACCGACCTGTGGAATCACGCGCTGGCCTTGTATGCCCGGCCGGGTATTGAAGAAGCTTGCCTGAGCGTGCAGGCGCTGGGTGGCGATGTTTGCCTGCTGCTGTGCGCGACCTGGTTGCAAAGGCGTGGGGTTGCGCCGAACGCCGAGCGCGTTCAGGCCATGCAAGCGATCGCCGAGCCCTGGCAAAAGCAGGTGGTCACGCCGCTACGCAGCTTGCGCCAGCAATGGCGAACCCAGGCGCAGCACGACCCGCAATTGGCGGCGTTGCGTGAACAGCTGAAAGGCTTGGAACTGCAGGCTGAAAAACAACTGCTGCAACGGCTCGAGGCCTGCACGCAACAATGGTCTACGGGCTCGCGTGAGCCTGTAGATGACTGGCTGGCCTGGCTGGCGCCCGACCAGGCCCGTGGCCACGACGCGCTGGAGCAGCTGCGCGTCGCGGCCGCAGGGCTTCAGGAGGCCGAAGACGGCGTCTGAGCCGGGGTGCTCGCCGGGGCCGCAGGAGCTACCGGTGTAGCCGAGTTGGTCACCGCTGGGCTGGCCGAAGGTGCGGCAGGCTTGCTGGCAACCGGTTTGGCGGCGGCGGGTTTCGCAGGGACTTTGGCAGCTGGCTTGGCCGCAGGCTTGGCGGCAGGTTTAGCCGCAGGCTTGGCCGGAGCCTTGGCAGCTGCTGGCTTGGCGGCAGTCGTCCTGGCGGGCGCTTTAGCTGCGGCTGGCTTGGCAGCAGGCTTCGCGGCGGCAGTTCTAGCCGGCGCCTTGGCGGCGGCTGGCTTGGCGGCGGCTTTGGCCGGTGCTTTGGCAGCAGCAGGTTTGGCAGCTGGCTTGGCCGCAGCAGTTCTTGCCGGAGCCTTCGCAGCAGCTGGCTTCGCTGCAGGCTTGGCGGCAGCCCTGGCAGGCGCCTTGGCGGCAGCAGGCTTGGCCGCTGCGGCGCGAGCTGGAGCCTTGACGGCTGCAGTCTTCGCTGGTGCCTTTGCAGCAGGCTTGGCGGCAGTTCTGGCAGGGGCTTTTCCAGCAGCCGATTTAGCCGACTTGGCGGCCACCGCACGCTGATCCAGTGCCTTGCCCGCGGCCTCGCGCACTTTGCCAACACCTTGGGCAAGTTTCAGGCTGTCCTGAGCATCGCGTTTGAGTTGCTGAATATAGGTGCGGGTTTGCGTCTGACGATCTTTGAGCGAGTCGAGCAACGACTCAAGTTCACCGATGGATTTCTGCGCTTTACCTTGCGCCTTGGCTTTGCCTGCCTTGGCCGCGTCCTGCAACTTCAGGCGCCCGGTGTGCAGTTTCTCCTGGGTCTTGCCGCGCTGCTTTTCCAACTTGGCCAGCAGTTTTTCAGCATCAGCCAGCGCTTGCGAGCAGGCATCTTCCAAGTGTTCGAGCAGGCTGCCCGAAAGTTGCTGGAGCAGGTGTAACGGCGTACTAACTGGCTTCTTCTTGGCCGACATGGTTTACCTCCTGGCTGACGAGATTGCGGCTCATACTATGCTTCTGCTGCTACCGCCGCTAGGGCATGTTGACAGTCTCATCAGCGCCGCGTTGCATGCCTGGGCAAAGTTGTTATCTTGCAGCTCCGTGCAAGTGTAGTTGCTTAACAAATCGTTGCCGATATTTACTTGAGCTTGGAGTTGAGCATGCCTCGTTACTTTATTCTCGGCCTGAGCCTGATGACTCCTGTGGCATTTGCCGCCGGCGAAACGCCACCCGCCAACGATCACGACCTGGCCTACAGCCTGGGCGCCAGCCTCGGTGAGCGCCTGCGCCAGGAGGTGCCGGGATTGCAATTGGACGCACTGGTCGAAGGCCTGCGTCAGGCCTATCAGAATCAACCGTTGAAACTCGACCAGGCGCGTATGCAGGCCATCCTCCAGCAGCACGATGAACAGGCCAGCAAGGCTGCCGAGCAAGCCGAAGTGACCAGGCTACAGGGCGTGGAAGCGCGCTTCATGGCCAATGAACGGGCCCGCGCGGGCGTGCACGAGCTGGCTGAAGGCGTGCTCTACAGTGAACTGAAAAGTGGTAACGGCGCGCCGCCCAAGGCCAATGGCAAGGTCCAGGTTCGCTATGTGGGCAAGCTGCCGGATGGCACCGTGTTCGACCAGAACCAGCAGCCGCAGTGGTTCAGCTTGAATTCGGTGATCGAAGGCTGGCGGGTGGCATTGCCGCACATGAAGGCCGGAGCCAAATGGCGCCTGGTGATCCCCTCGGCACAAGCCTACGGCGCAGAGGGCGCAGGTGACCTGATCGCGCCCTACACGCCACTGGTGTTCGAAATCGAGCTGCTGGCGGTCGGCGACTGACGTCGAACCTTACGCCTCGACCGCGTCTTCTTCCTTGTGCGCGTTATGCAGCACCTCGATCAGGCAGTCTTCGAGTTCGAAGCGTTCATGCAGCAGGCTGCCCAGCTTGCCCAGCTTCTCGGCGAAACGTTCGGTGTCTTTGCACTCGCCCTTTTCGCAGTGATCGTTGAAGGCCAACGCAATCTGAGTGATGTCATTGATGCGCGGGGTGATCTCTTCGGCCAGCTTCAGCGCTTTTTCGTCACCGAACGCCTTGGCCTCGGTCACCAGTTGCTCGCTGACTTCGAAATGCCAGGCTGACACGTAGTCGACCAGCACCGCGCAAAAATCACGGTTCTTGTCCTTGTCCGCAAACGCCGGCTTGGCATCGCGCAAGGAACGAAAAGCCTGCACCAGCTCCTCTCGCTCCTTGAGCCAGCGGTCGATCAGCTTGTGAACCCCACCCCAGCGTTCCTGGGCGTTCTGACAACTATCGAGCATGGCGATCTCTTCCCTTCTGGGTAGATGCCGCTGCACCTCGCACCACGACCGTGCAGCACGAAGGTGACATCAGCAGGACGGCATCGAGCAGTTGTATTTTCGGTATGCGTGCTGGGAGATTATTCCTGCACGTGCTGACCATCAAGGTACGCAGCCGACAAAGTTCATACAAGTGTTTAATACCCTGCCGCACCACCACTGGTCGTGCTATCGACCAACGCTTGCGGTGGGTCAAGCTTTGCCAAGGGTGCGGAAACGATACGCCAGCTGGCAGGTCAAGGGCAGCGCGGCAAGCAACAGAAAGACCAGCAGGCTCCATTCGGGCAAGGTCAGATCAAGAAAACTCCAGGTCAATGACCTGCAGTCAGGGCCGCCGAGTACCAGTTGCCGGGCAGCTTCGCTCCATGAGCCTTCCATCACCTGGCGCAACGAGGCCGGGCAGGCGTGGCCGCCTCCGACCGCCCCCTGCAACCACACATGCCTGGCCGCCAGCAAGGCGCCAGCAGCCGCGCAGGCCACGGCCGCCCGCCCATACCGAAGTGCCCCGATCGTGCCGGGTGCGTGCAAGGTCGCGCACAGGCAGATCATTGCGTACACGCCCAGCAAAAAGCGCTGGCTGAAGCACAGCAGACACGGCACCAAACCCAGGCTGATTTCCAGATAGAAGGACGCGATCAGCACCGCCAACGAGGCAAGGCAGGCAGGGAGAAAGAACGTGCGCAGGCGGGCCGGCAACATGGGCGGTGAACGTCCAAGGGTAAATGAATTGGCTTGAAACGGTAGAGGAAACGCAGGCTTTGTTTCAAGGCGCGACAGCAGAGAGATGTCACCGCGTGGCCTTAGAAACTTCTTCTCGGGCAGTAGGAAATTTCTTATGAAAGCGACTGCAGAAAGAACGTGCAATGCGGGATAAGACACCAATGACCGTGAGCCCGCAGCCAGTGCGGGCTCACGATTTGTTCAGGCCCGCACCCCCTCTGGTAGCGGCAGAGCCAACAAACGCTCGTCCAGCAGGCCGAGGCCTTCCTGGAACAATTGGTTGCTGCGCTCGGTTTCGCCCAATCCGGCCAACAGCCGGGCCAGCTCTGCGCAGGCTTCCGGATTGCGCTCCATGCGCAGGCTGCTTTCCAGGTAGTCGCGGGCCTTGCCCCACAGGCGGTTCTGCAAGCTCAGGCGACCAAGCGTAAGCAGCAAGCTGGGGTCTTGCGGATGCGCCTTGAGCCAGCCTTCGGCGGTTTGCAGCTGGCGAGCGGGATCATCGCCACGCACCAGGCCGTACAGGCGTGCAAGATGGCTTTCGTATTCACGCTTGAGGGCGGTGCGCAGCACCTGTTCAGCTTCACCCTGGGCACCTACCTG
This sequence comes from Pseudomonas sp. NPDC089752, assembly GCF_044748725.1. Taxonomy (NCBI): domain Bacteria; kingdom Pseudomonadati; phylum Pseudomonadota; class Gammaproteobacteria; order Pseudomonadales; family Pseudomonadaceae; genus Pseudomonas; species Pseudomonas sp. NPDC089752. The sequence continues at coordinate 99,729 of NZ_JBIVGP010000009.1, forward strand.
CCGCAATTGCTCGGCATAGGCCAGCACCAGTCGCGGCTCTTGACGCTGCGCCGTGGTCAACTGCTGCCAGGCGCGCTCCAGCGCCTGACGGGCGCTCTGATCATCGTCACCACGGGTCGCCGCGAGGCCCAGATTCTGGCCCCATGCGCGCTGCTCCAAGGCAGCCAGCTCTGCAGCCGGCAACACCTTGCCTTTGCGCAGATCGGGCAGCAGGCGGATCAGCGCCGACCAGTCGCCACGTTCAAGATACAGGCGCTGCAACAGGCGCAACACCTGAGTGTTGTGCGGGTGCCGTTCCTGCATGGCCAGCAGGGTTTCCAGGGCCCCCTCGCTTTCGCCGCGGTCCATCTGCAACTGCGCGTGAGTCAGGGCGATCGCCAGCTCCGCCTGGGGCTGGCGCTCCAGCGCTCGCTCCAGCAGGTTGTCACTGTCTTCGGCACGCCCCTGTTCATTGGCGGCACGCGCAGCACCAAGGTAGTACAACAACGGCTGGCGCTCAGCCTCGGCCGCGCGGTGCAGATGACGCTGGGCGCTGGCCCAGCGACCTTCGGCGAGATCCAGCTGGCCTTGCTCGATGGCGATGCGGATGCGCCGGCTGCGGTTACGTCGCGACCATGGGTTGACCACGCCGCTGGAGGTCAGCACCAGGCCAACCAGGTAACGCAGCAGCCACAACAGCACTACCACGGCAACCAGCGCTGCAAGCGCCGCCCACAGCCCGGATTGGTAGCGGAAGCTACCGTAGGAAATCAGCACATAGCCGCTGTGCTTGGCCACCGCGATGCCCAGCGCAGCAGCAACCACGATTGCCACGACGGCAAGCAGGTAGACACGCTTCATGGCTTGCCCCCTTCACCCTCGGCAGGCAGGTGGCGACGCTGGATATACGCCTGCACCGCAGCCAGGCTTTCGCTCAGGTCGGGGGTTACCACCGACACCGGCTGCTCGGCCAGCGCGTTGAGGCTGTCGAGCATCGCCTTGCTCTGTGGGTTGTCCGCGTTGAAGTTGGCCAGTAGCACGCTGCGCGCATCATCCAGCGCCTGGTTGTAGACCTTGGCCTCGCCATTGAGTGCCGCCCATTGGGCTTGCTCGATGGTCAGGCTGAGGGCCAGGCGCAGCTGGTTGAGCGACTGCCCCGCCAGCAATGGCCGTACATTGTCGTCGGCGTCGAAGTCGATCTGGAAGTACTTGGAGATCTCTGCCCACCACTGGGACAAGCGGCTGGCGGCGTCGCCATCGGCGGTCAGCGCACCGAGCGCGTCGGCATTGCTGTCGAATTCGGGGGATTGGGCACTGAGCTGCTGCACCAGTTCACGCTGAGCGGCCAGCTTCAGGTACAAGCCGGTACGGTCCGGTTGCTGGGTGCTGTTGAGCGTGGCCAAGCTGCGCGCCAGCTGCTCGCGGGCGGCGAAAGAACCAGGGTCGCTCTGCTCGCGCAGAATCTCGTCGGCACCTTCGACCAGCGCTTTGGCACTGGTAATGTCCTGCAGGGCCGATAGCCGCAGCGTAGCAAGGCGCAGCAGGTGCTCGGCCTCGGCCAGACGCCACTCCTTGCGGCTTTCGCCCAGCACGGTTTCCAGGCGCTGGCTGAGGCGTTGCTGGTCACCCTGCAGCTGCGCCACCAGGCGGCGACGGTCTTCCAGTTCGCTGGCTGCCGGCAGCGTGGCCAGTTGGGCGCTGATCTGCTGTTCACGCTGCTGCAGGGCCGCGGCACGCTGGTTCAGCGCTTCGAGATGCTCGCCCTGGCTCAGCTCACTGCCCTGCAGATGCCGTACCTGCCAGACACCCCACCCCCCCACGGCGACCCCGGCCGCGCCGACCAATAGCGCCAGCAAGGCCAGGCCGGTGCCGGAACGTTTGGCGGGTGGGGGGGTGACAGGCTGCGCCGGCTCCTGCGCCGACGGCTGATCATTGTGGGACAAGACAGTTTCGCTCACGTATCCATCCTTTGCATGGGGGCGCATCGCTTTGATGCGTAGCGCCTTAATAGGCAGGTGCAGCGCTGCGCTGCACGGCTGCCAGCAAGGCCGCGGCACTCGCGCCACGGCAATCCACAACCTGTTGGGCCCCTGCGGCCCTGGCCAGTTCGGCGACCCGAGGGCTCGGCACGAACAACGGCAGGCGCGCCACCTGCGGCCAGTCGCTGGCGGCCATCTGCTGCAGGTGTTCAAGACCCTGCCCACTGCTGACCACTACGCCATTGAGGCGTTCCGCTTGAATGCGGCCCATCAACGTGCCGACCGGGTACGCCGGCAGGCAGCGACGATACAGTTCCAGATATTCGACACTAGCACCTTGCTCTGCAAGACGCTCGGCCAGCAGTTCACGACCTCCGACACCACGGACAATCAGGACGCGCGCTGTAGGAACAGCGACAGCCTCGCGCAGGCCCGGTAGCGCAAGCAAGGCTTCGCTGTCGTCACCTTGCGTAGGGAAAGTCACCTTCAGACCGGCGGCCTGCAGCACCGCCGCCGTTGTCTCGCCTACGGTAAACCAGCCGTCTGCAGGGGCCTGCAGACCTGCTCGCCGCTGTTGGTCCAGTAGCAATCTGGCTGCCGGTTTGCTGACAACGATAATCGCCTGATACTGCCCCAATGCCGCGATCTGCCGACGCTGCACATCATTCAACGTGACCGGCTCGATTGTCAGCAAGGGCAGGCAACTGCTGACCACGCCAGCCGCTGCCAAACTCCGCGACAGCGCCGCGCAGTCCTCTTCAGGCCGGGTCAGCAACAGGCGCCAAGAACTCACGGGTGCCCGGCCTCGCCATAGACTTCCTTGAGGATGGCCTCGGCACCTTGGCCCAGCAGGTCTTCGGCCACCTGCACGCCCAAGGCTTCGGCGGACGACCGCGGGGCGCGAGCATCGGCAACCAGCAGGGTTCCGCCGCTTGGCTGGCCCACCAGGCCACGCAGCCACAACTGCTCGCCTTCGAGCACGGCGTAGCAGGCGATCGGCACCTGGCAGCCGCCATTCAAGTGTTTGTTCAAGGCACGCTCGGCGACCACCCGGTCGGCAGTATCGGCATGGTGCAGGGGTGCCAGCAGCGCGTGGATCTCGCTGTCGGCGCTGCGGCATTCGATGCCTACGGCGCCCTGGCCACCAGCCGGAAGGCTGTCGTCGACGCTGATGCTGGAGGTGATACGGTCTTCGAACCCCAAGCGAATCAGCCCCGCCGCCGCCAGGATGATGGCGTCGTATTCGCCGGCATCGAGCTTGGCCAGGCGCGTGTTGACGTTACCGCGCAGGAAGCGGATTTCCAGGTCCGGGCGACGCGCCAGCAGTTGGGCCTGGCGGCGCAGGCTGGAGGTGCCGACGATGCTGCCGGCAGGCAATGCCTCAAGGCTGGCGAAGCGGTTGGACACGAACGCGTCACGCGGGTCTTCGCGCTCGCAGATGCAGTACAGGCCCAGGCCTTCAGGGAAGTCCATAGGTACGTCCTTCATCGAATGCACGGCGATGTCGGCTTCGTTGTCCAGCAGGGCGGTTTCCAGCTCCTTGACGAACAGGCCCTTGCCGCCAATTTTTGCCAGCGGCGCGTCGAGCAGCTTGTCACCGCGGCTGACCATGGGTACCAAGGTCACCAGAAGACCGGGATGCGCCTGTTCGAGGCGGGCTTTGACGTATTCGGCCTGCCACAGGGCCAAGGCACTTTTACGGGTGGCAATGCGGATTTCGCGAGTGGACATGGAACGCCCCGATGCTTAGGAATACCGCCGATGATAACAGCTCCGTCGGGATCGCTAGCAGATGTGGGTCAGCAGGAAAGGCCTCTTCGCGGGGCAAGCCCGCTCCCTCAGGTCTACCACTGCCAAAGAGAGTAGCGCCCGACCTGTGGGAGCGGGCTTGCCCCGCGAACACGGGCGAAGCCCGTGCCATGCAAAATCAGAGGGTCTGCATCATCTTGCGCACGCCAGCCACATGCCGCCGGCTGACGGTCAGGGCATCACCATCCAGGCCTTTGAGGAACAGCTGGAAATGCCCCAGCGGCGTACGCTGCAGGCGTTCGATACGTTCGCGGGCGACCAGCGCGTTGCGATGGATACGCACGAAACGTTCGCCAAACTCATCTTCCAGGGCCTTGAGCGGCTCATCGAGCAGCACTTCCCCGGCTTCGTGGCGCAAGGTCACGTATTTATGGTCGGCAATGAAATAGATCACCTGGGGCAACGGGATCAACTCGATGCCCTTGCGGGTCCGCGCGCTGATATGGCTGCGCGGGCCACCGCCTTCGCTGCCAGGCCGGGTCAGCGCCGCCAGCTGGGCGCGGTTGGGTTTTTCGGCCTTGCGCAGGGCGTCGCGCAGGCCTTGCGGCTGGATCGGTTTGGTTACATGGCTGAGGGTGCTGTCCTTGAACGCCTCGGCGCCGTACTCGTCGTCGCCGGTGCAGAACACCACCGTCGGCGGCGCCTCGCGCTCGCACAGGCGTGCCGCCACCTGCAGGCCATCGAGGCCCGGCATGCCGATGTCCAGCAGGACCACATCGGGCTTCAGGCTATCGATCAAAGCCAGGGCCTCCTCGCCGTTGGTGGCGCTGGGCTCCAGCACGGTGTACCCCTCCAGGTCCCCGAATAGCCGCGACAGGCGTTCACGGGCTTGGGATTCGTCATCAACGATCAGGACATTCATAATTGCTCTGGATTCCTGAGTGAGTCTCGCACAGGTATAGCGTAGACAGATGCAGGTCGAGCGACACTGCGGTCACGCTCTAGACCGATGCGAAGGCCAAAGATTCACTGAGCCGGCAGATTCGCTGCCAGTCCTTTGTCCAACTGTAGACGGTCCGTGGAACACTGCCGTTCAATCGGTGAATATCGTCTTCGCCCGCCCCGGCCAAGGTTTGCTGACGATTTCTCTCGACCGGCGTCCTTCGGCGACAGGCTCAAGCCTGCTATTATCGGCGCCACTTTTTCGATCACGCCTCCAACGAGTGAATCCATGAGCACCGACAAGACCAATCAGTCCTGGGGCGGCCGCTTCAGTGAACCCGTCGACGCCTTCGTCGCCCGCTTCACCGCCTCGGTCGATTTCGACAAGCGCCTGTACCGCCACGACATCATGGGTTCGATCGCCCACGCCACCATGCTGGCGCAGGTTGGCGTTCTCAGCGTCGGCGAGCGCGACACCATCATCGACGGCCTGACCACCATCCAGGGTGAAATCGAAGCCGGCAATTTCGACTGGCGCGTCGACCTCGAAGACGTGCACATGAACATCGAAGCACGCCTGACCGACCGCATCGGCATCACCGGCAAAAAACTGCACACCGGCCGCAGCCGCAACGACCAGGTGGCCACCGATATCCGCCTGTGGCTGCGCGACGAGATCGACCTGATCCTCGCCGAGATCACCCGCCTGCAGCAGGGCCTGCTGGAACAGGCCGAGCGTGAAGCCGAGACCATCATGCCGGGCTTCACCCACTTGCAGACCGCCCAGCCAGTCACCTTCGGCCACCACCTGCTGGCCTGGTTCGAAATGCTCAGCCGCGACTACGAGCGCTTGGTCGACTGCCGCAAGCGCGCCAACCGCATGCCCCTGGGCAGCGCCGCACTGGCCGGCACCACCTACCCGATCGACCGCGAGCTGACCTGCAAGCTGCTGGGCTTCGAGGCCGTGGGCGGCAACTCGCTGGACGGCGTTTCGGACCGTGATTTCGCCATCGAATTCTGCGCCGCCGCCAGCGTGGCGATGATGCACCTGTCGCGCTTCTCCGAAGAGCTGGTGCTGTGGACCAGCGCGCAGTTCCAGTTCATCGACCTGCCTGACCGTTTCTGCACCGGCAGCTCGATCATGCCGCAAAAGAAGAATCCGGACGTCCCAGAGCTGGTGCGTGGCAAGACCGGCCGCGTGTTCGGCGCCCTGACCGGCCTGCTGACCCTGATGAAAGGCCAACCACTGGCCTACAACAAGGACAACCAGGAAGACAAGGAACCGCTGTTCGACGCCGCCGATACCCTGCGCGACTCGCTGCGCGCCTTCGCCGACATGATCCCGGCCATCAAGCCCAAGCACGCGATCATGCGCGAAGCTGCCCTGCGCGGCTTCTCCACCGCCACGGATCTGGCCGATTACCTGGTGCGCCGCGGCCTGCCGTTCCGTGATTGCCACGAGATCGTCGGCCACGCCGTGAAGTATGGCGTCGACACCGGCAAGGACCTGGCCGAAATGAGCCTGGACGAGCTGCGCCAGTTCAGCGACCAGATCGAGCAGGACGTGTTCGCCGTGCTGACCCTGGAAGGTTCGGTGAATGCCCGTGACCACATTGGTGGTACGGCGCCAGCGCAAGTCAGAGCTGCTGTCGTTCGCGGCAAGGCGCTACTGGCTTCGCGCTGACCGCCATTGGAGGGCTGTAATGCAGCCCTCCTCTCCCTTCTTCAGCGCTTGCCGCTGCGAATCAACTCCATGAAGGCCGGCATCGCCGCCTCCTTGTCCGCTACGACTCGCGCCATGTGCGGGTTTTTCCCCAGCAACTCGAGCAACGCTTTCGCTTCAGGGAAATCCGCCAGGAAGTCGATGTTCAGCACTTTCTTGCCCACGGCGTAGGCCAGATCGACCGAGAAGCAGAACATCAGGTCGGCTATGGTCAGTTCATCACCCGCCACGTAAGGTGCAAAACGGCCGTTGCGCTTGAGCGTGGCAAACCCCGCCAGCAACTCGGTGCGCGCACGCTCCTTGATCAACGGCTCCACCGCCGCGCCGAAGAACGACTCGGCATAGCAGGTACGTGCCGGCAGCTCGATGTACAGCTCGATCTCCTTGAGCAGCTCGCGCACCTTGGCCTGCTGGAACGGGTCGGCCGGCAGCAGCGCCTTGCCACCACAGGTCTGCTCGATGTAGTCGAGAATCACGCTGGTCTCGCTGAGAAAACCGTGCTCGGTCTCCAGCACCGGCACCTTGCCGCGCGGGCTGACTTCCAGCGCCTGCGGCGCCTGGCCACCGTAAAAGGTGACCTCTTCGAACGGCAGGCCTTTTTCAAGCAGGGCCAGCTTGACCATGTTGTAGTAGTTGCTGACCGAGAATCCGTGAAGCTTGAGCATGGGTAACAGCCTCCAGGCCGTAAGGGGATGGCCGGGCTTTTATAGCCTCTGTACCTGCGCATGGCCAGCGTCATGCACCGGCTCGATGACCGGGCATTGCCGGCGCGAGCGTGGCAAACTGTGCGTCCCACCACAGGAGTAGCGCCATGAGCGAGCCCACCGACATCGACAACGACGACGAAGCCTTCGCCGAGGCGACGCTGACCCAAGCCATCGAGAACCAGATCGAAAGCGGCGAGCCGCCGGCAGCCAAGGCCACCTTCAACAAGCTGACGCTGGTCGGCTACGAGCGCGAAGACATCCTCAACCTCATGGCCCACGTGCTGGCCATCGAGATCGACAAACTGCTCGAAGAAGACCGCGCATTCGATACCGAGTGGTACGAAAACGCCTTGCGCGCGCTGCCCGAGCTGCCACCTGAGGCAGATCAAGGCGAGGTCGAATAACCCGACTACACTCCAGGATCAGGCACCGCTGGCGGTGCCGCCATCCTTGTCTGGAAGTCAGGAGTCGCCATGTCCTTCACCCCCGAACTGATCGCCGAACTGGAAGTGCTTGCCCTGTTCAACCTGGACAGCCACCAGGAAGGCATCAAAGTTGGCAGCAATGCTTCCCCCGCCATGATCGCCGCCGCCAAGCGCCTTCATGAAAAAGAGCTCACCGACCAGCCCGATGGCGGCTACCTCACCAGCCTCGGGAATGATGCGGCGCAAAGCGTGCAGCTGTTGCTGACCATCCTCAAGTCCCCACAGCCTGCATAAGTCTGTACCGGCCTCTTCGCGGGCAAGCCCGCTCCCACAAGACTTGCGCTACCTTCAAGAACAGCGCAGTACCTGTGGGAGCGGGCTTGCCCGCGAAGAGGCCGGCACAGCCGCTGAAAAATTGACGTCAAAAACCCATTTGCCGCTTATCCGACTGCACCACTCAGGCTAAACTCGCCACAGCTCCCCTGCCTGCCCTGAGTGCGCAATGAACCACGAAATCCGCCCGGACCTCGACGAAGGCATCGACCGCAAGGTGCTGGCGAATCTGCGTGCGCGCTTTCTGCGCCTGAACGCAGGCAGGCTGCAGCGCGCCATGGACGGGTTATCGACCCGTCAACAACAAGTGCTGACTCTCCTGCCGCTGCTGTTCCACGTCAACCACCCGCTGCTACCCGGCTACGTCTCCGGCAGCACGCCGGCCGGCGTGTCGGGTTTCGAGCCCGATGCTGACCTTGTCGCCGAAGGCCAGCGGCTGGCCCGTTCATTTACCTATAAAACCCGCCTCGGCAACCCCAATCGCCCGATCCACGGCCTGTTCCTGATGGGTAGCCTGGGCTCGCTGGCCCAGGCCGAACAGAGCGACATGGACCTGTGGGTCTGCCACGCCCCGGGCCTGGATGAAAGCCAGCAGGGGGAGCTGAGACGCAAATGCCAGCTGCTGGAAACCTGGGCGGCCAGTCTGGGCGCCGAAGTGCACTGCTTCCTGATCGACCCGCAAAACTTTGCCCAAGGCTTGCGCGATAGCCAACTCAGCTCCGACGATTGCGGCACCACCCAGCACTATTTGCTGCTCGACGAGTTCTACCGCACCGCCATCTGGCTGGCCGGGCGCACGCCGCTGTGGTGGCTGGTGCCGGTCTATGAAGAGCGCAACTACCAGCGCTATACCGAAACCCTGCTGTCCAAGCGCTTCATCCGCAGCACCGACGCCCTCGACCTGGGCAACATGGCCTACATCCCACCCGGCGAATTCGTCGGTGCCGGGCTGTGGCAGCTGTACAAAGGTATCGACTCGCCTTACAAGTCATTGCTCAAGCTGCTGCTGACCGAGGTCTACGCCAGCGAACACCCGGCCGTGCGCTGCCTGAGCCTGGACTACAAGCAGGCAGTGTTCGCCAACCATCTCGACCTCGACACGCTTGACCCTTATGTGATGGTCTACCGGCGCATCGAGCACTACCTGCAGCAACGCGGCGAGACCGCGCGTCTGGAGCTGGTGAGGCGCAGCCTGTATCTGAAGGTCAACAAGCGGCTCGGCGGCCTCGACCGCGCGCGCAACAGCGGCTGGCAGCGCAGCCTGCTGCAGCGCCTGACCGACGAGTGGGGCTGGGACGAGCGCCAGCTGGCCTTGCTCGATAGCCGCAGCCAGTGGAAGGTGCGCCAGGTTGCACTGGAGCGCCGCGAGCTGGTGGCCGAACTCAATCACAGCTACCGCTTCCTCAGTCAGTTCGCGCAAAACCAGAATGCCAGCAGCCGCGCCGACCAACGCGACCTGAATGTGCTGGGTCGGCGCCTGTACGCAGCCTTCGAGCGCCGCGCCGGCAAGATCGAGGTGATCAACCCAGGCATTGCCCCGGACCTCGCCGAAGATACCCTGACCTTGGTCCAGTCGCCCAACCGCAAGGAGCCCGGCAGCTACCACTGGGGCCTGTACAACGGCAATCTGGGGGTGCACGAGTGGGAGCACTTCAGCCCGATCAAGCGCTGCCGCGAGCTGCTCGAACTGCTGACCTGGGCCCACCGCAACGGTGTCATCGACAACACCACGCGCCTGGCGCTGCACCCAGGTGACAGCGACCTGAGCGAATTCGAGCTGTTCAACCTGATCGGTAGCCTGCAGCAGAGCATCCCCTTGCCGCTGGAAACCGTCAGCGAAGTACGCCTGCTGCAGCCGAGCGTGGCCGACGAGATCCTGTTACTGGTCAACGTCGGCGTCGACCCACTGCGCCACCATCGCGATCTGAACATCCTGATGACCACCGAGCGCACCGACTCGCTGAGTTATGCCGGCGTGCGCGAGAACCTGGTGCTGACCCTCGACCAAGTCACCCTCAACAGTTGGAACGAGGTGCTGGTGCAACGCTATGACGGCGAGCACGCTCTGCTGCGCTGCCTGCGCGATTTCCTCAACAGCCTCGGCCAGCGCAGCCACCGCCCGCGCGTGCGAGTGCGCTGCAATTGCCACAATCGCGCCCAGGCCATCAGCCAGCGGGTCGAAGAAATTTTCGACACCGTACAACTGCTGATCGACCAGCGCCAGAACCACCGCTACCTGCTGCAGGTGGCGCAATACACCCATGTGCTGGAGTTGCTCCCCGGCCAGGTGAGCCTGGCGACGCTGGCGGATCACGACGCGGTGCTGGATTACCTGAGCGAGGAACGCAGCGCCTACAGCCCATTGCACCTGGATGGCAACGCCCTGCAGGACCACGACCTACCGCTGGTGCTGGAACAGGGCCGCCCCGGCTGCATTCAAGTGTTCTACCGCCTGCTCGACGGCTGGGCCGACCTGTATGTGCTGGATGAATACAATGCCTTGTGGCAGCAACGACTGCCTCTGCACGATGAAAACCACCTGCTGCTGCCGCTGCAGCGGTTTTTACGATCGGTACTGATGCGCCATGACGCCCGCATGCCGCTCGACAGCGTGCAGCAAGCGCCGCTGCTCATCGAGTATGCCCAGCTGCTGCCCTCAGGCCCAGGCAAGGCGCGCAGCATCGAGCCTCGGCCGAACCCCAGCGACAGCAGCCCACAGCCGTACTATGAAGTGCAGGCCATTCTTCAGGCAGGTACGGGCGATGGCGTGCATGTCACGCTGTATTGCAACCAGCAGGAATTTTCGCAGCTGGATCACGGCGACGAGCTGTACACAGTCGTCGCCCGTGAGATTCTCAGCCAACGCCGCAGCGCCGGGCACTATCACTGCTACATCACTGATCTGGATTTGTCCGAGCTGCTCGATGACGAACAGGGCTCGACCGTCCTGTACCTGCGCTACAAGCGCGAACTGGAACAGGCGCTCAATGATGGGCTGTTCCAGGTGCGGGCATCCCCGGAGCCTTGAGAAGACGCCAATCAATCAGAGGTCGAAGTCACCCGCGGCTTCCGGTTGGTACTCCACATCCAGCAGTTTCAGCTTCAGCGTCTTGCCACCCGGCGCTGGCCAGTCGATCTGCTCGCCTACCGACAAGCCCAGCAGCGCGCAACCAATCGGCGCCAGGATCGAGACCTTGCCTTCGCCACCGGCATCCTTCGGATAAACCAGGGTCAAGTGATAGTCCTTGCCACTGGCCTCTTCTCGGCAGTGCACACGCGAATTCATGGTCACCACGCCGGCCGGTACCTCCTCATGGCCGACAACCTGCTCGGCGCGGTCCAGCTCGTCCTGCAGGGCGAGCACACCCGGGGTACTTTCGTCGAGGCTGTCGATCAGGCGCTCGAGACGCTGTACGTCCAATCGGGTGAGGATGAGGGAAGGCTTGGTGCTCATGATCCAGTCAGACTCCATTGAACAGGCATTTTGCTATGGGCAGATAAAGCAAAACCCCGCCCAGGGGCGGGGTTTGTCGATGCTTTTGCGTCGGCGACGCACAACCTGACACTACCACAGCGGGGCAAATACTCAAGCCCGTGCGCGCAGGGCCTCGGCTTCGCGGCAGATTTGCCTGCGCCGCTCGTCATCGGCCGAGCGCCACTCGCGGATATGCTCGACGTGGCGGTGGCAACCGGTGCACACGCGCTGTTCGTCCAGCCGGCAGACGCTGATGCACGGCGATGGCACTGCGGGGCTGACATTGCTGTAAAGCGGCTTGGGCGGCCGGGCTGGGGCAGTCATGTCAGATCTCGTCGAAGTCCAGCTTCTCGCCGGCCCGCTCCCAGACGATGCGCTCGAGCATCTCGCCGAGCAATTCTTCGCTCTTCTCGCACACCCATTTGCCGCTCTCTTCGTCGTAGTCGAAGTGGAAGCCACCGGAGCGGTCGGCCAGCCACAACTGACGCAGCGGCTCCTGGCGGCTGAAGATCAGCTGGCTGCCATTGTCGAATTTGATGGTGAGGACGCCGGCGGAATTCTCCATGTCCAGGTCCAGATCGCTCTCGTCGAACAGGTCTTCCAGGGCCTGTTGGGTCGCGTCGACCAGATCATGAAAACGCGCTTCGCTCAAACTCATTGCAGGAACCTCGAAATTGGCTGCGTGACAGGCAAGCCGGGCAAGATACGGGCGCTTGGCGCCGAATGCAAAGGTTAGCCGCCCGCACACAAGGATAGCCCGCCCGGCGGACCGGGCCTTGCATAGGCAATCCGGCGGTCGCTCGGTATACTCGGGCGCAATACTGCATATTTCAAAGGATTTCACCCATGAAGCGCCTGATTTCCTCGCTCGCGGCGCTGGTCGCGGTTGCCTGCCTCGTTTCGGCCTGCGGTCAGAAAGGCCCACTGTACCTGCCAGAAGACGGCAAGGACGGCAAGGGCAGCCACAAGTCGCACCAGCACCAGCACGCTCCGGCGGTCCAGCCGCAAGATGAGCAGCCGATCCAGCCCGAGCAGACGCCAGAGCAGTAAGGAATTCAGATGAACGCTTTCAATTACCGCGACGGTGAACTGTTCGCGGAAGGCGTGGCCCTGTCGGCCATCGCCGAACGTTTCGGCACCCCGACCTACGTCTACTCGCGCGCCCACATCGAAGCCCAGTACCGCAGCTACACCGATGCCCTGCAGGGCGTCGAGCACCTGGTGTGCTTCGCGGTCAAGGCCAACTCCAACCTCGGCGTGCTGAACGTGCTGGCGCGCCTGGGCGCAGGCTTCGACATCGTTTCCGGCGGTGAGCTGGAGCGTGTGCTGGCCGCTGGCGGGCGTGCTGACCGCGTGGTGTTCTCCGGCGTCGGCAAGACTCGCGAAGACATGCGCCGCGCGCTGGAAGTCGGCGTGCACTGCTTCAACGTCGAGTCCACCGACGAGCTCGAACGCCTGCAAGTGGTGGCCGCCGAGATGGGCAAGGTCGCCCCGGTCTCGCTGCGGGTCAACCCGGACGTCGATGCCGGTACCCACCCGTACATCTCCACCGGCCTCAAAGAGAACAAGTTCGGTATCGCGATCGCAGACGCCGAAGCCATCTACGTGCGCGCCGCGCAGCTGCCGAACCTGGACGTGGTCGGTGTCGACTGCCACATCGGCTCGCAGCTGACCACCGTCGACCCGTTCCTCGACGCCCTCGACCGCCTGCTGGAGCTGGTCGATCGCCTGGCCGACTGCGGCATCCACCTGCGCCACCTGGACCTGGGCGGCGGCGTTGGCGTGCGTTATCGCGACGAAGAGCCGCCACTGGTGGCCGATTACATCAAGGCCATCCGCGAGCGCGTCGGCACCCGCGACCTGGCCCTGGTGTTCGAGCCGGGCCGCTACATCGTGGCCAATGCCGGTGCCCTGCTGACCCGCGTGGAATACCTCAAGCACACCGAACACAAAGATTTCGCCATCATCGATGCGGCGATGAACGACCTGATCCGCCCGGCCCTGTACCAGGCCTGGATGGGTGTCAGCGCGGTCAAGCCACGTGAAGGCCAAGGCCGCGCCTACGACCTGGTCGGGCCAATCTGCGAGACCGGCGACTTCCTCGCCAAGGACCGCGAACTGAACCTGGCCGAAGGTGACCTGCTGGCCGTGCAGTCGGCGGGCGCCTATGGTTTCGTCATGAGCTCGAACTACAACACCCGTGGCCGCTGCGCAGAAATCCTGGTCGACGGCGACCAGGCGTTCGAAGTGCGTCGCCGCGAGACCATCGCCGAATTGTACGCTGGCGAAAGCCTGCTGCCGGAGTGACCCCATGCTGCTGCGCTTTACCAAGATGCACGGCCTGGGCAACGACTTCATGGTCCTCGACCTGGTCAGCCAGCACGCGCACATCCAGCCCAAGCATGCCAAGCAATGGGGTGACCGCCATACCGGCATCGGCTTCGATCAGCTGCTGATCGTCGAAGCGCCGAACAACCCGGAAGTGGACTTCCGCTACCGGATCTTCAATGCCGACGGTTCCGAGGTCGAGCAGTGCGGCAACGGCGCGCGCTGCTTTGCCCGCTTCGTACTGGACAAGCGCCTGACCGCGAAGAAGCGCATCCGCGTGGAAACCAAGGGCGGCATCATCGAGCTGGACGTGCAGAACGACGGCCAGGTGTGTGTCGACATGGGCCCGCCGCGCCTGGCTCCGGCCGACATCCCCTTCATGGCCGATGCACAGGCGCTGAATTACCCGCTGGAAGTCGACGGCCAGATGCATTCGATCGCCGCCGTGTCCATGGGCAATCCGCATGCCGTGCTGCGCGTAGACGATGTGCATACCGCGCCGGTGCATGAACTGGGGCCAAAAATCGAAAATCACCCACGCTTCCCGCAGCGGGTGAATGCCGGTTTTATCCAGGTCATCGATCGCCATCGCGCCAACCTGCGGGTCTGGGAGCGTGGTGCCGGTGAGACCCAGGCCTGTGGCACCGGCGCCTGCGCTGCGGCCGTGGCAGCCATCAGCCAGGGCTGGATGGATTCTCCGGTTTCACTCGACCTGCCCGGCGGCCGCCTGCACATTGAATGGGCCGGCCCCGGCAAGCCTGTGTTGATGACCGGCCCGGCCGTACGCGTCTACGAAGGACAGATTCGTCTCTAAGCGAGTAACCGCCATGACCGATCAGCCGAAGGTTGTACCCCAGCACACTACCGAGCTCGACGCCGAAGCGGTGGTCGCCTACCTGCGCGCCCACCCCACGTTCTTCGCCGAACACGATGAGCTGCTGGTCGAGCAACAGATCCCGCACCAGCGCGGCGACAGCGTGTCGCTGGTGGAGCGCCAGCTCAAGCTGTTGCGCGACCGCAACATCGAGATGCGCCATCGCCTGTCGCAATTGATGGACGTGGCCCGGGACAATGACCGGCTGTTCGACAAGACCCGTCGGCTGATCCTCGACCTGCTCGATGCCGGTAGTCTTGAAGAAGTGGTGATGGCCGTCGAAGACAGCCTGCGCCAGGAGTTTCAGGTGCCGTTCGTCAGCCTGATCCTGTTCGGCGACAACGCCGCGCCGGTTGGTCGCTGGGTCAGTAACGCCGAGGCCCAGCAAGCGATCGGCGGATTGCTCGGCGGTGGCAAGACGGTCAGCGGCAACCTGCGCGAGAAAGAACTGGCCTTCCTGTTTGGCGATGAGCAACGCCTCGAAGTGGGCTCCAGCGCCGTCGCGGCATTGGAGTACCAGGGGCTGCATGGCGTGCTGGCGATCGGCAGCCGCGACCCTCTGCACTACAAGAGCAGCGTCGGTACCTTGTTCCTCGGCTACATCGCCGAAGTGCTGGGCCGCGTGGTCCCCCGCGTTACCCAGACCTTGCGTCCGGTGCGCTGATGGAGCGCCAGCTGGAGGCTTATTGCGCCCACCTGCGCAACGAGCGCCAGGTGTCCGAACACACCCTGCTGGCCTACCGCCGTGACCTCGGCAAGGTCATCGAATACTGCAATACCCAGGGCATCGCCGGCTGGGGCGCGCTGCAGATCCAGCAATTGCGCCAGCTGATCGCCCGCCAGCACCATCAAGGCCAGTCCTCCCGCAGCCTCGCCCGGCTGCTGTCGGCGGTGCGCGGCCTGTACCGTTACCTCAACCGCGAAGGCCTGTGCCAGCACGACCCGGCCACCGGCCTGAGTGCGCCCAAAGGCGAGCGGCGGCTACCCAAGGTGCTCGATACCGATCGCGCCCTGCAATTGCTCGAGGGTGGCGTGGACGACGACTTCATCGCCCGCCGTGACCAGGCCATTCTCGAGCTTTTCTATTCATCCGGCCTGCGCCTGTCCGAGCTGACCAACCTCGACCTGCAACAGCTCGACCTTGCCGCGGGGCTGGTCCAGGTACTCGGCAAGGGCGGCAAGGCCCGGGTATTGCCGGTTGGCAGCAAGGCGCGCGAGGCGCTGCAGCAATGGTTGCGCCTGCGCGGCATCGGTGGCCCGCGTGACAGCGCCGTGTTCATCACCCGCCAAGGCAACCGCCTGAGCCCGCGGGCCATTCAGATGCGCGTCAAGGCGGCCGGCGAACGCGAACTGGGCCAGCACCTGCACCCGCACATGCTTCGCCACTCATTCGCCAGCCACGTGCTGGAATCGTCCCAGGACCTGCGTGCGGTACAGGAAATGCTCGGCCATGCCGACATCAGCACCACGCAAATCTATACCCATCTGGACTTCCAGCACCTGGCCGCGGTGTACGACAGCGCCCACCCTCGGGCCAAACGCAGCAAAGGCACAGACTCATGAGCATCCAGCTGATCACCTTCGACCTCGACGACACCCTGTGGGACACCGCACCCGTGATTGCCAGCGCCGAGGTCGTGCTGCGCGACTGGCTCGAAGCCAACGCGCCGATCCTGGGCGGGGTGCCGGTGGAGCATCTGTTCGCCATCCGTGAACGCCTGGTGCAGGCGGAGCCTGGGCTCAGGCACCGCATCAGTGCACTGCGCCGGCGCGTGCTGTTCCATGCGCTGGAAGAAGTCGGCTACAGCGAAAAGCAGGCCCTGGAACTGGCCAATGAAGGGTTTGAAGTGTTTCTGCATGCAAGGCACCAGGTCGAGGTTTTTCCCGAGGTTCAGCCGGTGCTGGAGATTCTGCGCCACCAGTACACCTTGGGCGTGGTGACCAACGGCAATGCCGACGTGCGCCGCCTGGGGCTGGCGGATTACTTCAAATTCGCCCTGTGTGCGGAAGATCTGGGGATCGGCAAACCGGACCCGGCGCCGTTTCTGGAGGCCCTGAAACGCGGCGAGGTCGAGGCCGCTGCTGCGGTGCATGTGGGTGATCACCCGGGCGATGACATCGGCGGCGCCCAGCGTGCCGGATTGCGTGCGGTGTGGTTCAACCCTCAATGCAAGGCTTGGACCGGCGAGCAGGCGCCGGATGCCGAGATTCAGCGTTTGTCGCAATTGCCTGACGTGCTATCGCGCTGGCGCTGAAAGGGGCCGCTTTGCGGCCCATTCGCGGGTCAAGCCCGCTCCCACAGACCGCAATGGCCACCTTCCAATGTGGGAGCGGGCTTGCCCCGCGAAGAGGCCCACACAAAAGTAACCCACAAAAAAGCCCGCAGCGACGGCGGGCTTTTTTGCATGCGAACACTCAGATAGGGCGGCTGCCGTATTTGTTGTCCGGCTTCTTGGGCGGGTCGGCGACTACGTTGGCCTCGACTTCCTGCACCTTGCCACCGCGCGAAAGGAATTCTTCCATCGCCTTGGCCAGGGCATCACGCTCCTTCTGCTTGGCTTCCATGCTCGGCATCTCGTCTACCGAGACAGCCGCCTTGGATTTGCCCTTGGCAGCGGGTGCCGGGCTGCTGTCGTCATCGCCAGCGTCTTCGGCGCCATCGTCAGCCGCCGCTTCAAGGCCCTCATCAGCCTCGTCATCGTCACCTACTTCGAGGTCATCATTTTCCAGATCGTCGTCGCTCATGTTCTACCTCATGACTTGCGAAAAGCAGGTTAGTTATAGACCAGTGCAGCCGTAGACCGGCAGCCACCAGTGAAAATTCAACTGGCCGTGGGTTAGGCCACTGCCCTTGGGTCGGCGCTCCTGATGGGAGGCGGCACCCAGCAGGCCCTGCTCCTGGCAGGGCCTGACAAATCCTTTAGCCCTTGCTGGCCACGCGCTATTGGCAAGCCTAGCAAAGGCTGAGCGAGCGTGCGGCGATCTCGCCCCACACCCCTCGGCGCGCATTCTAGCGCGCCCGTGGAAAAAGCAAAGCTCCATAAACGCCCTACAACCTGTAAGTTTTTGGCGTACGTCGCGAACGTGAGTGATAAACCGTTTGCTCTGCGGGAAATCGCAAAAAACAGGCAAAAAAATGCCCGGCAAGCCGGGCAAGTTTTTCCAGCGTCGCAGTTACAGGTTGTAGCCGCGTTCGTTGTGTTGAGCCAGGTCGAGGCCGACCGACTCTTCTTCTTCATTGACCCGCAGGCCCATCACCACGTCCAGTACCTTGAGGATCCCGTAGGTGACGATGGCGGTGTAGACCACGGTGAAAATCACGCCTTTGGCCTGGATCCAGACCTGCGCACCGATATCGGTGACCGCGCCGAAGCCACCCAGGGCCGGTGCCGCGAACACACCGGTGAGGATCGCGCCGATGATGCCGCCGACGCCGTGCACGCCGAAGGCGTCCAGCGAGTCGTCATACCCGAGCTTGCGCTTGAGGGTGGTGGCGCAGAAGTAGCAGATCACGCCAGACGCCAGGCCGATCACCAGGGCGCCCATCGGGCCCACGGTACCGGCGGCCGGGGTGATGGCGACAAGGCCCGCGACCACACCCGAGGCGATGCCCAGGGCGCTTGGCTTACCGTGGCCGATCCACTCGGCGAACATCCAGCCCAGCGCGGCGGCGGCGGTGGCGATCTGGGTCACCAGCATGGCCATGCCGGCGGTGCCGTTGGCGGCGGCGGCGGAACCGGCGTTGAAGCCGAACCAGCCGATCCACAGCATCGCCGCGCCCATCAGGGTGTAGCCCAGGTTGTGCGGGGCCATCGGCGTGGTCGGAAAGCCTTTGCGCTTGCCCAGCACCAGGCAGCAGACCAGGCCGGCGATACCGGCGTTGATGTGCACCACCGTGCCACCGGCGAAGTCGAGCACGCCCCAGTCCCACATCAGCGCGCCGTCACCGCTCCACACCATGTGCGCGATCGGTGCGTAGACCAAGGTAAACCAGATACCCATGAACACCAGCATCGCGGAGAACTTCATACGCTCGGCGAAGGCACCGACGATCAGCGCCGGGGTAATGATGGCGAAGGTCATCTGGAAGGTGATGAACACGGCTTCTGGGAACAGCGCGGTTGCCGAGGTCAGGCCCTCTGGCGTGACGCCGCTGAGGAAGGCCTTGGAGAAACCGCCGACGAAGGAATTGAAGTTGAGCACGCCCTTTTCCATACCGGTGGTATCGAAGGCCATGCTGTAGCCGTAGATGACCCACAGGATGCTCATCAGGCCGGTGATGGCGAAGCACTGCATCATCACCGAAAGCACGTTCTTGGAACGCACCATGCCGCCGTAGAACAGGGCCAGACCCGGAATGGTCATGAACAGCACCAGCGCCGTTGCGGTCAGCATCCACGCAGTGTCACCGGAGTTCAGCGCTGGGGCAGCCTCCTCTGCCAGGGCAAGGCCTGGCATTGCGAGGGACAATAGGGCTCCTAGCCCTGCGATCTTACGCAGAGTCATGTTGTTTTCTCCTGGGGCGTTGGGTTTGGTGAGGCTTTGTTTGGCGCTTAGATCGCGTCGGTATCGGTTTCGCCGGTACGGATGCGGATTGCCTGCTCCAGATTCACCACGAAGATCTTGCCGTCACCGATCTTGCCGGTGTTGGCCGCCTTGGTGATGGCTTCGATCACGCGATCGAGGTCTTTGTCGTCAATGGCGACGTCGATCTTCACCTTGGGCAGGAAGTCGACCACGTATTCCGCACCGCGGTACAACTCGGTGTGACCCTTCTGCCGACCGAAGCCTTTGACTTCGGTGACGGTGATGCCCTGCACGCCGATTTCCGACAGCGACTCGCGCACGTCGTCCAGCTTGAACGGCTTGATGATGGCTGTGACTAGCTTCATGAAACTCTCTCCCGATTTGGTGGACTTGCCCCAGGAAAACAAACCCGTCTCAAGTCTAAGCGCAGCGGTTGGCTTTGTAACGCGTCGTCGGCATCCGGCTCCGCGTGCGCACTGCCTGGTCACAAGGAACTGCATCAGTGCATGGCTCGTACTGGTCTTTGCAGAAACCTTGCCAGTTCCGTTAAACCACTGGAAAACAGCGAGTTATGCGAACAGCTCAGGATTGGCCAGTCGCCAGCATCGAAAAGATGCACGGCTTTGGTGCGCTGTGATGCGCAGCGCCGCTCGAAAAGCGTGCAACCGGAAGCAAAACCGAGCCGTGCTACACTGCGGGCCATTTTCAACCTCCATGGACAGCCGAACATGCTCGCGCCCAAAGCCCTTCTCGACGCCCTGAGCGATCAGGCCTCGCGCCTGTTCAGTGGCGACACCGCCCAGCCTCGCGCCGAACTGGAAAGCCAGTTCAAGGTGCTGATGCAGGGTGCCTTCAGCAAGCTCGACCTGGTCAGCCGCGACGAATTCGACAGCCAGATGGTCGTATTGGCGCGCACCCGCGCACGCCTTGAAGCGCTGGAGAAACAAGTCGCCGAGCTGGAAGCCCGCCTTACGACAGCACCGCAGGATTAAGCGGAGGCGCGCAACCGATCATGCTCCGCGCCACTTACCTTGGGCGGCAGCTCACTGGCTTGCAGGTCGCCGCGGAACAATGCCGCTGCGCACGCTGTGACCAGCGTTTTGAACAGGTTGTGCGAATTGCGTACTTCGGCCTGAATCGCTTCGATGGCCGGGTCTTCCGGCTGCAGCACGGCCGCGCGGTCGACCCACTCGATGGCCGCGAAGCGGCTCTGTTTGCGTGTTCCCTGCCCATGCATCCAGGCCAGGCCAAGTTCAGCGCTGGCACGTGCAGCGATGCGACAGTCCGGGAATTCGACCAGATCGAGCAGGTAGGCGACCGCTTCCTCACGTTCGCGAGGCTCACCGAACTTACGCTGCAGTATGGCTACCTGCAGGCGAGCCTGGGCGTCGAGCGTTTCATGACCCAGGCAATCGAGCAGCAAGCGCCTGACCGCCAACAGCGCGCTGCGCTCGCTCAAGTCTTCATCGCCGCGCATCCGTTGGCACGCCAGGTCGTACTTGGCCATCTGGCTGCCTGATTCCACGGCACGCAATAACCAGTGCGCCGCCGCCCCGGCATCGAGGTAGTGGGCCGGCGTGGCGTCCAGCCGTCCGCTGTGCAGTGCATAAAGCGCAGCGGCAGCCTCAGGCAGCTCCCTTTCGGCACAGCCCTCGTAAAGAAAGAATGCCGCTTCGTGGTGTTGTGCAGCCCATAACAGGCGCGGTATTTCGAGTACGTCGAAACCCATGCCTTCTCGCCCGCACTGGCGTTTCACCGCCGCGTGCAGCCAGATGCATGCCTGCTCGGCGCACTGGCCGAAACCCCAAAGCCCGAACTGATGGCCGACGGCCCGCAATGCACAGGCCGCTGCTTGCCTGCGGTTGTCACACAGTCGCTCGATGGCGACACGGAACGCTTGCGAATCATCCCGCGGGTCGTGAAACAGTACGAGAGAGACAAAACTGCGGAACGGCTCACCGATGGCCGGAACGTAACCTTGGTCGGGATAAACGCCGACACTGGTCACGAAGTCGCGCATTGCCCCGGGATAGTCATGCAGCGAATTGCTGCGAAACGCAGCTCGATGGGCCAGCATCGTAGCCTGCTCCCTGGGCCTGAGCGCGCGTGTCGCCCACGTATCGAAAATGCGCTGCCAGGCCGCAGCCTGCTGCGACTGGCTGGCGTCAGGCAGCCAGAGCTGATCTTCGAGTGAAAGCCAGCGGATCGCATTACGCTGCATTTCGCTCCACCCTTCACATAAAGGTCCACTGGCCAGCGCTTCGATGGCTTCATGACTCCCGCCCCAACGAGGTGTCAGGTAACGGGCATAAGCTTCGATTACCTCGAAGCAACCGGGAAACCAGGCCACGGCATGACGCAGCCAGTAATCCTCCGCACGTTCTTGCCTGGCGCGCGCGCTCAGGCACGCGGGCAATACTTGCGGCAACTCGACCAAGGGCGCGAGGCCATATTTGACGAGCAAGGGAGCTGCGGACTCCTGCACTTCGACATCGGCATGGGTGCTAGGCCGAAACCGCGCCGCCTGGCCATTGAACAATTCCACCAGCCAGCCCGGTTCACGAAAATGCGCGCTGATCTGCAGCATGCCAATCGCCGCCGCCACAGGGTGTGAGCAGCGCTCGAAAGCCCGTAAAAAGTGCGCCGCAGCCTTTTCACACGCTTGTTCAGCGGCCAACCAGCGCTCTGCGCATACTTCATCGGCCGCCCGCGTTCCGCGGATGTGGCATGCACGATTGAAGCAGTGAAACCCCATGGCAACCTGCGGGTGATAAGCCTTGGGGCAGGCGTCGATCCAGGCTTTGAGCCGCCGCGTCAGCCCTTTGCTGCTGTCAACGTCCCAATCGACCAGCATATGCCCCTGCACGGCTTCCAGGTATGCCGGGCACTCCCCAGGCGGGGCTTGCTGCCACTGCGCCTGGAGAGTGTCGAAGAATCGGTTGAGTTCATTGAACTCATTGGCCAGCACCCGTTCACGGATCTGCTGGCGGGTACGAGTGAGCGTTTGCACAGGCAGTACCTTAAGTCCATTTATAGGAGCCGTGTTGCCATCCCATGGCAACGGCGTTGACGCTTGAACACTAAGCCATAGCTTTGCATCTCGCAAAGATATTGGATCCATTACTTGTCAGATTGTGTGAGATACCAGGGAAAAACCCTGACCTGAAAAACAAGGACGCACTCTTCTTGCGGCCGCAACGACCGCATTCGCTATGCTTGCCAAGCCGCAGGAAGCGGTTCCTACCAGCGACAACGGAGCGTCCATGTCCCTAGCCCTCGTCCACAGCCGCGCCCAGGTCGGTGTGCAGGCCCCGGCGGTCAGCGTTGAAACCCACCTGGCCAACGGCCTGCCTCACCTCACGCTGGTCGGCCTGCCGGAAACCACTGTCAAGGAAAGCAAGGACAGGGTGCGCAGCGCCATCGTCAACTCCGGGCTGAACTACCCGCAAAGGCGTATTACTCAGAACCTGGCCCCAGCCGACCTGCCCAAGGATGGGGGGCGCTACGACCTGGCCATCGCCCTGGGCATACTTGCCGCTGACGGCCAAGTGCCCGTAGCGGGGCTGGTCGACATCGAATGCCTGGGTGAACTGGCGCTTTCCGGTCAGCTGCGGCCGGTGCAGGGGGTACTGCCTGCCGCACTGGCTGCGCGGCAGGCGGGCCGGGCGCTGGTGGTGCCAAGAGAAAACGCCGAAGAAGCGAGCCTGGCGGGTGGCCTGGTGGTGTATGCAATAGGCCATCTGCTGGAGCTGGTGGCACACTTGAACGGCCAGGTGCCACTGCCACCCTTTGCCGCCAATGGCCTGATTCTGCGAAGTCAGCCCTACCCTGACCTGAGCGAAGTACAGGGGCAGATCGCCGCCAAACGCGCCTTGCTGTTGGCGGCAGCGGGGGCACATAACCTGCTGTTCACCGGGCCACCCGGAACAGGCAAGACCCTGCTCGCCAGCCGCTTGCCTGGCCTGCTGCCGCCGTTGGATGAACAGGAGGCGCTGGAAGTGGCTGCCATTCAGTCGGTGAGCGGGCACACGCCCTTGAGCAGTTGGCCCCAGCGGCCCTTTCGCCACCCGCACCACTCGGCTTCCGGCCCGGCGCTGGTCGGTGGCTCCAGCAGGCCGCAGCCCGGTGAAATCACCCTGGCGCATCATGGCGTGCTGTTTCTGGACGAGCTGCCCGAGTTCGAGCGTCGCGTGCTGGAAGTGCTGCGTGAGCCGCTGGAGTCCGGCGAGATCGTGATCGCGCGGGCGCGCGACAAAGTGCGCTTTCCGGCGCGTTTTCAGCTGGTGGCGGCCATGAACCCGTGCCCTTGCGGCTACCTCGGCGACCCCACCGCGCGCTGCCGCTGCAGCACCGAGCAGATTGCGCGATACCGCAACAAGCTGTCCGGCCCCCTGCTCGACCGCATCGACCTGCACCTGACCGTGGCGCGTGAAACCACCACCCTCAACCACCAGCCCAGCGGCGAAACCAGTGCCGCTGTGGCTGCCCTGGTCGCTCAGGCGCGCGAACTTCAGCAACGCCGGCAAGGCTGTGCCAATGCGTTTCTCGACCTCGAGGGCCTGCGTCGGCATTGCCCGCTTGCAGCGGTCGACCAGGCCTGGCTGGAAAGCGCCTGCGAGCGACTGACGCTGTCGTTGCGCGCCGCCCACCGGCTATTGAAAGTGGCACGCACCCTGGCGGACCTGGAGGGCGTCAGGTCGATCGGCCGAGCGCATCTGGCCGAAGCGTTGCAGTACCGGCCAGGCAGTCCATGACGTGTGAGAGCCTCTTCACCACATAGCACTCGATTGACTCACTCGATGCAAGCGATAGTCAGAATATGTTTTGCGCGCTAAACAATTGCGCGCAATCTTAACTCCAGACAGCAAGCAATCGTCAACACCCCTCACTGAAACTGGAGAACGATCATGACCCTTCGCAACGTTTTCGCCCTTACCCTCGCCCTCGGCACCAGCGCTGGCGCATTTGCCAAGTCCGAAGCAACGACTTACCGCTACGGCATGGATCTGGATATTGCCGAGGTGATCAGGCTGGAGCCCTCAGCCAGCACACAGGGTCATGCCAGCACGGCCACAATGACCTACCGCGACACCACGGGCCAGGTACGCAGCGTTCGCTACTACCAGCCCGACACGGCGCAAGCCAACCAGAACTGACACGGACATGAAACCCGAAAAAGGCCGCGAAAACGGCCTTTTACATGAAACCCTGAAATAATTAGAAATATCTTCTGCAAAAATGTAGTTGTACGACGTCCTATCTACTGTGTTCGACTGCGCACGTTTCAACAAGAACAATAACCGGAGACATCCCATGTCGAGCATTCATTCGGCCGAGGGCAGTACTGTCGCACCCCCTCAAAGTCGAGTAACACGGCTAATAAAACTGCTAGGCCCCGGCATCATCGCGGTGCTGTCCTGGCTTGGCGCAGGTGATCTGATCACTTCATCCGTTGCTGGCGCCAACTACGGCTACGCCATGATGTGGGTACTGGCCGTTTCGTTGCTGCTCAGGTACCTGATCGTCAACATCATCGCTCGCTTTCAACTCTGCAATAACCAAGGCATGACCATCCTCCAGGGCTACGCGCAGCTGCATCCAGTATTCGCCTGGTTCATGCTGGCCTATGCGTTGCTGATGGGCCATCTGATGAACGCCTACATGATCAAAGGCGCAGGCGAAGCGTTGGCGATGCTCTTGCGCATCGATTATCCCTTGCTGTGTTCGATGGCCGTGGTGCTTGCGGTGTGGATGCTGGTCGGACGCAACATCTACGCGATGATCGAAGGGGTAATGAAAGTACTGCTGGCCGTGATGACTCTGGCTTTCCTGGCCCTGGCAGTGATGTCAGGCCCGGATGTGGCCGGCATCGTCAAAGGCACCATCGGCTTCAGCATCCCGGCCGACGAAGGTGTGCACGGCGCCTTGCTGGTGGCGGTATCGGTAATCGGCGCGGTGGCAGGCTCGGTGGCCAACTTCGTGCACCCGTATGTGATGCGCCAGAAAGGCTGGGTCGGCCCGCAGCACAAACGCATCCAGCGCAACGACCTGCTGTTCGCGGTGTTCGTAGGTATCGTCATCAACCTGGCAATCTGGATCGTCGGCGCGGAGATCCTGCGCCCCAACGGTATCGAAGTGAAGACCCTCGGCGACCTGGGTAAGGCACTGGAAATCTTCTTCGGCCCAATCGGCTGGTACATCTTCTTCATCGGTGTGTTCGCCACGTTGTTCGCCAGCATCTCGGGCAAGACCACGGCCTTCCCGATGCTCATCACCGATGCTTTCCAGCATGTACAACCGCAGCGGCGTGAGCGGTACGGCAAAGAGTTTCACAAAGACCCGATGCACAAGTGGTTCATGCTGTTCATTCTGGTCACACCACTGATCTGGTCCATCCCAGGCATGCCCGACTTCGTGACGCTGACCATTGGCGTCAGTGCGCTGAACATCATCGGCTTGCCAGTGATTTCCCTGGGCCTGCTGATCATGTCCAACCAGAAGTCGCTGCTGAGCAAGGAATACCGCAACAACCTGTTCGAGAACATTGCACTGGCGTTTGCCACAGGGCTGGCCTTGTGGGTGGCATTTCAGTTAGGTGTGGATTTGTTCGCCTGACGCCAGTGCCTCTTCCACCACCTTGAGCAGCGCCTCTTCACTGAACGGCTTGCCCAGGCAAGCCACCGCCCCCTGGCGCAGCGATGCCTCAATCGCCAGGTCATCCCAATGCGCGGACATGCAGATCACCGGCAACCGCCAGCCCAGACGTGCCAGCTCACGCTGCACGTCCAGGCCGGTCAGCCCAGGCATCTTCAGGTCCAGCAGCACGCACCCCGCCGTCGGCGCCTGGTCCGACGCCAGCAGTTCCTCACCCGAGGCGAACAGCAACGTGACAAACCCGGCCGATCGCAACAGGTTGGCCAGGCTTTTGCGCACCGAAGCATCGTCGTCGACGATGCACACCCCTCTGCTCATGCGGCGCCCTGGCCCTCGGCGCGTGCCTCGATAAGGTTGTGCATGGCGACGAGGTCGACCAGCGAGCGGGACTGCATCTTGTTCATGATGTTCTTCTTGTGGACCTTGGTCGTCACCTCACTGGTACCGATGTGCCTGGCAATCTCTTTATGTGACAGGCCATCGACCACCAGGGCGAACACTTGGCGCTCACGCTGGGTGAGACGCTGGTACTTTTCCTTCACCTGCCGCGCGTGCTGCCATTTGCGGCCTTGAACAAGGGCTCGGGCGCGCACCGCATCGAGCACCGCCAGCAGCTGGGTTTCGTCAAAAGGCTTGGTCAGAAACTCCACCGCGCCGGCGCGCATGGCCTGCACGGTCAGGGGGATGGTGCCGAAGCCCGTCATGAAGATGATCGGCCAGGGCAAATCGAGCCGGCGCAGGGCCTCCTGCACCTCAAGGCCACTGGCTTCGGGCAGGTTCATGTCCAGCAGCAGACAGGCATAGGGGGTGTCGACCTGGTCGTCGAACAGTGCCTCGGCCGAGGCATACAGCCGATGGGCAATATCCTGGGAGCGAAACAAGCGCCCCAACGCGTTGCGCACCGAGGGGTCGTCATCGACCACCAGCACCGGCACGCGCGCGTAGTCGCCAACCGGTTCGATGGCCTCGGCAACATCGCACAGCACTGATTTGGCCAAGGCCATGCACGGCACGTCGAGGGTAATTTCGGCGGCCAACCGGTAGCCCCGGCGTGGCACCGTCTGGATCAACCCAGGGTTGCCGAAGGCCTTGCGCAATAGCGAGACCTGCACCTGCAGGTTGTTGTCTTCGACCACCGTGCCCGCCCACACCTGGCTGAACAGCTCGTCCTTGGCAACTACCCGGCCCCTGGCCTCGATCAACATCGCCAGCACTTCGAACGCACGGCCGCCCAACGGGATCGGCGTGCCGTCGAGAAACGCTTCTCGCCGCTCCAGCGACACCTGGGCATTGCCTAATCGGATCATCGACTTCTCTCGCAGGCGCGGGCGGTTGCGCGGCCTCGTGCAATCTAGGCCAGCGTCCGCATTCAGACAATTATCCCGAGGGATAGGTTGGCCCTCAGGATACAAACTGCCTGGGGACCATTCCGGTCAAGATGGTGCCCGTTCCTGCCAAGCCGCCCGCACCTGGCAAGCTGAGGGGTTGCGCTGGGTATACTCGCGCCTCGGGATGTCGCTGGCAGGGGGTACTTGATGCTTGATGAACGCCTTGCGCAAAGGCCTGTCGATTATGACCAGTCGATCGACGAAACCTGGTTGACCCGGTGCGACATCACGCAGGAGGGCCAGGAGGGCGACCTCACTTACTTCCGCCTGCGCGACCCCGTCACCCGCCAAGCCTGGCTGGCTATACGCGCACCGGTCGAAGCCCCGGGCGCATGCCAACGCCTCGAACGCGACTATCGCTTGCAGTTGGACCCACAATGGGCCGTCATCCCCTCGGCCTTCTTGCGCTCCGCCGAAGGCCCGCTGCTGGTGTACCCAGCCGACCGCTCCGTCGCCGACCTCATTGCCCGGGGCCCTGCGCCGCTTGAGGAATTTTTCGAGGTGGCAGTAAACGCCGCCAGCGCATTGGCGCAGGCCCACGAAGATAACGTGCTGCATGGCGCATTGCAGCCAGAACACGTGTGCATCCAGCAACCAAAACGCGTCCGGCTGAGCTGCTTTCGCGCCGACGGTGCGCAGCGGGTCAGCGGGCAGAACGCACCGATCGGCAACTGGTCCTACCTGGCGCCCGAGCAGATCTGCCCCCATGGCAGCAGCACTGATCAACGCAGCGATATTTACGCCCTCGGCGCGATTCTCTACCAACTGTTGCTGGGCGAGCTGCCACTGAGCGGACGCGACAAGCCGCACTGGCGCCAGCTGCATGCAGGCGTGCAACCTCGGGCTGCAGGCGAAGTCGACAGCAAGGTGCCACTGGCGCTCAGCCGCATTCTCGCCAAGGCATTGGCAAAAGAGCCGGACGTCCGCTATCAGAGCGCCCAAGCCTTGGCCATCGACCTCGCCCATTGCCGCCGGCAGTGGGCCTCGAACAAGGCGATCGAAGATTTTGAACCGGGCATCGCCGACAGCAACGCGCCCAGCCACGAGCGCCTGTATGGCCGCAGCGCCGAGCTGAATGCTATCGCCCTGTTGCTGAAGTCGCTGCGCCGCAGCAGCACTGCGCAAGCATTGCTCATAGAAGGCGCCGCTGGCATGGGCAAGTCCAGCCTGGTCGCTAGCGCGCTCAAGGCGGGCGCGAACGGTTACTGGGCGACCGGCAAGTGCAACAATTCTGATCAGGCGGTGCCCTACGGCCCCTGGAGAGAAATCCTCCAGTCGCTGACCACCCAGCTGCTGGCGAAGAACAGCCAGGACCTGGATGCACTGTGCCGCGAGATCCTGCATCGCATCAAGGGTCGTGGCCGGTTGCTGGGCAAGCTGGCCCCGGAGCTCAAGCTGATCATCGGCCCTTTGCCCGAACTGCCGGAGAAACCGACACGGCTTGCCCTGCAGAAAGAGCTGCGAGCCATCGTCGAATTCCTTCACGTGTTCAGCCGGCCAGGGCAGCCGCTGACGTTGTTTCTGGACGACATGCAATGGGCCGACGATGCCACCCGCCACTTGCTGACGGAGCTGTTCGCCAACGCCCCGGGCAATTTGCTGTTGATCGTCGCTCAACGAAACGATACTCGACCTGCCAGCGCAGTCATCAGCGCCCCAGCGAGTATCCGCCGTACAACCATGAACCTGCGCCCGCTCACCACAGGCGCCGTGATGGAACTGATCGCCGAGCGCTACCGTGTGCCGCCGGAAATGGCTCTGCAGGTTGCCGAGCTCGTACACGCAAAGACCGCCGGCAACCCTTTTTTCATCAATCAGATTCTCACGGCCATGGTCGAGGATCGGCTGTTCACCTTCGACACCCAAGCCATGTGCTGGACCTGGTCGCTGGAAGCCGTGGCCAGGCACCGGTATGCCGACAACGTTGCCGACCTCATGATCCAGCGCCTGACGCGCCTGCCTGCTGCCCAGCGCGACGTGCTGCGTGTCGCCAGTGCTGTCGGCAACCATTGCGATGAGCTTTTGCTGGAGAACCTGCTTGCCAACCCTGGCGGGCCAATAAAAATTCTGGTTGCCGCAGGCTTCCTGCTGCCTGGCGCAAAGGGCCTGGCCTTCGCCCATGATCGCGTGCAGGAGGCCGCTTACGCACTCACGCCCGAACACGAGCGACAAACGCTGCACACGCGTGTTGCCCAAACCATGCACCGAACCTGGATAAACCAGCCACACGATACGGTTTTCGCTATCGCCAACCAGCTGCAACGCGCCAACCCACGGGCCTTTGCAGCCGATGATTGCGAGGCGTTCCTGCCATTGCTGCGCGAAGCTGCACAGCGTGCCCGCGACAATGGCGCCATCGACCAGACCGCCGGCTACCTGAACACCGCCGACCACCTGCTGCGGCTGGCGGCAGGGCCCGATACCCATGCCACCCATGCCTTCGCCGTCGCCTGCATGGCGGCCGAATGCGACATGCAACTGTCGCGCATGCCACAGGCGCACGCGCATATCATCGAATGCCAGCGACGGGCGAGCACGACCCTGGACCAAGCCAGGGTCTGCAGGCTGCAAGCCCGCTTGCACACCATGCAGGGCGATTACCAGGCGGCCATCAGTGCGGCGGTGGGCGGCCTCGAACTACTGGGCATCAACCTCGCCCGCGGCTCCGATCCGGCCCAGGTGCAAGCCAGCCATGCCCGCGTGCAGGCCCTGATCGAGCAGAAAGGCCGTCACTGCCTGGAATCGTTGCCGCGCACCGATTCGGAAGATGTGGCGGTTGCCATCAGCCTGCTGGCGACCCTGTCGTCCTCTTTTTTCGTGCAGGACGACATCTGCTTTCTGCATCTGGCCAAGCTCATGGAGCTGTCGCTGATCCACGGTGTCGCGCCAGGCAGCACCTACGGCCTGGCCTGGTACGGGGTGATGATCGCCGAGCGCTTCGGTGCCTACCATGATGGGCATGCCTACAGCCTGGCGGCGCTCAAGCTGATCGAGCGGCATGGCTTCGAGGCCGACCTGACCTGCGCCCTGCTCGCTCTCGACCAGGTCAGCGCCTGGACCGCGCCCATGGAGTTCGCCCGGCGCACGGCGCTGGAGGCGGTCGATTCCGGCCGTTTGAGCGGCGATCTGGCCATGAGCTGCTATGCCTGCAATCACCTGGTCTCGGACTCGTTGTTCATGGGCCGCGAGCTGCGCGAGGTGGCCGACGAAGTGGAGCAAGGCCTGGCCACCGTGCGCCGCGTTGGTTATAGCGATGTCGAGCAGATTCTGCTGGCCCAACAGGTATTCGTGGCCAACCTGACAGGCAGCGCCCTCCTGGACTCGAGCGTCGCGACAAGCTCGCGCACGACGCTGTTCTTCAGGCACCTGTTCAGCGGCATGTCGGCCTTTTACCTGGGCAACGTCGAACAGGCCATGGGCAGCCTGGCATGTGCCGGCGAACACGCCTGGGCAGCACCCGCGCACATCAACCTGGCCGACTACCACCTGTTCCACGGCCTGACCCTGGGCAGTGCGCAAGCCCCGGGCAGCGTCGCCAGCAAACGGGCCACATTGCACGGCATACACGCGCGATTCGCCGCCTGGGCGAACTTCAACCCGCAGACCTTCCGCAGCAAGCTGCTGCTGATCGAAGGGGTCATCGCCAAGCTCGACGGCGATGGCCTGGCCGCCATCCGCTGCTTCGACCAGGCGCAAATCGCCGCCACGGCTGCCGGCTTCATTCACGAACAGGCCCTGGCCCACGAACAACTGGCCGAAGTGTGCATCCCCAGCGGGCTGATCTCCGGTGCCAACCTGCACCTGCGTATCGCCCGCGATTGTTTTCATATCTGGGGCGCGACCGGCAAGGTGCGCCAGCTGGAGACCCTGCACCCGTTCCTGCGCACGCAGCCGGTGCAGGAAACCTACCGCACCTCCAGCCAGGCGCGGCTGGACCTGGAGGCCGGTATCGAAGCTGCGCGGGCCTTGTCCGAAGAAGTGCTGCTCGAAGGGCTGATCGAAACGTTGATGGGCCACCTGACCCAGCACTCCGGCGCCGACCACGGCGCCCTGCTGATCGTCAGTGGTGCCGAGTTTCAGATGGCGGCCCTGGCGTACATCGACGACGCCGGCCTGCACGTGCACATGGACAACTGCCAGAAATTCCTCACCCAGGCCCCTCTGTCGGTCGTCAATGCCACCCTGCGCACCAAGAAGCCGCTGGTGCTCAACGACGCGCTCAGCGATTGCCCGGAAGCCTTCCGCCAGGAGCTGCACGCGCGCAATGCACGCTCGGTGCTGTGCCTGCCGCTGGTGATCCAGGGTGTGCTGATCGGCCTGGTCTATCTGGAAAACCGCCTGGTGCCGAACCTGTTCGGCAGTCAGCGCCTGGCCATGCTGGAGATACTGGCCTCGCAGGCGGCGGTGTCGCTGCAGACGGCCAAGTTTTATACGCGGCTGGCCGAAGATACCCAGGCCCGCGTGCAGATGGAGGCCGAACTGCGCCGCTCGCGCGCGGAGCTGGCCAGCAGTGCGCACCTGCAGGTGATGAACGAACTGTCAGCATCGATCGCCCACGAAATCAGCCAGCCGCTGTTGGGCATCGCCTCCAATGCCTCGGCCAGCCTGCGCTGGCTGAAGCGTGAACAACCCGACCTGGACGAGGCCATCGCCGGCCTGGAGGATATCCGTAACGACAGCGAACGTGCCGCCAACATCGTGCGGGCGTTGCGTTCATTGGCCAAGCAAGCGCCGATGCAGCTCAAGGCGGTGAAACTCGATGAGCTGATCCTGCAGGTGGTGCGGCTGACCTCGGCAGATGCCGGCAAATGCGCGGTGAACGTGCAGACCCGGTTGCAGGCGCAGGTGAGCGTGATGGCCGATACCGTGCAGCTCCAGCAATTGGTGTTCAACCTGATCACCAATGCGCTGGAAGCCCTGGCGGGGTACCGCAGTGATGGGGTGCTGCGGATTTCGTCTGCGGTGCAGGGGGACAGGGTGGAGATTTGCGTGGACGACAACGGGCCGGGGATCGTACCGGAGGAACGTGATCGCGTATTCGAGGCGTTCTACACCACCAAGAGTGCCGGACTGGGGATGGGGCTGGCGATCTGCAGTTCAGTGGTGCAGGCCCATGGTGGGCAGTTGCAGGCAGAGGTTTCGGAGCTGGGTGGGTGCCAGATCAGGTTCAGTTTACCTGTGGGTCACTCATAGTCTGTACCGGCCTCTTCGCGGGGCAAGCCCGCTCCCACAGGGCCTGCACTAAACCTTGTGGGAGCGGGCTTGCCCCGCGAAAGGGACGGCGAAGACTTCAGATCAACGCGCGCTCAACGCCGCATAGCTGTTCATCAGGTTGCGGTAGTTGGGAATGCGCTGCGACAGCAGATTACCCAGCCCTTCAATGTCATTGCGCCAGTCGCGATGCAGCTCGCAGGCCACCGAGAACCAGTTCATCATCTGCGCGCCTGCCTGAGTCATGCGCACCCATGCCGCTTGCTGCACGGTTTCATTGAAGGTGCCCGAAGCATCGGTCACCACGAACACCTCAAAGCCCTCGGCCAGCGCCGACAGGGTCGGGAACGCCACGCACACGTCGGTGACCACACCGGCGATGATCAGTTGCTTGCGGCCGGTGGCCTTGATCGCCTTGACGAAGTCTTCGTTGTCCCAGGCGTTGATCTGGCCAGGGCGGGCAATGTACGGGGCGTCGGGGAACATCTCTTTGAGTTCCGGCACCAGCGGGCCATTGGGGCCTTGCTCGAAGCTGGTGGTGAGGATGGTCGGCAGACCAAAGAACTTCGCCAGGTCGCCCAGGGCCAGTACGTTGTTCTTGAATTCGTTCGGCGAGAAGTCCTGAACCAGCGAAATCAGTCCAGTCTGGTGGTCGACCAGCAGGACCACGGCGTCATCTTTGTTCAGGCGCTTGTAATCAGGTTGGCTCATGGGGGGTGACTCCTTGGGTTGGGAAAACGGGCCCGGCACTGTTCGCAAGGGTTTATACCGAGGGATTAAGCCGGCTTAAGGGTGTGCGTCCATCCGCGTCGCCTGGCGCCAGGCCTTGGGCGGCTGACCGACCAGGCGGCTGAAGGCGCGAGTGAAATGGGCCTGGTCGCAGAAGCCACACTCAAGGCTGACATGGGTGATCGGCGCCTCGGTAGCCAACAGGCGCTTGGCTTTCTCCATGCGCGCCAGCAGGCGCCAGGCCTGGGGCGACAGGCCAGTGGTGACCTTGAAGGCACGGGAGAAATGGCTTCGGGTGAGGTTGCACACCCCGGCGATCTCGATGATCGACAGCGAGCTGTGCAACATCAGCTGCTTGGCCTGGTGCAGGCGCGCAAAGGTCAGCGCGCCGCAGGCACGGGGGTTGTCATGGGGCGTCCCAGGGTGCATGGCGACTCTCCTGTTCAATGCAGAAAGTCTCGCCCTTGGCGCATGACAAAGTCCTGAGCCAAACCTGAATAGTTCTTAATTAAGCGCGGCTGGTCACTCCGCCATGGTGATACCTTAAGATGCACGTCGTATTCAGTTTCAGGCGAAAGAGCCATGCAAGAAACCCGCGCTCATCGCACCGTGGCCATGGTGCTGTTCAACGATGTGCTGCTGCTGGATGTCACCGGCCCCATGGATGCCTTCGCCATCGCCAACCGGTTCTTGCCCGCAGAGCGGCATTACCGGCTGGTCACCGTGGCGGACAGTCAGGCGACCATTCGCGGCTCATGCGGCTTGCGGGTGATCGCCGACCTGCCCCTGGAAGACTTGCCGACCGCTGTCGACCTGCTGCTGGTACCCGGCGGGCCGGGCGCCTATGACGTCGCTCTGCCGGCGCTGGAGCGTTGGTTGCCGAAGGCCGTGCGCAGTGCCAAACGCTTCGGCGCCATCTGCACCGGGGTGTTCGTGCTCGGGCGGGCCGGGCTGCTCGGCGGTTACCGGTGTACCACGCACTGGAATTATGTCGAACGCCTGGCCCGGGCGTTCCCAGATGCGAAGGTCGAGACCGAACAGATCTACGTGGTCGACCGCAACCTGGTCACCTCCGGCGGCATCACGGCCGGCATAGACCTGGCACTGGCCATCGTTGCCGAAGACCACGGCAAGGCGCTGGCCCTGGAAGTGGCCAAGGTGTTGCTGGTGGCCCGCCATCGCCAAGGTGGGCAAACGCCCTACGGGCCGCTGCTGGCAGCGGTACCCCGCGATGGTTCGGCGATTGCGCGGGTGCAGGCGTATATCGTCGACCACATCGACCAGGCGTTTACCGTGCAGACCATGGCTGACCTGGTGGCGATGAGTGCGCGCAATTTCGCCCGCACCTTCCAGCGCGAAGTGGGCATCACGCCGCTGCAGTACCTGCAGAACGCCCGCATAGACCAGGCGCGCCGGCTGCTGGAAGGCAGCGACCTGCCGTTGAAGGTGGTGGCGGCGCAGTGCGGGTTTGGCAGCGATCGGCATATGCGCAAGGTATTCTGCGAGCGGATCGGGATGACGCCGGCGCAGTACCGGGCGCAGTTTGGCGGTGGCTGACTGTCAGCTTTGACAGGACAATGTTTCACCCCGCAGCCTGATTGTCTTAACCGCCCGCAATCCCCAGAATTGTCCGCCACACTGTTCAAACGCTGCCCCGGCAGCTCATGGAGTACGAGCCAATGCCACACGAAGGCAGCCTTCTGCAAACTGCGGTGATCTTCCTGTTCGCCGCTGTCCTCGCCGTTCCCCTGGCCAAACGCCTGCAGCTGGGGGCTGTGATCGGCTACCTGCTGGCCGGCGTGGCCATTGGCCCGCAAGCGCTGGGCCTGATCCGCGACACCGAGAGCGTGGCGCACATTTCCGAACTTGGCGTGGTCCTGCTGCTGTTCATCATCGGTCTGGAACTGTCGCCCAAACGCCTGTGGCTGATGCGCAAGTCGGTGTTTGGCGTGGGTACCGCCCAGGTGCTGCTGACCGGCGCAGCCATAGGCGCCATCGCCCTGTTCGGCTTCGGTCAATCGCTGGCGGCAGCCATCGTGGTCGGCCTGGGCCTGGCGCTGTCGTCCACCGCCC
The DNA here is from genome assembly GCF_044748725.1 of Pseudomonas sp. NPDC089752. Classification (NCBI taxonomy): domain Bacteria; kingdom Pseudomonadati; phylum Pseudomonadota; class Gammaproteobacteria; order Pseudomonadales; family Pseudomonadaceae; genus Pseudomonas; species Pseudomonas sp. NPDC089752. Next base: position 134,825 of record NZ_JBIVGP010000009.1, read on the forward strand.
TGGGCCTGCAGAGCCTGGCCGAAAGCAAGCAGCTCAATGCCCCGCATGGTCGCCTGGCGTTCGCCATTCTGCTGTTCCAGGACATCGCCGCGATCCCGCTGATCGCCCTGGTTCCGCTGCTGGCCGCCAGTGGCCCGGACACCAGTCAGGGTGACAGCCTGGAGCATGGCCTGAAGGTGTTCGCCAGCATTGCCGTGGTGATCGTCGGTGGTCGCTATTTGCTGCGCCCGGTGTTTCGCATCGTCGCCCGCACCGGCTTGCCGGAAGTGTCCACCGCCACCGCGCTGCTGGTGGTGATCGGCACCGCCTGGCTGATGGAAGAAGCTGGCGTTTCCATGGCGTTGGGTGCCTTCCTCGCCGGTTTGCTGTTGGCCGATTCGGAATACCGGCATGAACTGGAGTCGCAGATCGAGCCCTTCAAAGGCCTGCTGCTGGGGCTGTTCTTCATGAGCGTCGGCATGGGCGCCAACCTCAGCCTGCTGCTGGAAATGCCGTGGGTGCTGCTGGGCCTGACCTTGCTGCTGGTGGGGGTAAAGCTCGCGCTGCTGATCGGCGTCGGCCGCCTGGCCGGTGGCCTCAACAGCGCCAGCGCCCTGCGCCTGGGCATGGTGCTCGCGGCCGGTGGTGAATTCGCCTTCGTGGTGTTCAAGCTGGGCAAGGACCAAGGGCTGTTCGACACCCAGACCTACGACCTGCTGCTGATGACCATCACCCTGTCGATGGCCATCACCCCGCTGCTGATGCTCGGCTGCGCCCGCGCCCTCAAGCGCCCGCAACCGGCGCGTGAAGTGCCCGAGCAATACAAGAGCATCGATGCCGGCACCCCGCGAGTGGTGATCGTGGGTATGGGCCGCATGGGCCAGATCGTCTCGCGCATCCTTCGTGCGCAGAAAATTCCCTTCGTCGCACTGGAGACCTCGGTGGACGCCATCGAGATGACCCGCATGTTCGAACAGGCCCCGGTGTTCTACGGCGACCCGCTGCGCCCCGAGGTGCTGCATGCGGCCAAGGTTGGCGAGGCGGAGTATTTCGTGATCACAACTGACGACCCGGAAGTCACCACACGCACGGCGGAGCGGGTCAAGCGCCTGTACCCACACCTGAAAGTGCTGGCCCGTGCACGTAACCGGCAGCATGTGCACAAGTTGGTGGACGTGGGTGCGGAGCCGATTCGTGAGACGTTTTATTCGAGCCTGGAGATGAGCCGGCGGGCGCTGGTTGGGCTGGGGTTGAGCGGTGAACAGGCGGCGGACCGCATCGCACGGTTCACCCAGCATGATGAGGAAGTGCTGGAGGCGCAGGGGCAGGTGCGGGACGATCGGGCCAAGGTGATGCAGACGGCGAAGGAGGCGCGGGTGGAGTTGGAGCGGTTGTTTGATTCGGATGCGGATTGATTGATCAGGCGAGCACCAGCCGCGCTATTTGAGGATGCTCACGGTGCGCGGCCTGCCACAGATCGTAGGCTGCCTGTTCGGCAAGGTACTGCCGAGCAGGACCAAGGCCTGCCAACTCTAGACGATAAGCAAGATCAGCTGAAATAGCGGCGCGCCCATTGAGCACGGTGGATAACTGCCCCCGAGAATAGCCCAGGTGGCGAGCCAACTCAGAGACGTTCATGCCAATGGCGGGCAACACGTCTTCTCGCAAGGACTCCCCAGGATGGGGAGGATCGAACATGGGCATGACTCATGCCTCCTAGTGGTAGTCCAGATAATCGACGAGCTCCACATCGGTTCCAACGAAGCGGAACACCAGACGCCAGTTCCCCGAAACATTCACTGCCCAAAAGCAATCCAGCTTTCCCTGCAAGGAATGAAGACGGTAACCAGGACGGTTCATGTCTGCAGGCGTTTGTGCAATTTCAAGAGAAGCGAGCAAACGCCGCAAGCGAGCAACATGGTCTGCGCGCACACCTGATGAATCGCCTTGCCAGTGAAGAAGCCTCAGGCTCTTGTGCCTGAAACTCTTGATCATGTGAAATCGAGTGTAAGGCCAAGCCTTACACTTTTCAAGTTTGCTGTTGGGAGGTTCATCGACGTATTCCTGAAGCATTTCCGGGTTGCCTATTTTGGTCTTGGCTTCCCGGTTTGGCGCCTTTATGCCATCCGTTCTTGGCGTCAGACATTTCCCAAAAGAGAGATAAGTCATAGCTAGATCCGATAACCCGAGCTTCAGCAGTGTCCTACTGTTTTTCTGACCAATTCCTACGCAATCGAAGTGCCTGAGGAATTACCCTACAAACCGTGTCGACGCCCGTCTGATTGTCCGGGGAAGGCCTGCTCTCTAGGCTGACCCGGTCGCTGTCGGTTCAGCGATCGGGTGTGGAAACCCGGGAGGTGCTATTGGAATGGCTGTCGATATGGCAGCTGTGCGCGGGAGGCCGAATGGCCTGCCGGGGTTCCGATAGCCTGGCTTTCCACCCCGCGTACAGCCGCCACCCTTCGCGTGGAAACGGACGGTGCCGGTCAATCTCTATCGGAAATTGACTATGAAAAAGATTGTTCCAGATCCGCCCCTACCATCCACAGCCCACCGCGCTTTCGACCGCTGCGGCGCTGGCCATCCACCCCTGTTCTCCGTCAATCCCTACGTCCCTGCCCACGATGCCTTGGTACATGTGGCGCAATACCTGCGCGGTGCATACGAGTCTGGCTATAAAGCGCTTGAGCATCTGGATGAAACAGGCAAGAGTCTGTTCTGGAGCAATCTCAATGCCGTAGAAATGGCTGAAGGCGTGGTCGAGGCTTTTGCTGAATGGGATTGAGTCACAGCCTGTGAATTGATGTGGTCTGTGCTGGCCCCTTCGCGGCTGAAGCCGCTCCCACTGGAATCATCACCGCTCTCTGGTTGAGCGCTGTGCCTGTGGGAGCGGGTTTATCCCGCGAAAGGGCCGGCTCACCAACAAAAAAAGGCCGGCTCCCACAGAGGGAACCGGCCTTTTCACTTAAAGCTTGTTAGCTATTACTTACCCGCAGTAAGGGCGTTATAGCTGGTCATCAAATTCCGATAATCCGGGATGTGGTTCGAGCACAGCGCCGCCAGCCCTTCCACGTCATTGCGCCAGTCGCGGTGCAGCTCACAAGCTACACCAAACCAGGTCATCATCTGCGCACCCGCCTGGCTCATGCGGTCATGAGCCGCATCACGGGTCATTTCGTTGAAGGTCCCGGAAGCATCGGTCACCACGAACACGTCAAACTCTTCTTCCAACGCCGACAGCGCCGGGAACGCCACGCACACCTCGGTCACCACACCGGCAATGATCAGCTGCTTTTTGCCAGTGGCCTTCACCGCCTTGACGAAATCTTCGTTATCCCAGGCGTTGATCTGGCCAGGGCGGGCGATGTAGGGGGCATCCGGGAACAGTGCTTTCAACTCTGGGACCAGCGGGCCGTTCGGGCCTTGCTCGAAGCTGGTGGTGAGAATGGTCGGCAGGTTGAAGAACTTGGCCAGGTCAGCCAGGGCCAGCACGTTGTTCTTGAACTTGTCCGGCTCGATGTCACGCACCAGCGACAGCAGGCCAGCCTGGTGGTCGACCAGCAGTACGGCGGCGTCATCTTTGTTCAGGCGGTTGTAGGTGAATTTGCTCATGGTCTGTGCTCCTAAGGTTTATGAAGTTTTCAGCAATCTGGGGTGTTTCGCGTTGATGGGCACAGATTAAAATCTTCACCTTAGCAGCGGTAGACGGCGAAAATTGCCTTTAGCGTTCCATCTGGAGAACGATCATTGGAAGACCTCAACTCCCTCTATTACTTCACCCAAGTGGTAGAGCACGGCGGCTTCGCGCCGGCCGGGCGGGCGCTGGACATGCCCAAGTCGAAACTCAGCCGGCGCATCGCCGACCTTGAGGACCGCCTGGGTGTGCGCCTGCTGCACCGCACCAGCCGGCACTGCTCGCTGACCGAGATTGGCCAGGCCTATTACAACCGTTGCCTGGCCATGCGCGTGGAGGCCGAGGGCGCGGCGGAGATCATCGAGCGCAACCGCAGCGAACCGCGCGGCCTGGTGCGCATCAGCTGCCCGACCACCCTGCTCAATTCCTGGGTCGGGCCGATGCTCACCCGCTACATGCTCAAGTACCCGCAGGTGGAACTGTTCATCGAGAGCACCAACCGCCGCGTCGACCTGCTGCACGAAGGTTTCGACGTGGCGCTGCGGGTGCGCTTCCCGCCGCTTGAAAACACCGACATGGTGATGAAGGTACTGAGCAACAGTACCCAATGCCTGGTGGGCCAACCGCAATACCTGGAACAACTGCCCGAAGGCTTTGACCCGCAACTGCTCGGCACGCTGCCCAGCGTGCATTGGGGTAGCGCCCAGCGTGAGTACCAGTGGGAGCTGTTCCAGGGCGAGGACATGAGCCGCAGCATCGTCATCCCGCACACACCGCGCATGGTCACCGACGATCTGTTCGCGCTGCGCCATTTCGTCGTGGCCGGGGTCGGCATTGCGCATCTGCCGCGGGTTGCAGTGCGCGAAGACCTGGCGGCCGGACGGCTGGTGGAACTGATCCCCGATTGGCATCCACGCTGCGGCATCGTGCATGCGATCTTCCCGTCACGGCGCGGGTTGTTGCCGTCGGTGCGCTCGCTGATCGATCACCTGGCAGAGGAATTCGCCATCAGCGACATGGCTTGAGTCGGTTACTGTCAGTTCCGGCCCTTTCGCGGGACAAGCCCGCTCCCACAGATTCACCGCTACATTCAGTCTGAGCGGAGTACATGTGGGAGCGGACTTGCCCCGCGAAGAGGCCGCAACAGGCACAGCAGATCCCCAGCCAGCACACGCTTACAAGACCCTGTCCTTTCGTAACCCCACACTCCCGGATCATTCATCCCGGAGCCCCCATGATCCGCGCCACCCACGGACCAGGCCGCGCCCTGCTCGCCACCCTCGCCCTCTGCCCGGCACTCAGCCAGGCAGAAGAACCCGGCTGGTCGCTGCTCAGCCGCAACTATTTCCTGCACAGCGACTTCCGCCACCCGTCCGCCAGCGGCCAGAATTACCGCCAGGAATGGGCCCAGGGTTTCATCGGCGAACTCCGTTCGGGCTTCACCGAAGGCCCCGTCGGTGTCGGCATTGACGCCCACGGCTTCCTCGGCCTCAAGCTCGACGGCGGTCGTGGCCATGCCGGCACCGGCCTGCTGCCCCGCGACAGCGATGGCCGCGCCGAGTCGGATTATTCCAGCGCCGGCGCCGCCCTGAAGCTGCGCCTGGGCAATACCCAACTGCGCTACGGCGAAATGACCGTTGAGACTCCGGTGTTCGACACGGGTGACAAACGCCTGCACCCGGAGTACGCCAGCGGTTGGTTCGTTGAAAGCACCGACCTGCCCGACTGGCGCCTGCAGGCCGGCCGCTTCACCGCATTCAACAACCAGGACAACAGCTCGACCCACGACGACTTCAGCGGCTACGGCGCCACCACCCAGGGCCGCGCCATCAGCCTGGCCGGTGCTACCTACGCATTCAGTGACGTATTCGGTGGCTCGCTGTATACCGGCGAGTTACAAGACACCTGGCGCCAGGCCTATCTCAATCTGAACCTGGCCGAAGGCAACTGGCACCTGGATGGCAACCTCTACAGGACCCGCGACACGGGCGAAGCCAGCGCCGGCGCTATCGACACCCTAGCCTATAGCCTGCTGGCCAAATACAGCTTCGGCGCCCAGGCGCTGACTTTGGCCTACCAGAAAGTGGAAGGCGACACCCCGTTCGATTTCGTCGGCGGCGATTCGATCTACCTGGCCAACGCGATCAAGTACGCCGATTTCAACGGCCCCGGCGAAGCGTCGTGGCAACTGCGTTACGACCTGAACTTCACGACCTTCGGCGCCCCCGGCTTGAGCCTGATGGGCCGCTACGTCAGCGGCCGCGATATCGATGGCACCCATGCTCCGGCCAACGGCGTCTACGTCGAGCAGCAAGGCCAGGGTGGCAAGCACTGGGAACGCGATATCGAGATGAAATACGTCGTGCAGTCGGGCGCGACCAAAGACCTCAGCCTGTCGATCGCCCACGTCAGCCATCGCGCCAACCAAGCTCAGGCTGGCGATGACATCGACCGGATCTACCTGATCATCGAGTACCCACTCAAAGGTGGCTGGTGACAAATGGCTGAAGAGAGGACCGATTGGCGACCACGGTCAGTGTGCTAATTGCATGAGATTTCCCACAATAAGGGCTCATGCTTCTGAAAGATCCAGCGGACTTTGGCTAAAGCCCACTGGACAGGGCAGGCATAGGATTTCTCGGGCAACGCCAACCATACCCTAAGGAAATCACCATGAAGAAGATCGCATTGATTGCACTGCTGGCCACCGCCGGAATGGCGCAGGTTGCCTACGCACAGTTCCCACCGCCATCCATTGAATGCCCGGCAGGCACTTATCCGACGCCGGCTGGCCATTGTCAGCCGGACTTCGAATTTGATTGACAGCCTGTTAACGGGCTTATCCCCTTTCGCGGGCTTACTCGCGAAAGGGGCCTGCTTCGAATCCGCTTAGAAAGCGAAGCAGGAACAACCCAGCGCCCCCCAGAAACCCTGATAGTCATTCACCGGCACGCTCGACTTGCGCGCCGTGTCATGGCTGTGCGCATGCACCCCACATGGGCCGCTGCACACGTGCACCGCCGCCGCCAACGACGGCGTACCGACGCGCCAATGCCCTGGCACCTTGGCCACCGGCGACCATTCGGGTAGCACCGGCACTTGCGGTGGGCCGAGCCTGTCGAACTCGCCAGCGCCGTATACCACCTTGCCGTCGACGATGGTCAGCACCGACTCGATACCCTTGATCGCCTCTTCCTCGACACTGAAGAAGTCCAGCGAGAGTGCCGCCAGGTCGGCCAACTGGCCCACCTTGATCTGGCCCTTCTTGCCCTGCTCGCTGGAGAACCAGGCACTGCCCTGGGTGAACAGTTGCAGCGCGGTGTCGCGGTCCAGGCCTTGCGGGTACAGCTCCATGCCACCGACAGTCTTGCCGCTGACCAGCCAGTACAGCGATGTCCACGGGTTGTAGCTGGAGACGCGGGTGGCGTCGGTACCGGCACCTACCGGCACGCCCATCTCGAGCATGCGCTTGATTGGCGGGGTCTGCTCGGCGGCCTTGGCGCCGTAGCGGTCGACGAAGTATTCCCCCTGGAAGGCCATGCGGTCCTGAATGGCAATACCGCCGCCCAGGGCCCGAACGCGTTCGATGTTCTGCGGGGTGATGGTCTCGGCATGGTCGAAGAACCACGGCAGGCCGTTGAACGGGATGTCGCGGTTGACCTTCTCGAACACGTCGAGCATGCGCGTGATCGATTCGTTGTAGGTCGCGTGCAGGCGGAACGGCCAACGCTGCTCGACCAGATGGCGGACCACCGGCTCAAGTTCTTCTTCCATGGTTTGCGGCAGGTCCGGGCGCGGTTCGAGGAAGTCCTCGAAGTCGGCGGCGGAGAACACCAGCATCTCGCCAGCACCGTTATGACGCAGGAAGTCGGTGCCGCTGTGCAGCTTGACGCTGGAGGTCCACTTCTTGAAATCGTCCAGCTCTTCCTTGGGCTTCTGGGTGAACAGGTTGTAGGCGATGCGCACGGTCAGCTGGTTGTTGTCGGCCAGCTCTTGAATCACCGAATAGTCGTCCGGGAAGTTCTGATAGCCGCCGCCGGCATCGATGGCGCTGGTCAGGCCCAGGCGGTTGAGCTCGCGCATGAACTGGCGGGTCGAGTTGACCTGGTATTCCAGCGGTAGCTTCGGCCCTTTGGCCAAGGTGGCGTATAGGATCATCGCATTGGGGCGAGCGATGAGCATGCCGGTCGGGTTGCCGAACTTGTCGCGCTGGATCTCGCCGCCCGGCGGGTTCGGCGTGGCCTTGTCGTAGCCCACAGCCTTGAGTGCGGCGCGGTTGAGCAGTGCGCGGTCGTACAGGTGCAGGAGGAACACCGGGGTGTCGGGCGCGGCCTGGTTGATTTCTTCCAGGGTCGGCATGCGTTTTTCGGCGAACTGGAATTCGTTCCAGCCACCGACAACACGCACCCACTGCGGGGTTGGCGTGCGTGCGGCCTGGTCCTTGAGCATGCGCAGGGCATCGGCCACTGACGGCACGCCTTCCCAGCGCAGTTCCAGGTTGTAGTTCAGGCCGCCGCGGATCAGGTGCAGGTGCGAGTCGTTCAGGCCCGGGATCACCGTGCGCTGCTTGAGGTCGATGATCTGCGTGGCGCTGCCCTTGTGGGCCATGGCCTCGGCGTCGTTGCCCACGGCAATGAAGCGGCCGTCCTTGATGGCGACGGCGGTGGCCGTGGGGTTTTCACGGTCGACCGTGTGCAGCTTGCCGTTGAACAGAATCAGGTCGGCGGTCATGGAACCTCCTTGGATGGATGCGTGGGCGGAACCGGCGGAGCCGGTGAAGGGCAGTGCCGACCAGAGCGCGCCAGCGGCACCGAGCACGGTGCTCTTGGCGAGGAACTGGCGACGGCTGTTGTCGTTGGGGTCCTGGGACATGGTCTTCTCCGTCTATGTGAGGCGGCAGGCGCAACGGTGGAGCATGCCGGTTCCAGCCTGGCCGGGATTGCATGGATGTGCGGTGGGTGAAGGTTAGCCTTGATCAGGTGTTGTGCAGCCTGTCTCGGCTCAGCCACGCAGCCAGTTGGCGCAGCGGCGTGTAACCCACGGCATGATGTAGAACACCACGGGCAGGATGACGAACAGGTTGACGATCAGGTTGCCGGTGACCGGCCCGCCCAATTGCGGGAAGCGCGCGAACAGCGGCGCCAGCAATTGCGGAATGACCATGGTCATCGGGCAGATCACCAGATACGTCAGCAGCGCCTGCTTCCAGCGTGGCGGTTGTGCTGCCGGTGTGCCCAGCGGGCTGTCGAGCACCTGGTGTTGCAGGCATACGGTCACTACTTCGCGGTTGTCTTGGATTGCGGTGTTCATCGGCGTTCCTTGGGATGAGCTTGCCCGCATCCACTGTGCAACGGCGGACGGGCGGAGGATTGGATGGGTGTGCTGCCCTGGGCGGGCACCGACTGGCGGTGCCCCGGGCTCGGCTTACTTGTTGGCGTTGAAGGCGTTGTAGCTGGTCATCAGGTTGCGGTAGTCGGGGATGTGGTTGGAGCACAGCGCGGCCAGGCCTTCGACGTCGTTGCGCCAGTCACGGTGCAGCTCACAGGCCACGCCGAACCAGGTCATCAATTGCGCGCCGGCCTGGCTCATGCGGTCGTGGGCGGCGTCGCGGGTCATGGCGTTGAACGTGCCGGAAGCGTCGGTCACCACGAACACATCGAACTCCTCTTCCAGGGCAGCCAGGGCCGGGAAGGCGACGCACACTTCAGTGACCACACCGGCGATGATCAGCTGCTTCTTGCCGGTGGCTTTCACGGCTTTGACAAAGTCTTCGTTGTCCCAGGCGTTGATCTGGCCTGGGCGGGCGATGTAGGGGGCGTCCGGGAACAATTCTTTCAGCTCTGGCACCAGTGGGCCGTTGGGGCCTTGTTCGAAGCTGGTGGTGAGGATGGTCGGCAGGTTGAAGAACTTGGCGAGGTCGGCCAGGGCCAGCACGTTGTTCTTGAACGCGTCCGGCTCGATGTCGCGGACCAGGGACAGCAGGCCAGCCTGATGGTCGACCAGCAGAACGGCGGCGTCGTCTTTGTTCAGGCGGTTGTATTTGAAGTTGGTCATGGTCGTGCTCCTAAGGGTTTTGATGTTCAGTAAGTTGGGTGTTTCGCGTTGATGGGAGAAGATTAAAACCATCACCTTTTGAGCGGTAGATAGTGGTTTTTGGCTTTAGCGTTCTGTTTTAGGAACGATGGATTTTGTGTATCTGGACCGGCCCTTTCGCGGCTGAAGCCGCTCCCACGGCACCGTCGCAGTGGGAGCGGCTTTAGCCGCGAAAGGGCCAATTCAGTCACCCATTGCTTGCCTGCCCAACCTGCTTTATTACTACCCCCAGCCCCCTCACCCCCGAGACCATCATGCTGGCCTTCATCCAGTCCTCCCCGTTGTTGCTCGGCACCACCCTGATCCTGCTCGACCTCATCCTCTGGCAACTCATCCCCATCCAGCGCCGCGCCTGGCGCATCGGCGCGCGGCTGGCGATCTTCCTGCTGTTCAGCTGGGTGCTGGTGACCGCCGGTATGAGCCCGCTGCAACCACCACCTTGGGTCGACGATGTGTCACGCAACCTGATGGCGACAGTGCTGGCGATCGGCTGGTGGCTGTTCGGTGCGCGCACGGTGACGGTGGTGTTCGGCCTGCTGCTGGTGGCGCGTGGCAGCCATGGCGGGCGGTTGCTGCAGGATGTGCTGGGGGCGCTGATCTTCCTGGTCGCCGTGGTGGCCGCCGCAGGCTATGTCTTGCAGCTGCCGGTCAAGGGCCTGCTGGCCACCTCCGGGGTCATGGCCATCGTCATCGGCCTGGCGTTGCAAAGCACCCTGGCCGACGTGTTCAGCGGCATCGTGCTGAACACCACGCGGCCGTATCAGATTGGCGATTCGATTTCCATCGATGGCACCGAGGGCAAGGTGGTGGATATCGACTGGCGCGCCACCCGGATGATCACCGGCACCGGCAGCCTGGCGGTGATCCCCAACTCGGTGGCGGCCAAGGCCAAGCTGCTCAACCATAGCCGCCCGGCTGACCGGCACGGCGTATCGATCAGCGTGGTGGTGCCCGCCAAGGTGCGCCCCAGACGGGTGTTCGACGCGCTGGAAAAAGCCCTGCAAGGCACCAGCGCCCTGCTCCTTTCGCCTGCGCCCAAGGTGTCGGTGAAAACCTCGACGCTGGAGTCGGTGGAGTACGAGGCCAGCGGCTTTATCGCCGACGTCGCGCGCAAGACCGAAGTACGCAATCAGCTGTTCGACCTGGCCCACCGGCACCTGGAAGCCAGCGGGGTGATGTGGAATGTCGACCTGGCCATGGCGCCGCGCAGTCGCCAGCGCGAGGTGCTGGATGAGGTGCGAGTGTTCCGTTCGCTGAGCATTGAGGAGCGCGATGCGTTGAGCCAGCGCATGACCGCCGTGGAATACCTGGCCGACCAGGTGGTGCTGGGCGTGGGCGAGCATTCCGATCACCTGTTGGTGATTGGCAGCGGCGTGGTTTCGGCGTCGGTGCGCGATGGCGACAAGTTGCTGGAGGCCGGGCGCATGGGGCCGGGGGAAGTACTGGGGATCGAGGGCATCATCGATGAGGATGACTCGTTTGCCGAGTTCCGCACGTTGACCAGTTGCGTGCTATATCGCATCGACAAGGAGCAGGTGAAGAGCTGTCTGGTCCAGCGTGGTGAAGTGCAGACGGCGTTGAGCAAGCTGCAGCGGTTCAGGCGTCAGAGCCGGGAATCGTTGTTGTTGCAGAAGCCGACATTGGTCAAGAAAGGCGGGTTTCTCAGCTGGTTACACAAGTAATCTGTTGCCTGTAATGGCCTCTTCGCGGGGCAAGCCCGCTCCCACAGGTTGTGCGGATAACTGTGGGAGCGGGCTTGCCCCGCGAAGAGGCCAGTCGTTACAACACAACTCTCAAGCACTGCCCCGCGTGATACAGCGAAAAACCGGACTCGTAAAACGCCGTGCGCAACGACGGCGCACTCACCCCGGTCATCGCCGAGAACGGAATCGGCAAGCTGTCTGCTTCACCTTTGAGCAAGAACTCGGCAAACGCTCGGCCGATCACTGTCCCCGTGGTATTGCCCCGCCCGTTATAGCCGGTCACCGCAACCAACCCAGGCGCCGGCTCGAATAGCCGCATCAGGTGGTCTGGCGTAAAGTCGATGCAACCCGTCCAGTGCATCTCCCACTCGACCTTGCCCAATTCCGGGTAGTAATGGCTCTGAATGCGATCAGCCCAACTGCGCACGAACCACGCCGGCTTGTTGTCGACCCGGCCAAGGCTGCCGAGCAGCAGGCGGCCCTGGTCGTCGCGGCGGATGCTGCTGAGCACGGTGCGGGTGTCCCATGAACCCTGGCCGTGGGGCAGAACCTTGTCAGCCGCAGCGCCGTGCAGCGGTTTTGAAGCCACCTGGTAGTAGTAACCGCGGAAGAACTGCTTCTGCAGGTTGCTCCAGTCACCTTCGGTGTAGGCGCCGGTAGAGATCACCACCTTGTCGGCACGCACCGAACCGCTCGCGGTCTTGACCCGCCAGGCGTCACCGTCGCGCTCCAGCCCTTCGACGGCCGATTGCTGGAATAGCTTGCCGCCCAGGCGCACAACCGCTGCGGCCAGGCCCTGGGTGTAGCCCATGGGGTTGATGGTGCCGGCGCGGCGGTCGAGCAGCGCGGCGGAAATCTTGTCGGTGCCACAGTATTCCTGACACTGAGCGCCGGTCAGCAACTGCACATCGGCGCCGCGCCGGCTCCACTGTTCATGGCGGGCTTCGAGGTCGGCGATGCCGGTGGCGTTGTGCGCCATGTGCAGCGTGCCTTTGTGCTGCGCCTGGCAGTCGATGCCGAGGCGGTCGATCATGGCGAAGACCTCGCCAGGCGCGTCGCCGAGCACCTTGTTCAGGCGGCTGCCCTGCTTCTGGCCGAGGGTCGCCTCGACATCGTCGGGGCGGATCCAGGTGCCGGCGTTGACCAGGCCGACGTTGCGACCGGAGCCGCCATGGCCAATCTTCCAAGCCTCCAGCAGGATCACCGACTTGCCCTGTTCGAGCAGGTGAATGGCCGCCGACAGGCCGGTTATGCCGCCGCCGATAATGCAAACATCCGCCTTGTGCTCACCGGCCAGGGTCTGGGCGGCGACGGTCGGCTGGCTGACGTGTTCCCACAAGCATTGTTGACGCAGTTCGGACATGGCCCGGCTCCAACCGTATTATTCTTGTTGGGGCCGCGCTGTGCGGCCCTTTCGCGGGTCAAGCCCGCTCCCACAATGATCCTGCCAACACCGATCATTGTGGGAGCGGGCTTGCCCGCGAACCGGGGGCTGTGCCCCCGGCCATACAGCATCAATCGAACACGATACCCTGCGCCAGCGGCAGCTCGCGCGAGTAGTTCACGGTGTTGGTCTGGCGCCGCATGTACCCTTTCCAGGCATCCGACCCCGACTCACGCCCGCCACCGGTTTCCTTCTCTCCCCCAAACGCACCGCCAATCTCGGCGCCGCTGGTACCGATATTGACGTTGGCGATACCGCAATCACTGCCCGAGGCACTCTGGAAGCGCTCCGCCTCACGAATATCGGTGGTGAAGATGCACGACGACAAGCCCTGTGGCACTTCGTTGTTCAGGCGCAGGGCCTCTTCGAAGTCGTCGTAGGCCAGCACGTAGAGAATCGGCGCGAAGGTTTCGTGGCGTACCACATCGCTCTGCGCGGGCATCTCGGCGATGGCCGGCGATACGTAGTAAGCGTTCGGGAATTGGGCAGCCAACTGACGCTCGCCACCGAACACCTCGCCGCCTTCATCGCGAGCCTGTGCCAGCGCGCCCTGCATCGCATCGAACGACAGCTTGTCGATCAGCGGGCCAACCAGGTTGTCCTTGCGCGGGTCGCCGATACGCACCTTGGCGTAGGCGGCTTTGACGCGGGCAACCACTTCGTCCTTGATCGAACGATGCACGATCAGCCGGCGCAGGGTGGTGCAGCGCTGGCCGGCGGTGCCGACGGCGGAGAACAGGATGCCGCGCACAGCGAGGTCCAGATCGGCGCTCGGGGCCAGGATCATGGCGTTATTGCCGCCCAGCTCCAGAATGCTGCGGCCGAAACGGGCTGCCACGCGCGGGCCGACTTCGCGGCCCATGCGGGTGCTGCCGGTGGCGCTGACCAGAGGCACACGCGGGTCATCGACCAGCGCTTCGCCCGCTTCACGGCCACCGATGACCAGTTGCGCCAAGCCAGCCGGGGCATCGCCGAAGGCCTTCAGAGCTTTTTCGAACAGCGCCTGGCAAGCCAGCGCGGTCAGCGGGGTTTTCTCGGACGGCTTCCACACCACTGCGTTGCCAGCGACCAATGCCAGAGCGGTGTTCCAGGCCCACACCGCGACCGGGAAGTTGAACGCGCTGATCACGCCGACCACGCCCAGCGGGTGCCAGGTTTCACGCATGTGGTGGCCAGGGCGTTCGGAGGCGATGGTCAGGCCGTACAGTTGGCGCGACAGGCCCACGGCGAAATCGCAGATATCGATCATTTCCTGCACTTCGCCCAGGCCTTCCTGGGTGATCTTGCCGGCTTCGATCGACACCAGCTCGCCGAGGTCGGCCTTGTGCTCACGCAGCACTTCGCCGAACAGGCGCACCAATTCGCCACGGCGCGGGGCCGGCACGCTGCGCCAGGCTTCGAAGGCGCTGTGCGCCTGGTCGATGATGGCGGTGGTCTCGACCTTGCCGAGCAGCTTCACCGAGGCAATCTGGCTGCCGTCGATCGGCGTGTGAACAGGGTAGTCACCCTGGGTGTGAGCCGCGGCGGCAACGCCAAGGCGTTCGAGCAATCCAGCAACCATTTGTGCATCTCCTACATCGGGTGATGAGTTGGAAAAATGATGGGGATCAGTATTAATCCGATCACATCGGTGCAACAAACGACCTTTATTCCGCATATCATTCCGTCAGGTAATGATTTAAGCCGCAGAGAACGCTATGTCCAAACGCCTGGTGCCTTCCATGACCGCCCTGCAGTGTTTCGAGGCTGCAGCCCGCCACTTGAGCTTCACCCGCGCCGCCGAAGAGCTGCACCTGACCCAGAGCGCGGTCAGCAAACAGGTGGCGCAGCTCGAAGAAATGCTGCGTCACCACCTGTTTCTGCGCATCCGCCGGCGTTTGCAGCTGACACCCGCTGGCAGCCTGTACCTGGCCGAGGTCAACAAGATCCTCACCCAGGTCGACATGTCCAGCCGCTATGTGCTGACCTACGGCGAGCAGACCGAGATATTGAAGGTAGCTACTCAACCGAGTTTTGGCGTGCGCTGGTTGATCCCGCACCTCAAGGGCTTCGGCAAGCGCCACAACAACATCCACCTGGACATCCGCAACGAGATGGAGCCGTTCGCCTTGCTGCAGGGCTCGGCGGATGTGGTGTTCTTCTATGGGCAGGGGACCTGGCCGGGGGCTACTTGCATCGAGTTGTTCGGCGAAGAAGTGCTGCCTGTGTGCGCGCCGGAGCTGCTGGCGGGGCGCGAACTTAGCAGTGCCGCAGAGCTGGCCGAACTGGTGCTGCTGCAGAGCACCTCGCGGCCGGAGGCCTGGCACGAGTGGTTTCTGGAGCTGGGATTGGATAGCGTCAACGCCTACCACGGGCCGCGCTTCGATACCTTCTACATGGCCTTGAGTGCGGCCGAAGCGGGTTGTGGGGTGGCCTTGGTGCCGCGTTATCTAGTGGCCAGGGAACTGGCCGAGGGGAGCTTGGTGATTGCTTGGGACCATGCGATGCCCAGTGCCGGGAAGCATTACCTGGCGTATGCCGAGCATGCGGCGGAGGTGCCGAAGGTGCGGGCGTTGGTGGAGTGGATTCGGGAGCAGCTCTAGGCTTGAGGGCCTCTGTGGGAGCGGGCTTGCCCCGCGAAGAGGCCCTAAAGGTCGATCAAAAAAGGAATGACTCAACCACTTTTTTTCGCTTGCGAGGCCAATGCATTCCCAGCTTTCATGTAACCGCCCTAACCCAATCAGGAAGCTAGCGATGCCCGCCCACGATTTCGTCAGCCCCGACAGCATACGCGCGCAGTTCTCTGCCGCCATGTCGCTCATGTACAAACAGGAAGTGCCGCTCTACGGCACGCTGCTGGAGCTGGTGAGCGAAATCAACCAGCAGGTCATGGCCCAGCAACCCAAGGTCGCCGAAGCCCTGCGCTGGACCGGCGAGGTCGAGCGCCTGGATCAGGAACGCCACGGCGCCATCCGCGTCGGCACGGCCGAAGAGCTGGCCACCATCGCCCGGCTGTTCGCCGTCATGGGCATGCAGCCAGTCGGCTACTACGACCTCAGTTCCGCTGGCGTACCCGTGCACTCCACCGCGTTCCGCGCCGTGCACGAACAGGCACTGCACGTCAGCCCCTTCCGCGTGTTCACGTCGTTGCTGCGCCTGGAACTGATCGACAACCCGGCCCTGCGCGAGCTGGCCCGGAGCATCCTGGCCAGGCGCAAGATCTTCAGCGCCCGCGCCCTCGAACTGATCGCCCAATGCGAGCGCGAGGGCGGCCTGAACGCGGCCGACGCCGACGCCTTCGTGCAGGAAGCGCTGCACACCTTCCGCTGGCACCAGGACGCCACGGTCAGCGCCGAGCAATATCAGCAGCTGCACGACCAACATCGCCTGATTGCCGATGTGGTGGCGTTCAAGGGCCCGCATATCAATCACCTCACACCTCGCACGCTGGACATCGACGCGATTCAACTTGGCATGCCGGCCAAGGGCATCCCGCCCAAGGCCGTGGTCGAAGGCCCGCCTACCCGCCGTCATCCGATCCTGCTGCGCCAGACCAGCTTCAAAGCACTGCAGGAGACCGTTGCGTTCAACGACCACCAGGGTAGCCATACCGCTCGCTTCGGCGAGATCGAACAACGTGGCGCGGCGCTGACGCCCAAGGGACGCCAGCTGTATGACCGGCTGCTCGACGCTACCCGGGCGGCATTGGGTGGCGCGCCAGCCGAGTCGAATGCCGAGCGATATGGGGCACTCCTGAAAGAACAGTTCGCTGCATTCCCGGATGACCTGGCGCAGATGCGTGAGCAGGGACTGGCGTATTTCCGCTACTTCGCCACGGACAAGGGCCTGGCTGCGCGTGAGCAGGCTGGTCGGCCGACCACTTTGCAAGGCCTGATCGACGCAGGTCATGTGCACTTCGAGGCGTTGGTGTATGAGGACTTCTTGCCGGTGAGCGCGGCGGGGATCTTCCAGTCAAACCTGGGGGATGAGGCCCAGGCAGACTATGGCAGCAATGCCAACCGCGAGGCGTTCGAGGCGGCGCTGGGGCTGCCGGTGCAGGATGAGCTGGCGTTGTATGCGCAGAGCGAGCGGCGGTCGCTGCAGGCGTGTGCGCAGGCGTTGAATCTGAGGGCAATGTAAGACTTCCTGGCCTCTTCGCGGGCAAGCCCGCTCCCACAGGGTCTTGTGCAATCCTTGTGGGAGCGGGCTTGCCCGCGAAGAGGCCGGCACAGCCAACCTCTATCTACACCCGAAACCGATCCACTTCCTGACGCAACTGCGCCGCCAATCCTTCCAGCTCACGGGCGGTAAAGGCCAGTTCATTGGCCACATCGCGCTGCTCGCTGTTGGCCTGGGCAATGCTCTGCAGGTTGCGGCTGAGCACGGTGGCGGTGCTGCTCTGCTCCTGGGTCGCAGTGCTGATCACGGTGAACTGCTCGCCCGCCGCGCGGCTCTGCTCATCGATGCGCGCCAGCGCCTCGGCCACCTTGTCATTGCGCTGCAAGCCTTCCTGCATCAGCAGATTGCCCTGCTCCAGGGTGCTGATGGCATGGCCGGTCTGCTGCTGAATGCTGGCGATCATCCCGGAGATCTCATCGGTTGCCTGGCGCGTACGCGCCGCCAGCCCGCGGACCTCGTCGGCGACCACGGCAAAGCCGCGGCCCTGCTCGCCCGCACGGGCCGCTTCGATGGCCGCGTTGAGCGCCAGCAGGTTGGTCTGCTCGGCAATCGCAGTAATTACCCCGACGATGCCGCCGATTTCCTGCGAACGGGCGCCCAGGGTGTCCATCACTGTGGCAGTGCCGCCCAGCGCTTCGGCGATCTGGCGCAGCGAGCTCGACGCTTCATCCATGGCCGTGCGGCCAATGCGCGTCTGCTGGGCGTTGTCGCGGGCCATGCGCTCGGTGCCGGCCATGTTGTCGGCGATGTTCATCGAGGTGGCGCTGAATTCCTCCACCGCACCGGCCATGCTGGTGATTTCGCCGGACTGCTGGTCCATGCCTTCGCAGGCGCCTGCCGACAGGCCGGCCAGCGAACGGGCGCGGCCACTGACCTGCTCGGACGCGCCGCGAATGTGCTCGACCATGGTCGCCAGGGCTTCGCCCATCTTGTTGAAGCTGCGCGCCAGTTGGCCGATTTCGTCATGGCTGGTCACCGCCAGGCGCGCGTTCAGGTCGCCGGCGCCGAGTGCATTGGCCTGGCGTACCAGATCGTCGAGCGGGCGCAGTTTGCGCCGCAGCAGCCACAGCGTGGCGGCCACGGCCAGCAGCATCGCCAGCAGGCTGCCGATGGCCAGGCGCGTCCCCACACTCCAGGTCACTTCGCGGATTTCCGCCTTGGGCATGCTGGCAACCACGGTCCATGGGCCTTCGGCGAACGGTGCCGAGGCGCTGAACAGGTCCTGATCGGCATTGGCGGGCGGCACCAGCCACTGACCTTGGTCGTCACGGATGGCCAGCGACCCGGTTTCGCCAATGCGGAAGCGCTTGAGGTTGTTGAACTGCGCATTCTGCGCATCGGTGTAATCGAAGCCGACGAAAAGTACCGCGATCACCCGGCCATTGCCGTCGCTCACGGGTACATAACGGGTCATGTAGTTACGCTCGAACAGCACTGCCCGGCCCACGTACATCTGCCCCGCCAGCAACTTTGCATAAGCCGGATGCTGGCGGTCGAGGTGGGTGCCGATCGCGCGGCTGCCGTCCTGTTTTTTCAGGTTGGTGGTGATGCGTATGAAGTCATCCCCACTGCGCACGAACAGCGTGGCGATGCCCGCGGTCATCTGCTGGAATTCATCCACCTGCTGGAAGTCGTTGTTCAACAGATGCTCGCCCAGGTACAACGCAGGCGTGGCCTGCCCGGCAACCTGCACGGTTTCGCCGGCATGCAGCGACAGCCCCGAGGCAAAGCGACGCTCGAACAAGCCGCTCAAGCGTTGCGTGTTGTCCTTGAGCGAACCGTGGAAGGTTTCCAGCTGGTCGGCCAGCAGGCGCGCCTCGCTGGCCAAGTGCGCCTGGCGCGTGGCGAGGTTGGCGTCGTCCAGGGAACGCAGGGCGAAAAGGGTACTGCCGGTGATCACCAGCGCCAGCACGATGGCGAGGGCGATACCGAGCTGCGAGGCGATGCGGGCACGCGGTTGAGACATAAAGAAGCTCCTGGCAAACGGCCGGGATCATCCTGATCACGCTGACCGCCTGCTGGTTATCGACGGAGAATCGCGCCCTCTTTCCGGGACGCTGGTGCAAGTAGGTCGGCGCCGCGGGCGAATACTTGAGTGTCGGGCCGGGGTATTCGCAAACCTTTGCGTTTATCTTTGCCGGCCTCTTCGCGGGGCAAGCCCGCTCCCACAGTGGTCTGTGGTGCCTGGGGCATTGTGGGAGCGGGCTTGCCCCGCGAAAGGGCCAGTCCAGGCAATCAAAGACAGGGCAGAATCTTCACATCCGGCAAATTCACCGCCGCCGCCTCCTCCTGCAAAAACACACTCAAGCGCCGCAACCGCTCGCCACCCGGCCGGGTGCGCGGCCATACCAGGTAATAATCCATGCCACTGGGCACCGCTGTCGGCCACGGCAGGCTCAAGCGCCCATGGGCCACATCCTCGGCCACCATCAGCAGATCACCCATGGAGATCCCGTAACCCCGGGCCGCCGCGATCATGCCCAGCTCCAGCGTGTCGAACACCTGCCCGCCCTTGAGCGAAACGCTGTCGGTCAACCCCATGCGTTCCAGCCATTCACGCCAGTCACGCTTGTCGGGAGTGGGGTGCAGCAGCTCGATGCCGGCCAGCCGACGTTCGTCCCACGGGCCTTCGTTGAGCAGGTCCGGTGCACCCACCGGGATCAGCAGCTCGGCAAACAGTCGGCGCACTTCCCAATCCGGCGGGAACACGCCGTCACTGAGCAGTACCGCGCAGTCGAACGGCTCCTGATTGAAGTCCACGTGGTCGACGTCCATCCAGGCGCTGGTCAGCTGCACTTCGTTGCCCGGCTGCAGGTGGCGGAACTGGCTAAGGCGCGCCAGCAGCCAGCGCATGGTCAGGGTCGAAGGCGCCTTCATGCGCAGGATGTCGTCCTCGCCGCGCAACGTGTCGCACGCCCGCTCCAGCGCCGCGAACCCTTCACGCACGCCAGGCAGCAGCACCCGCGCCGCCTCGGTCAACTGCAGGCTGCGCCCGCTGCGGATGAACAGGCGGCAGGCAAAATGCTCTTCCAGGGTGCGAATGTGCCGGCTGACCGCGCTCTGAGTAATCGACAGCTCCTGGCCGGCACGGGTGAAGGAGCTGAGCCGGGCGGCGGCTTCGAATGCGCGTAGCGCATACAGCGGAGGCATCTGGCGGGACATGAGGCACCTGCATTCGGGGCGGACAAGGAATGCTCAGAATCATATAGGCATGAGTTCAACTCATGCCAACCATCGTTTTTATCCTTTTGTGCAAAGTTGACCGAAGCCTCAGAATCGTCCCTCGCTCACAGAGTCAGGCCAAAAGGACTACACCCATGCACGTTGCGCCCACCACAGAACTCAAGGCTTTGCTGCGCCTGGCCGGGCCGCTGATCGCCTCGCAGTTGGCGCACATGCTGATGGTGCTCACCGACACCCTGATGATGGCCCGCATCAGCCCGCAGGCCCTGGCCGGCGGCGGCCTGGGCGCGGCGAGCTATTCGTTCGTGTCGATCTTCTGCCTGGGCGTGATCGCGGCGGTCGGCACGCTGGTGGCGATCCGCAAGGGCGCCAACGACATCGAGGGCGCCACGCGCCTGGCGCAGAACGGTCTGTGGCTGGCCTGGGGGCTGGCGCTGGTGGCGGCGCTGGCGCTGTGGAACCTGAAGCCGGTGCTGCTGCTGTTCGGCCAGCAGCCTGAAAACGTCGACGCGGCCATGCAGTTCCTCACCCTGCTGCCACTGGCGTTGCCCGGCTACCTGACCTTCATGGCCCTGCGCGGCTTCACCAGCGCCTTGGGCCGTTCGACGCCGGTGATGGTCATCAGCCTGGTCGGCACGGTGCTCAACTACCTGTTCAACGTCGCGCTGATCGAGGGCATGTTCGGCCTGCCCAAGCTGGGGCTGATGGGCATTGGCCTGGTGACCGCCGTGGTGTCGATGGGCATGGCCATTGCGCTGGCACTGTACATCCGCTGGCACCCGGCCTACGCCGCCTACCCGCTGCGCAAGGGCCTGTCGCGCCCTTCGCTGCCGGCCTTGCGTGAGCTATGGCGGCTGGGGCTGCCGATCGGTGGCACCTACATGGTCGAGGTCGGCCTGTTCGCCTTCGCCGCGCTGTGCATGGGCGTATTGGGCAGCACCGAACTGGCGGCGCACCAGATCGCGCTGCAGATCGTCTCGACCGCGTTCATGGTGCCGACCGGGCTTTCGTATGCGGTGACCATGCGTGTGGGGCTTTATTACGGCGCCGGCAACCTGCTGGCGGCACGCAGTGCCGGGCGGGTGGGCATGAGTTTCGGCGCGATGCTCATGTTCGCTTTTGCCGCGCTGTTCTGGCTGCGCCCGGAAATGCTGGTGGGCCTGTTCATCGATGCTAATGACCCGGCGTTCGCGGGCATTTACCAGTTGGCGGTGAGTTTGCTGATGGTCGCGGCCTGGTTCGAGCTGTTCGATGGCGTGCAGACCATTGCCATGGGTTCGATCCGTGGGCTCAAGGATGCCAAGACTACCTTCCTGATCGGGCTGTGCTGCTACTGGCTGGTCGGTGCGCCGAGTGCCTGGCTGCTGACCTTCACCCTGGGCGGCGGCGCGGTCGGAGTGTGGTGGGGGCTGGCGTTGGGGCTGGCCTGTGCGTCGGTGGCGCTGACTTTTGCCTTTGAGTGGCGGATGAAGCGGATGCTGGGGAAGGCTGGGGTTGGGGCTGCTGCTTCGGCCTGACTTCATGGCCTCTTCGCGGGACAAGCCCGCTCCCACAGGTACAGTGTTCACCCCAACCTGTGGGAGCGGGCTTGCCCCGCGAAGACGGCCTAGATGACTTCCACCAGCTTGCGCTCTGACGCCTGCTGCAGATACTCCACCAACTCCTCCACCGGCAGCGGCTTGCTGACCAGAAAACCCTGCACCTGGTCACAGCCAAACCCACGCAACAAGGCCATTTGCTCGTGGCTCTCGACACCTTCGGCCACCACCTCAAGATTGAGGTTGTGCGCCAGGTTGATCATCGCGTGCACCAGCTTGCGGTTCTCCTCGCGCATCTCCATCTCGGCGACGAAGCTGCGGTCGACCTTGAGCAGAGTGATCGGCAGGCTGTTCAGGTGCACGAACGAAGAGAAGCCGGTGCCAAAGTCATCCAGCGAAAAACGCACGCCCAGTCGCCCCAGGGCATCCATGGTCTGGCGCACCAGCTCGTTGCGGCGCATCACTGCCGTTTCCGTCAACTCGAACTCCAGCCAGCGGGCATCGACACCGTGCTCGATGATCAGGCGGCTCAGCGTCGCCAGCAACTGGCTGTCCTGGAACTGGCGAAAGCTCAGGTTCACCGCCATGTGCAGCGGCGCCAGGCCGCTCTCGCGCAGCGCCTGCATGTCGCGCAAGGCGCGGGAAATCACCCAGTAGCCCAGCGGCACGATCAGCCCGCTCTGCTCGGCCAGCGGCACGAATTCACTCGGTGGCAGCAGGCCGCGCTCGGCATGGCGCCAGCGCACCAGGGCCTCCAGGCCGACGATGCGGCCATCGGCCAGGTTCAGCCGCGGCTGATAGTGCAGCTCCAGCTCGTCGCGGCGCAGGGCGCGGCGCAATTCGCCTTCCAGGTCGGCCAGGCTGCGGGCGTTGCGGTTGATCCGTTCGTTGAACACATGGAAGGTGCAGCCTTGGCTGCTCTTGGCCTGGCGCATGGCAATGTGCGCATGCCACATCAACGGGTCGGCGCCACTCTGCGCGCGGGCGTGGGCCAGGCCCAGGCTGCAGCCGAGCAGCAGGCTTTCACCGTCGATCCAATAAGGTTCGGCCAGGGCTTCGACGATGCGTTCGGCGATCCACTCGGCGCGGCCAGTGTCGCGGCGGGTATCGATCAGCAGGGCGAACTCGTCGCTGCCCAGGCGCGCCAGCTGGTCGCCGGCCTCCAGTTGCTGCTTGAGGCGCGATACCACTTGCAGGATCAGGCGGTCGCCGCCCTGGTGGCCGAGGGCATCGTTGACGTGGCGGAAGTTGTCCAGGTCCAGGTGCCCGAGGGCAACGCCGCGGCCGTCGTTTTCGGCCAGGCGTGCAGTCAGCAGCGCCTGAAAACCCTGGCGGTTGGCGATACCGGTCAATGGGTCCTGTTCGGCCAGACGCTGCAAGGTCGCGACCAGCACACCGCGCTCGCGCACATGGCGCAACGAACGGCGCAGGGCGTCGGCGTTGAGTTGGTCACGCACCAGCCAGTCGCTGACGCCGGTGGGTGGCGCCTCAGGCTCATGGTCGAGCAGCAGGATGGTCGGCAAGTCGCAGCGCCCCGGCGCTGGTTGCAGATCCGGGGTGGCCAATATCACCGCCTGGCGGTCATGGCTGAACAGGGTGTCGACCGCCGCCCAGTTAGGTGCGGTCAGCAGCACTGCCGTGCCGTCCAGCGGCAGCAGGCACTCGCGCAGCAAGGCGGCCCATTCCGGCTCATCAGCCAACAACAGCAAACGCAGAGGTTCGACAGGCGTGGACAAGCGGGCTCCTTAAAGCATGGACGGTGACACGAGGGAGGTCAGGTATGCTACTGCATAAATGAAAATGATTTTCACTTTTAGACATATCCTTGCCCACAGCGCGTCCCGACACATTTTGACGTGCATCCTGCTCGAAAGTCGTGAAACCGGCAATTACGATTTTTTTCGTGAATAGCATGAGCCTGACTAATGGTAATCAGGCTGGCAGAAAGTCTGACTCAGACGTCAGACGGTCGCGCCACAACCGCCCCATGCCTGTTAGAATGCGCGGCTATTTTCTGGCGACCCCCGGTTTCTAGCATGTCCCGACTCAATCCCAGGCAACAGGAAGCCCGTGACTACGTCGGCGGCCCTCTTTTGGTGCTCGCCGGTGCAGGCTCCGGCAAGACCAGCGTAATCACGCGCAAGATTGCCCACCTGATCCAGAACTGCGGCATCCGTGCCCAGTACATCGTCGCGATGACCTTCACCAACAAGGCCGCGCGCGAGATGAAGGAACGGGTCGGCACGCTGTTGCGGCCGGGGGAAGGCCGGGGCCTGACGGTGTGCACCTTCCACAACCTGGGGCTGAACATCATCCGCAAGGAGCACGACAAGCTCGGCTACAAGCCAGGCTTCTCGATCTTCGACGAGTCCGACATCAAGGCGCTGCTGTCGGACATCATGCAGAAGGAATATTCCGGCGACGACGGCATCGACGAGATCAAGAACATGATCGGTGCCTGGAAGAACGACCTGATCCTCCCCGCCGAAGCCCTGGAAAAAGCCCGCAACCCACGCGAGCAGACCGCCGCCATCGTCTACACCCACTATCAGCGCACGCTCAAGGCGTTCAACGCAGTGGACTTCGACGACCTGATCCTGCAGCCGGTCAAGCTGTTCCAGGAGCACCCCGAGGTGCTGGAGCGCTGGCAGAACCGCGTGCGCTATCTGCTGGTGGACGAATACCAGGACACCAACGCCAGCCAGTACCTGCTGGTGAAAATGCTCATCGGCATGCGCAACCAGTTCACCGTGGTGGGCGACGACGACCAGTCGATCTACGCCTGGCGTGGCGCGCGCCCAGAGAACCTGATGCTGCTCAAGGAGGATTACCCTTCCTTGAAGATCGTCATGCTCGAACAGAACTACCGCTCCACCAGCCGCATCCTACGCTGCGCCAACGTGCTGATCGCCAACAACCCGCATGCTTTCGAGAAACAGCTGTGGAGTGAAATGGGCGTGGGCGACGAGATCCGCGTGATCCGCTGCAAGAACGAGGAAGCCGAGGCTGAACGCGTGGCCATGGAAATCCTCACCCTGCACCTGCGCACCAACCGCCCATACAGCGATTTCGCCATCCTCTACCGCGGCAACTACCAGGCCAAGCTGATCGAACTGAAGCTGCAGCACCACCAGGTGCCGTATCGCCTGTCGGGCGGCAACAGCTTCTTCGGCCGCCAGGAGGTCAAGGACCTGATGGCCTATCTGCGCCTGTTGGTGAACCCCGACGACGACAACGCCTATCTGCGGGTGATCAACGTGCCGCGCCGGGAAATCGGCTCCACGACCCTGGAAAAGCTCGGCAACTACTCGACCGAGCGCGGCATCTCGATGTACGCCGCCAGCGAAGAGCTGGGCCTGGGCGAACACCTGGACGCGCGCTACACCGAGCGCCTGCAGCGCTTCAAGCACTGGCTCGACGGCGTGCGCCACAAGGTTGCCCTGGAAGACCCGATCGCCGCGCTGCACGAGATGATCCGCGACATCGACTACGAAAACTGGATCCGCCAGCAGACCGCCAGCGACAAGGCGGCGGAGTTCCGCATCAGCAACGTCTGGTTCCTGGTCGAAGCGCTGAAAAACACCCTCGAAAAAGACGAAGAGGGTGACATGACCATCGAGGACGCCATCGGCAAGCTGGTGTTGCGCGACATGCTCGAGCGTCAGCAGGAAGAGGAAGAGAACGCCGAGGGCGTGCAGATGATGACCCTGCATGCCTCCAAGGGCCTGGAATTCCCCTACGTGTTCATCATGGGCATGGAGGAAGAAATCCTCCCCCACCGCTCCAGCATCGAAGCCGACACCATCGAAGAGGAACGCCGCCTGGCCTACGTGGGCATCACCCGCGCGCGCCAGACCCTGGCCTTCACCTTTGCCGCCAAGCGCAAGCAATACGGCGAAATCATCGACTGCACGCCCAGCCGGTTCCTCGACGAACTGCCGCCGGACGACCTGGCCTGGGAAGGCCTGGACGATGCGCCCGTGGAAGTCAAAGCCGCGCGCGGCAACAACGCACTGGCCGACATTCGGGCAATGCTCAAACGCTGATCAACCCTTACTCTTTAACTTTGCCGCGTTATGCGGCCACCTTTGCTACATCGAGGAAACCACAGTGGAAGCACTGCAGCAGAAGATTCGCGAAGAAGGCATCGTGCTTTCCGATCAAGTTCTCAAAGTCGACGCGTTTCTCAACCACCAGATCGACCCTGCGCTGATGCAGCTGATCGGTGACGAGTTCGCCCACCTGTTCGCCGATGCCGGCGTGACCAAGATCGTCACCATCGAAGCCTCGGGCATTGCCCCGGCGGTGATGACCGGCCTGAAGCTGGGCGTGCCGGTGATCTTCGCGCGCAAGCACCAGTCGCTGACCCTGACCGAGAACCTGCTGACCGCCTCGGTGTATTCCTTCACCAAGCAGACCGAGAACACCGTGGCCATCTCGCCACGCCACCTCAACAGCAGCGACCGCGTGCTGGTGATCGACGACTTCCTGGCCAACGGCAAGGCGTCGCAGGCGCTGATCTCGATCATCAAGCAGGCTGGCGCCACTGTTGCCGGACTGGGCATCGTCATCGAGAAGTCGTTCCAGGGCGGCCGTGCCGAGCTGGACAGCCAGGGTTACCGCGTTGAATCGCTGGCTCGGGTGAAGTCGCTGGAAGGTGGTGTCGTTTCGTTCATCGATTGATCGCGGCGCCTGTTTCGCGGGGCAAGCCCGCTCCCACAGAGACTCCGCCGCCCTTAAGGCTGGTGGATAACCTGTGGGAGCGGCGGTGCGGCGATCCGACTTGTCCCGCGAATGGCTTCACACTGCCCTATCTGGCTGCTGCCAACCCCGCGAGCAGCAACCGCTGATAAAGCTCATCCTTCAGCCCATGCGGCTTATCCAGCTGCATCCTCGCCAAATGCGCTTCATACCCCTCCGGCCCAGGCGCATCCAGCGCAGCCTTACCTAGCTCCAACACCTCGCTCAAACGAAACTTGCTCTTCAGCCAGTTCAACGCCCGTAGCAAGTCCCGCTCTTCGGCCGTGAAATCAGTCCCCAACGGATACTCGGGAAACAGCCGCTGATGCCGTGCCCTGATCGCTTCCAGCCGCTCAGGCGTGTTGTCGGTAAACCGCGCATCCAGTTCAAAGTCCCTGGCCAGCTTGCCGGCCTTTTTAGCCTGCTCCATCAGCTCGCCCTGGGACCGCGAATCACTGATCGCCAGCAACCGCGCAATCACTTCACTGTCGGTCTGCCCGCGCAAGTCGGCGATACCGTACTCGGTCACGACGATATCGCGCAGGTGCCGAGGAATGGTGCAGTGGCCGTAGGCCCACAACAGGTTTGAACTGACCTCGCCCCCCGCCTCACGCCAGCTGCGCAGCAGCAGAATCGACCGCCCGCCCTCCAGTGCATGGCCCTGGGCGACGAAGTTGTACTGCCCGCCGACACCGCTGAGCACGCGGCCGTCTTCGAGCTGGTCCGCCACCCCGGCGCCGAGCAGGGTCATGCTGAACACCGTGTTGATGAAGCGGGCATCCCGCCGCTGGCGGCGTTTGAGTTCTTCCTGACCATACAGCTCGTTGATGTAGCTGATGCGGGTCATCGCAAACTGCGCGCGCTGCTCCAGCGGCATCTCGCGCAAGCGCTGGTAGAACGCCCGCGGGCCAAGGAAGAATCCGCCATGCACCAGCACGCCCTGCTCGTCTGCCGGGCGCCGCACCACGCCTGCTTCAGCCAGCGCCAGCAGGCCGTTGACGAACATCTCGCTGCATCCGTACAGACCTTGAGCGAAGGCGTCCAGCCCCCCTTCCCGCTCGATCAACGCTTGCCATGAGCTTACATCCAGCTCATCCATCAGCGCTCGGTAGCCCGCATTGTCGCCCTGGCGCGCCAGCAATGCGGCGGCCACGGCATCGCCCATGGCGCCGATGCCGATCTGCAACGTGCCGCCGTCGCGCACCAGGGTGCTGGCGTGCAGGCCGATACAGTGGTCCTGGGTGGTGACCGGCATGTTTGGCGTGGAGAACAACCGGCGTTGCTCGGCCTGATCGATCAGCAGGTCGAATGCTTCCATGCCCAGCTCCGCGTCGCCGGGCATGTAGGGCAGCTCGGCGTGCACCTGGCCAAGCATGAGGATGGTTTCGCCGGCTTCGCGGCGCTTGGCGATCATCGGCAGCAGGTCGAGGGTGATGTCGGGGTTGCAGGAAAGGCTCAGGTGTACCGGCTTTTCAGGTGTGGCAGCCACCAGCTGGGCGATCAGGTTCAGGCCCTTGGCGTTGATGTCGCGGGCGGCGTGGCTGTAGTTGCTGCTGACGTAGTCCTGCTGCGCGGCATCACTGTGCAGCAGGCTGCCGGGCTGCATGAAGAACTGCTCGACGCGGATGTTCGGCGGCAGCGTGTCGTTGCGCAGGTCGGCGAGATAGGTGAGTTCTTCGTAGTCGGCGAAGACGCGTTCGATGAAGGGTTCGAGGAAGCGTCGCTGCAGGCCATCGCCCAAGGGTGGGCGGCCCAGGGACAAGGCTGTGTAGATGGTCAGGCGGCGCTCGGGCAGATCGCGAACCTTGGCATATAGCGCATTGACGAAGGCGTTGGGTTTGCCAAGGCCCAGTGGCAGGCCCATGTGGATATGGGCCGGTAGCCGAGATAGAACCTGCTCTACGGCTTGGTCGATGGAGCAGAGGTGCATCTGGGCCTCCTGAGTCTTCTAGGGGTTCAGGGGTTGGACAGGAGCTTGGGCTGATTCGTTGCCAGTGCGGGCCTCTTCGCGGGGCAAGCCCGCTCCCACAGGTTCTGCTGCGCTGCGGACTCTGTGGGAGCGGGCTTGCCCCGCGAAAGGGCCGGCACTGGCGACCCAAAAATAAAGCCCGCCAGAAATGGCGGGCTTTATGAAGTTCAGCCGTGGCTCACAGCCCAGACATCTTCTTGATCGCACCCTTCAGGTCATCATCCGAGCAATCGGCGCAGGTGCCCTTCGGTGGCATGGCGTTAATGCCGGTAATGGCCTTGGCCAGGATCCCGTCGAGCCCGCCCTGATGATCGGCACGCTCTTTCCACGCGGCGGTATCCCCAATTTTCGGCGCCCCCAGCAAACCGGTGCCGTGGCACGCATTGCAGTGCTTGGCGATGATGTCATCTGGCGTCTTGGCAGCGCCACCACCCGCCGTGGCAGCCACTTCCATGCCTTTGCATTCCTGGCCCTGGACGCACACCTGACCAACCGGCTCCAGCCGTTTGGCGAGGTCGTCATTGGTCGCAGCTGTTGCACTGATTGCCCAAAGGGCGAATACGGCTGCTGGTACGGCCAGCATCTTCTTGATTTGGTTCACGCGTACACCCTCATGGTGGCTAATCACGCCCGCGGCCACGGTAATGCGAGCGTTGAAAAGTATAGCGGGAACCCAGAAGCCGTGAAACGACCCTACTCGGGAAAGGGGTATTGCCGAATCAATGCACTGCGCTGGATCAAAAATTCGACGGCGTGGCGGCGCTGATCAGCCGGGCCGGCTCATCGAACGGGTTGCGAAAACGGTGCGGGCGGGTGCTTTCGAAGTAGTAACTGTCGCCTTCTTCGAGGATGAAGATCTCGGTGCCCACCACCAACTCCAGGCGGCCTTCGAGAAGAATGCCGGTTTCTTCGCCGTCGTGGGTGAGCATTTCGGCGCCGGTGTCGGCACCCGGTGGATAGACCTCGGTGAGAAAGGCGATGGCCCGGTTGGGGTGCGACTTGCCGACCAGCTTCATGGTCACCGCGCCGTCGGAAATGTCGATCAGCTCGTGGGCCTTGTAGACGATCTGCGCGGGGCTTTCGGCCTCCAGCTCGACCGAAAAGAACTCGACCATGGACATGGGAATCCCGCTCAGCACTTTGCGTAGCGAGCTGATCGAAGGGCTCACGCTGTTTTTCTCGATCATCGAGATGGTGCTGTTGGTCACCCCCGCGCGCTTGGCGAGTTCACGCTGGGACAGGCCCTTGAGCTTGCGGATGGCTTGCAGTCGTTCGCCGACGTCCAAAGCTGGAGCCTCCTGAAACGGTGTGATGGCGGGGTGAATGTGAACGATATCATGGCAATGCCGTTCAGTATTTACAACACACCGCCCTCAGGCTGTCCGCTTCAGCGTGTCATTCGCCGAAATAGTCCAGCGGCACGCGCTTCAGGTTGCAGAAGATCTGATAGGGAATGGTCCCGGCGTGCATGGCCACTTCGCTGGCCAGCACCTGCTTGCCCCACAACTCGACCGGGCTGCCGATGGTGGCCTCGGGCACGTCGGTCAGGTCGATGCACAGCATGTCCATGGATACACGGCCGATCAGCTGACTGCGCTTGCCGGCGACCATCACCGGGGTACCGGTAGGGGCCTGGCGCGGGTAGCCGTCGGCGTAGCCCATGGCGACCACGCCCACGCGAGTCGGGCGCGGGCTGATGAACTTGGCGCCGTAGCCCACCGGCTCGCCAGCGGGCAGTTCACGTACGCTGATGACCCGCGATTGCAGGGTCATGACCGGCTGCAGGCGCTCGGCCTGGGCCTGCGGCACTTCGAACGGCGTGGCGCCGTACAACATGATGCCTGGGCGTACCCAATCGCTCGGGGCCTGCGGCCAGGCCAGCACGCCGGGCGAGTTGCGCAGGCTGCATTCGGCGGCCAGCCCCTGGCGGGCGGCGTCGAACACGGCAATCTGTTGGGCGGTGGCGTCGGCATCCAGCTCGTCGGCGCGGGCGAAGTGGCTCATCAGCACGATGCGCGAAACCTTGCCGGTGGCCAGCAAGCGCTGGTAGGCCGCGTGGTAGTCCTTGGGGTGCAGGCCGGCACGGTGCATGCCGGTATCGAGCTTGAGCCAGAGGGTCAGCGGCTTGTGTACCGAGGTTTGTTCGATGGCTTCCAATTGCCACAGCGAATGCACCACGCACCACAGGTCGTGCTCGGCGATCAGCGCCAGTTCGCTGGCTTCGAAGAAGCCTTCGAGCAGCAACACCGGGGCTTTGATACCGGCCGCACGCAGTTCCAGCGCCTCTTCGATGCAGGCCACGGCGAAGCCATCGGCTTCGGGCTCAAGGGCCAGGGCGCAGCGCACGGCGCCGTGGCCGTAGGCGTCGGCCTTGATCACGGCGAGAGCTTTGGCGCCGGTCAGTTCACGGGCGAGGCGGTAGTTGTGGCGCAGGGCCTGGAGGTCGATCAGGGCGCGGGCGGGACGCATGGCGGCTGCCTTATGGTGGTTCCGGTTGAAATAAGTGTTGCCTTCTTCGCGGGCAAGCCCGCTCCCACAGGATCTGTGCAGTTCCACAGGTTGCACTGAATCTGTGGGAGCGGGCTTGCCCGCGAAGAGGCCGGTACAGACAAACTTATTGCTGGTGAGCCGGCGCTGTCTGCCCGTGCTTGGCCACTTCCCGGGTATTGCCATACCGGGAAATATCCAGGCCTTCAGCACTGATCTGCGGCTTCTTGCGCGCAATCAGGTCGGCCAGCAGGCGACCGGAACCACAAGCCATGGTCCAACCCAGGGTACCGTGCCCGGTGTTGAGGAACAGGTTGCGGAACGGGGTGGCGCCCACGATCGGTGTGCCGTCCGGAGTCGCCGGGCGCAGGCCGGTCCAGAAGCTGGCTTCGCTCAGGTCACCGCCGCGAGGATAAAGGTCGTTGACGATCATCTCCAGCGTTTCGCGCCGACGCGGGTTCAGCGACAGGTCAAAACCGGCAATCTCCGCCATGCCGCCCACGCGAATGCGGTTGTCGAAACGGGTGATGGCAACCTTGTAGGTCTCGTCGAGAATGGTCGAGGTCGGCGCCATGTCGGGGTTGGTGATCGGCACGGTCAGCGAGTAGCCCTTGAGCGGGTACACTGGCGCCTTGATGCCCAGCGGCTTGAGCATCTGCGGCGAGTAGCTGCCCAGCGCCAGCACGTAGCGGTCGGCGGTTTCCAGCTTGCCGTCGATCCACACACCGTTGATGCGGTCGCCGGCGAAGTCCAGGCGCTGAATGTCCTGGCCGAAGCGGAATTCGACACCCAGCTTGAGCGCCATGTCGGCCAGCTTGGTGGTGAACAGCTGGCAGTCGCCGGTCTGATCGTTGGGTAGGCGCAAGGCACCGGCGAGGATGTTCTTGACCCCGGCCAGGGCGGGTTCGACGCGGGCGATGCCATCGCGGTCGAGCAGTTCATAAGGCACACCGGACTGCTCGAGCACGGCGATGTCCTTGGCGGCGGCGTCCACCTGGGCCTGGGTGCGGAACAGCTGGGTAGTGCCGAGGGTGCGGCTTTCGTAGGCGATACCGGTTTCGGCGCGCAGTTCGTCGAGGCAGTCGCGGCTGTACTCGGACAGGCGCACCATGCGCTCCTTGTTTACCGCGTAACGGCTGGCGGTGCAGTTGCGCAGCATCTGCGCCATCCACAGGTACTGGTCGACGTCGCCGGTCAGCTTGATGGCGAGCGGCGCGTGACGCTCCAGCAGCCATTTGATGGCTTTGAGCGGCACGCCTGGGGCAGCCCAGGGCGAGGCATAACCGGGCGAGATCTGGCCGGCGTTGGCAAAGCTGGTTTCCATGGCCACCGCCGGT
The DNA here is from genome assembly GCF_044748725.1 of Pseudomonas sp. NPDC089752. NCBI lineage: Bacteria > Pseudomonadati > Pseudomonadota > Gammaproteobacteria > Pseudomonadales > Pseudomonadaceae > Pseudomonas > Pseudomonas sp. NPDC089752. The sequence goes on from NZ_JBIVGP010000009.1 coordinate 167,090, forward strand.
TGGCGATCGACCACCGTGACCTCGTAACCTTGCCGGGCCAGATAATAGGCACTGGCGGTTCCGATGACACCGCTACCAAGTACCAGAACTCGCATCGTTGATCCCTCGCACGCGGCGCACCGCATTTTTGTTGAAATAGCATGGATGCGCGCAGTATAAAAATTACAGCCCAGTGCAATTCACTATATAAAAGCCTATATTTGGCGAGAATTCTCGGCAAAATCGCCTTTCACGGAGGGGCATCCCCTATGAGAACCCAGCACCAGAGCAAGCGTGAACTGGACAAGATCGACCGCAACATCCTGCGGATCCTGCAGAATGACGGGCGTATTTCCTTCACCGAACTGGGCGAGAAAGTTGGGCTTTCCACCACCCCTTGCACCGAGCGCGTTCGTCGCCTGGAACGCGAGGGCATCATCATGGGCTACAACGCCCGGCTCAATCCGCAGCACCTCAAGGGCAGCCTGCTGGTGTTCGTCGAAATCAGCCTGGACTACAAGTCGGGCGACACCTTCGAGGAGTTCCGCCGCGCGGTGCTCAAACTGCCGCACGTACTGGAATGCCACCTGGTCTCGGGCGATTTCGACTACCTGGTGAAAGCGCGCATTTCCGAGATGGCGTCGTACCGCAAGCTGCTGGGCGACATCCTGCTCAAGCTGCCGCACGTGCGCGAATCGAAGAGCTATATCGTGATGGAAGAAGTGAAGGAAAGCCTCTGCCTGCCGATTCCGGACTGAGGCTAGACCAGCACCTGGCGGGTGGTGGCGATGAACCGGTGCACCAGCTGCTCGGCTTCGGGTTCGATCATCGGTTGCGGGCCGCGCCCGCGCGGGCAGGCCATGCGCGGCGTGGTACCGAACAGACGGCAGATCATCGGCCGCTCTTCGTACACGGTGCAGCCGTCGGGGCCCAGGTGTACGCAGTCCAGGCGTTCCAGCGCGGCGTCCTGCTCGCCCTGCGACTTGCGCGGCAGGCGCGCCATCTCTTCGGCGGACGTGGTGACCGGGCCGCAACAATCGTGGCAGCCCGGTTCGCACTCGAAAGTAGGAATGAGTTCGCGCAGGAACTGGATCTTGTGGCGGTTGCAGGACATGACTGGGTACGAAGCAGGAATTCAGGCAAGATTATAGGCCCATTCGCCCAGGACCTGCCCAATGATCCACAGCGCGCAGCACGCCGCCTCCTACTACGCCGCCAGCAGCGCGCCACACGCCGACTACCCGTTTCTGCAAGGCGAGCACAGCGCCGACGTGTGCATCGTCGGCGGCGGCTACTCGGGCCTGAACACCGCCATCGAGCTGGCCGAACGCGGCCTTTCGGTGATCCTGCTGGAGGCGCGCAAGCTGGGCTGGGGCGCCAGCGGGCGCAATGGCGGCCAGCTGATCCGGGGCGTCGGCCATGGCCTGGAGCAGTTCCTCCCGGTGATCGGCGAAGAAGGCGTGCGCAGCATGAAGCTGATGGGCCTGGAAGCCGTGGAGATCGTCCGTGAGCGGGTCGAACGCCACGCCATCGCCTGCGACCTGACCTGGGGCTACTGCGACCTGGCCAACAAGCCCGGCGAGCTGCAAGGCTTTGCCGAGGATGCCGAGGAACTGCGCAGCCTGGGCTACCGCCACGAACTGCGCCTGGTGCAAAAAGACGAGATCCACAGCGTGGTCGGCTCCGACCGCTACGTCGGCGGCCTGATCGACATGGGCTCGGGGCACCTGCATCCGCTCAACCTGGCACTCGGCGAAGCGGCCGTGGCCAGCCGCCTCGGTGTACAGCTTTACGAGCAATCGGAAGTCAGCCGCATCGAGTACGGCCCCGAAGTGAAGGTGCACACCGCCCAGGGCCGCGTGCGCGCCAAGACCTTGGTGCTGTGCTGCAACGCCTATCACAACGGCCTCAACCGCGAGCTGGGCGGCAAAGTGCTGCCCGCCGGCAGCTACATCATCGCCACCGAGCCGCTCGGTGAGGAACGCGCACGCCAGTTGCTGCCGCAGAACATGGCGGTGTGCGACCAGCGTGTGGCACTGGACTACTATCGCCTGTCCGCCGACCACCGCCTGCTGTTCGGCGGTGCCTGCCATTACTCCGGCCGCGATCCGCAGGACATTGCCGCGTACATGCGGCCGAAGATGCACAAGGTATTCCCGCAGTTGGCCGACGTGCGCATCGACTTTCAGTGGGGCGGCATGATCGGCATCGGCGCCAACCGCCTGCCGCAGATCGGCCGCCTGGCCAGCCAGCCGAACGTCTATTACGCCCAGGCCTACTCCGGTCACGGGTTGAACGCCACGCACCTGGCCGCACGCCTGCTTGGCGAGGCGATCAGCGGCCAGCAGAGCGGGCGCTTCGACCTGTTCGCCAAGGTGCCGCACATTACCTTCCCCGGCGGCAAGCACCTGCGCTCGCCGCTGCTGGCGTTGGGGATGCTCTGGCATCGGCTGAAAGAACTGGTCTAGTTCACCTCAATACCTGTGGGAGCGGGCTTGCCCCGCGAAGCAAGCGACGCGGTGGCTGGCACCGGCTTTGCCGGTGTTCGCGGGGCAAGCCCGCTCCCACATTGACCGAATCAATCCCGCCAAAAGGGCTTGGAGCCTTCCTGCCGAGCCTGCTCCCAGCTCAACCCGATATCCCGCAGCTGGTTGTCATCCAGCTGCAGCAGCGCCCTGCGGGTGTGCCAGCGGTGCAGCATCAAGCCCCAACGGCCAAGGCCTGCCGGCGCATTGAAAACCTGGGCCTGCTGCCCCGCTTCCAGTTCCTTGGCCATCAGTTGCAAGCGCACATCGCTCATGCCACCCATCGCTGCGTTCTCCCATTCAGTGGTTACCGTGGAGAAAGCATGCGCGCGGGCAGCGCCTACAATACAGAGCCACTACAGGGTTATTATTCCCATACAGAATTGGCGGCCGACGGGCTGAATGCTGTATTTTCAGCGCAACTGTACTGGTCGCTGCCGCAATACCGCGCAGGAGTATGCCGTGACGCTCTATCTGAACCTCGCCGAGCTGCTCGGCGCCCGTATCGAGCAAGGCCTGTACCGCCCCGGCCAACGCCTGCCGTCGGTGCGCGCCCTGAGCATGGAACACGGCGTCAGCCTGAGCACCGTGCAGCAGGCCTACCGCATGCTGGAAGACAGCGGCATGGTCTCGCCACGGCCCAAGTCCGGCTATTTCGTCAGCGATCACCGCCACCTCGCCGCCCTGCCCGCCGTCAGCCGTCCAGCGCAGCGCCCGGTGGACATCTCGCAATGGGAGCAAGTGCTGGAACTGGTGCGCAGCACCCCGCGCAAGGATGTGATTCAGCTGGGCCGCGGCATGCCCGACATCGACAGCCCCAGCCTCAAGCCCTTGCTGCGCAGCCTCGCCCAGCTGAGCCGGCGGCAGGACATGCCAGGGCTGTATTACGACAACATCCACGGCAACCTCGCCCTGCGCGAACAGATCGCCCGGCTGATGCTCGACTCCGGCTGTCGCCTGGCCCCCGCCGACCTGGTGGTGACCACCGGTTGCCACGAAGCGCTGTCGTGCAGCATCCGCGCGGTGTGCGAGCCCGGCGACATCGTCGCGGTCGACTCGCCGAGCTTCCACGGCGCCATGCAGACCCTCAAGGGCCTGGGCATGAAGGCGCTGGAAATCCCCACCGACCCGACCACCGGCATCAGCCTCGAAGCCCTGGAACTGGCGCTGGAGCAATGGCCGATCAAGCTCATCCAGATCACCCCAAGCTGCAACAACCCGCTCGGCTACATCATGCCCGAGGCGCGCAAGAAAGCGCTGCTGAGCCTGGCCCAGCGCTACGACGTGGCGATCCTCGAAGATGATGTGTATGGCGACCTGGCCTACACCTACCCGCGCCCGCGCACCCTCAAGTCGTTCGACGACGACGGCCGCGTGCTGTTGTGCAGTTCGTTCTCCAAGACCCTCGCCCCCGGCCTGCGCATCGGCTGGGTGGCGCCGGGGCGTTACCTGGAGCGCGTGCTGCACATGAAGTACATCAGCACCGGCAGCACCGCTACCCAGCCGCAACTGGCCATTGCCGACTTCATCGCGGCCGGGCATTACCAGCCGCACGTGCGGCGCATGCGCAGCCAGTACCAGCGGGGTCGCGACCTGATGAGCGATTGGGTGAGCCGCTACTTCCCGGCCGGCACCCGTGTCAGCCGGCCCCAGGGCGGCTTCATGCTGTGGGTGGAGTTGCCGGAACATTTCGACACGCTGCGGCTGAATCGCGCTTTACTGGAACAGGGCGTGCAAGTAGCGGTGGGCAGCATATTCTCGGCCTCGGGCAAATTCCGCCACTGCCTACGCATGAACTTTGCCGCGCGGCCAACGCCTCAGATCGAGGACGCAGTACGCAAGGTCGGTGAAACCGCCCTTCGTCTACTGGCTGAGGACAACGGCGAAGGGTAACTTTGCGCCGCCCTCTGTGGTCCAAATCCCCAGGCCCTTGCTGCACAGGACGATCCACATTTGAGATTCCAGCGCATTCTGCCTCTGCTGCTGGCGCTGCTCGGCCTCACAGGCTGTGCCAGCGTTGGTGCACCCCGCGAAACCAGCCAGGCGTTGCCGGCCAAGGATTCTGCCTTCGGCCGCTCGGTCATGCGTCAGGCCGCACCCTATGAAGGGCGCTCGGGCTTTCGCCTGCTGCCCAACAGCAACGAGGCGTTCCGTGCCCGCGCCGAGCTGATCCGCAACGCCCAGGCGAGCATCGACCTGCAGTACTACATCGTCCATGACGGCCTGAGCACCCGTGCACTGGTGCACGAACTGCTGCGCGCCGCCGACCGTGGCGTGCGCGTGCGCATCCTGCTCGACGACACCACCAGCGATGGCCTGGACACCATCATGGGCACCCTCGACGCCCACCCGAATATCCAGATTCGCGTGTTCAACCCGCTGCACCTGGGCCGCAGCACCGGCGTCACCCGCGCCGTGGGCCGCCTGTTCAACCTCTCGCGCCAGCACCGGCGCATGCACAACAAGCTGTTTCTGGTGGACAACAGCATGGCCATCGTCGGCGGGCGCAACCTGGGCGACGAGTATTTCGATGCCGAGCCCAACCTCAACTTCACCGACATCGACCTGCTCGGCGTCGGCCCGGTGGCCGAGCAGCTTGGGCACGGTTTCGACCAGTACTGGAACAGTGCGCTGAGCCGGCCGATCGGCGACTTCCTCTGGCAACAGCCCGATGCCGACGACCTGCGTGCCAGCCGCCATCGCCTGGAAGTGTCGCTGGCCGAGGCGCGGGTCAAGCGCAAGGCGTTGTATGACCGTTTGATGGCCTATCAATCCCAGCCGCGCCTGGACGTCTGGCGCAATGAGCTGATCTGGGCGCACAGCTCGGCACTCTGGGATGCGCCGAGCAAGGTGCTGGCCGATGACGAGCCAGATCCGCACCTGTTGATGAGCCAGCAGCTGGCACCGGACCTGGCCAGCGTGCACAAGGAGCTGATCCTGGTGTCGGCCTACTTCGTGCCGGGCGAGCCGGGGCTGTTGTACCTGACTGGCCGTGCCGATGCCGGGACCTCGGTCAAGCTGCTGACCAATGCACTGGAAGCCACCGATGTGCCAGCGGTGCATGGCGGCTATGCACCCTACCGCCGCGCGCTGCTCGAACACGGCGTGCAGCTGTTCGAGCTGCGCCGCCAGCCGGGCGACCCCAGCGCCGGGCGCCTGAGCTTCCACGGCAGCTCGGATTCGAGCCTGCACAGCAAGGCGATCGTCTTCGACCGGCGCAAGACCTTCATCGGCTCGTTCAACTTCGACCCGCGCTCGGTGCTGTGGAATACCGAGGTGGGCGTCCTGGTGGATAGCCCGGAACTGGCCGAATACACCCGCGAGCTGGCGCTGCAGGGTATGGCGCCTGCGCTCAGCTACCAGGTGAAGCTGGCCAACGACAAGCTGGTCTGGGTGACCGAGGACAACGGCCAGTTGCACACGCTGACCGCAGAGCCCGGTGGGCTCTGGCGGCGGTTCAATGCCTGGATCAGCAAGGCCGTTGGCCTGGAGAAAATGCTCTGAGGGTCACGCAGGCGCCGCCTCGAACGCCCCGCGCCGCCGGGTCAGCACCACCAGCCCCGCCGCCCCGGCCGCCATCAGCCACAGCAACGCATGGCCGCTGACCCACTGGCTGCCAGCCCCGGCCAGCAACGGCCCAAGCAGGCAACCGATGCCCCACAGCTGCGCCACATGGGCATTGGCGCGTACCAGCGCATCATCACGATAGCGCTCGCCGATCAGTATCAACGACAGCGTGAACAAGCCACCGGCGCTGGCACCGAACAACACCCACAGCGGCCAGATCACCGGCGTCTCCAGCAGCAGCGGAATCGCCAGGCTGGACACCATCAAGGTCACTGCACAACCGGTGAACAGTTTTTGCCGTGACATGCGGTCGGCCAAGGCACCGATTGGCAATTGCAGCACCGCATCACCCACCACCACGGTGCTGACCATGAACAGGGCGATTTCGGTGCTGAAGCCCTGCTGCAGGCAATACACCGGCAACAGAGTAAGAATCATCGCCTCGAAAGCGGCGAACAACGCGATGGCCCAGGCGATCACCGGCAGCCGGCGGCAAAAGGCGAACAGGTCGCCGAAGGTGACGCTGCACGCCTCGGTGCTCGGCGCCCCGCCACGCCCTAACAGGAGCAAGGGGGCCAGCAGCAGCAGGCCGGTCGCGGACCAGAAGCCGAAGTCATCGTCAGAGCCGAGAAAGCCCAACACCAGCGGCCCGGCCAGCTGGCTCAAGGCGTAGCTGCTGCCATACAGCGCCACCAGGCGGCCGCGCCACTGCTCGACCACCAACTGGTTGATCCAGCTTTCGCCGAGGATGAACACCACGGTCAGCGACATGCCGATCAGCAAGCGCAGCGCCAGCCACAACGGGTAGCTGGGCAGCAGCGCCAGCAAGCCGATCGACAATGCCCCGCCCCACAGGCACAGGCGCATGGCCGCAGGCACGCCGACCCAACCGGCCAGGCGGCTGGCCAGGCTGGCGCCGAGCAGCACGCCCAGCGCCGGCATCGCCGCCATCACGCCGATGGCGAAGCTGCCGTAGCCCCAGGCCTCCAGGCGCAGGGATACCAGCGGCATGCTCACTCCGAGCGCGAGCCCGACGCTCAGTACCGATGCCAGCACGGCGAAGTAGGTGCCCCAGCGCATTTGACCTCCCTGTTTGATTTTCTTAGGCCCATTCGCGGGACAAGCCCGCTCCCACAGGATCTCCGCTGCCATCGACAGCGGTGGAGGACCTGTGGGAGCGGGCTTGTCCCGCGAAGCGGCCTACTGGATTACAGTTTGATCCAGGTCGCTTTCAGCTCAGTGTACTTCTCCAGCGCATGCAGCGACTTGTCACGGCCGTTGCCCGACTGCTTGAAGCCACCGAACGGCGCGGTCATGTCGCCGCCGTCGTACTGGTTGACCCAGACGCTGCCAGCGCGTACGGCACGGGCAGTTTTGTGCGCCTTGGAGATGTCCGAGGTCCAGATACCAGCGGCCAGGCCATACGGGGTGTCGTTGGCGATGGCGATGGCTTCTTCGGCGGTGTCGAAGGCGATCACCGACAGCACTGGGCCAAAGATTTCTTCCTGGGCGATCTTCATGGCGTTGGTCACGCCGTCGAAGATGGTCGGCTCGACGTAGGTGCCACCGGTCTCTTCGAGGGTGCGCTTGCCACCGGCCAGCAGTTTGGCGCCGTCCTTGTGGCCGGCGTCGATGTACGACAGCACGGTGTTCATCTGCTGGGTGTCGACCAGCGCACCGACGGTGGTCTGCGGGTCCAATGGGTTACCTGGCTTCCAGCCCTTGAGGGCCTCGACCACCATGGGCAGGAACTTGTCCTTGATCGAGCGCTCGACCAGCAGGCGCGAACCGGCAGTGCAGACTTCGCCCTGGTTGAAGGCGATGGCGCTGGCGGCAGATTCGGCGGCGGCTTGCAGGTCCGGAGCGTCGGCGAAGACGATGTTCGGGCTCTTGCCACCGGCTTCCAGCCAGATGCGCTTCATGTTCGACTCGCCCGCGTAGATCATCAGCTGCTTGGCGATCTTGGTCGAACCGGTGAACACCAGGGTGTCGACGTCCATGTGCAGGGCCAGGGCCTTGCCCACGGTGTGGCCGTAGCCTGGCAACACGTTCAGCACACCGGCCGGGATGCCGGCTTCAATGGCCAGCTGGGCGATGCGGATGGCAGTCAGCGGCGATTTTTCGGACGGCTTGAGGACTACCGAGTTACCGGTGGCCAGGGCCGGGCCGAGTTTCCAGCAGGCCATCAGCAGCGGGAAGTTCCACGGTACGATGGCACCGACCACACCCACTGGCTCGCGGGTAACCAGGCCAAGTTGGTCATGCGGGGTTGGCGCGACTTCGTCGTAGACTTTGTCGATGGCTTCGGCATTCCAGTGCAGGGCTTGCGCCGCGCCTGGGATATCGATGGTGGAGGAGTCGCCGATCGGCTTGCCCATGTCCAGGGTTTCAAGCAGCGCCAGCTCTTCGACGTTCTTGCGCAGCAGCTCGGCGAAGCGGATCAGCTTGGCCTTGCGCTTGGCCGGGGCCAGCTGCGACCAGACGCCGGAGTTGAAAGTAGCGCGGGCGTTTTCCACGGCGCGGTTGGCGTCGGCCAGGTCGCAGCTGGCGACCTTGGCCAGGAAGCGTCCGTCGACCGGGCTCAGGCAGTCGAATGTTTCACCGGATGCGGCGTCGGTGTATTCGCCGTTGATGAAGGCGCGGCCTTCGATCTTCAGTTGCTGGGCACGTTGTTCCCAGTCCGCACGGGTCAGGGTGGTCATACGAAACTCCTCCTCTTGTTTAGGTGCAACGCCGCACTGAGGACTCACTGGCGTTGTCAGAATTCTGGCCGGGCGACGAGCGCACACGGGCAAGCGATACCCTAAACCAGGCCGGGTAAACTATCAATATATTTGACACGAATGGCCTAAAAGCCTACTGATGTGCATTTTATTAAACAACAACAGGAGCCGTACCATGAGTATCGCCAGCATCATCGACTTCGCCCAGGTGCTCACCGAGGCTGAACGCTACCGCCCGGCGGCGGAAAAAATTCTCAAGGGCGAGCCGGACCAGGCCGTCTACAACCATTACTCCAGCCCGTGTGGGCAGTTCGCTGCGGGCGTGTGGGAAGGTGAGGTCGGGCAATGGACAGTGAACTACACCGAGCATGAGTATTGCGAGATCGTCCAGGGCGTTTCGGTGCTGCGCGATCAGGATGGCGGTGCCAAGACCCTGCGTGCCGGTGATCGTTTCGTTATCCCGGCGGGCTTCAAGGGCACCTGGGAGGTGCTGGAGCCATGCCGCAAGATCTATGTGATGTTCGAGCAGGGGTAGTAACTATTTACCGACGCGAGGGCCAAAACGCGCAGGAACATGGGCTTGCCTAATGACAGGCATTCTTTAGGAAACGCACCATGAACAACGAAGAAGTTCTGCAGGCCCTGGCGCATCTGATCGGCACCACCTACGACGAGAACACCAGGGATACCGTCATGCGCATCACGGGCCGCGTTGGGGTCCTCGGCCCAGGTGACATCCGAACGCTCCAACTTGACCCCAACCGCATCACCATTCGTGCCAACAGCGACAGCTTGATCGAAGGCTTCGCCTTCGGCTAAGCCATCGCAGTGGTAAAAAAAAACCCGCGTCCTTTCGGATGCGGGTTTTTTTTGGTCGCCGATCAATTACTTGATCTTGGCTTCCTTGTATACCACGTGCTTGCGAACAACCGGATCGTATTTCTTGATCTCGATTTTGTCCGGAGTGGTGCGCTTGTTCTTGTCGGTGGTGTAGAAGTGGCCGGTACCGGCACTCGAAACCAGACGGATCAATTCACGCATGATGTTCTCCCTTAGACCTTGGCGCCAGCTTTACGGATGTCAACCAGAACGGCGTCGATGCCGCGCTTGTCGATGATACGCATGCCTTTGGCGGAAACACGCAGACGCACGAAACGGTTCTCGGATTCAACCCAGAAACGGTGGTGCTGCAGGTTCGGCAGGAAACGACGACGGGTTTTGTTGTTTGCGTGGGAAATGTTGTTCCCGGTTACTGGACCCTTACCAGTAACTTGACAGACTCTCGACATGACTCAGCCCTCTAAAACCACATGCCCAACCCGGCATGGGTTGGCCGCTTAATCTCTCAGTCTTTGGCGCCAGGCGCCGTGATTCTGGAGGTCTTATCGACCGGATCCGCTGATGCGACAGGCCGAGCCCCTAGAAAAGAGCGCTGCTTTATACCAGAAAGACTGCGTTGCAACAACAGATGATGAGCATCTGACCGAGACAAATCTTGCGCGGGCAGCATAACGACTAGCTCGGCGTGCTGTCGACCACTCGTCGCCAGCCGGTCGAAAAAGAGGGTAGTCATTTGCCGATTCGCGCACTAGGGTAGGACGTTTCCAGACTGCACCGGCAGATGGGCCACTGATCAGCCAAGGAGCCACCATGCGTGCTGCCGCCCTTTCCTTATTGTTCACCTCGCTGTTTGCCGCAGGCGTTGCCCAGGCTGCCCCGCTCAGCGTCTGCAGCGAAGCCAGCCCCGAGGGCTTTGACGTGGTTCAGTACAACTCGCTGACCACCACCAATGCGTCGGCCGACGTGCTGATGAACCGCCTGGTCGAATTCGACGCCGCGCAAGGCAAGGTCGTACCGAGCCTGGCGCAAAGCTGGACGGTGTCGGCCGACGGCATGGTCTACGACTTCAAGCTGCGCGACGGCGTCAAATTCCACACCACGCCGTACTTCAAGCCCAGCCGCGAACTGAATGCCGATGACGTGCTGTTCAGCTTCCAGCGCATGCTCTACCCCGCCCACGCCTGGCACAAGACGGCTCCGGGTGGCTACCCGCACGCACAGTCGCTGCAGCTGGGCAGCCTGATCAAGTCGATCGAGGCCGCTGACGGCAACACTGTGCGCTTCACCCTGACCCACGCCGACGCCACCTTCCTGGCCACCCTGAGCATGGGCTTCGCCTCGATCTACTCCGCCGAGTATGCTGACAAGCTGCTCAAGGCCGGCACCCCTGAAAAGCTCAACAGCCAGCCGATAGGCACCGGCCCGTTCGTCTTCCAACGCTTCCAGAAGGATGCCGTGGTGCGCTACCGCGCCAATCCCGACTACTTCGACGGCAAGCCGGCGGTTGACCCGCTGATCTTCGCCATCACCACCGATGCCAACGTGCGCCTGCAGAAGCTCAAGCGCGGCGAGTGCCAGGTGGCTCTGTCGCCCAAGCCACTGGACGTCGCCGAGGCAGGCAAGGACGGCAACCTCAAGGTCGCCACCACGCCGGCCTTCATGACCGCCTTCGTCGCCATCAACAGCGAACACCCGCCGCTGGACAAGCCCGAGGTGCGCCAGGCGATCAACCTGGCGTTCGACAAGCAGGCCTACCTCAAGGCCGTGTTCGAAGACACCGCCACCGCGGCCAACGGCCCCTACCCGCCCAACACCTGGAGCTACGCCAAGGACCTGCCTGGCTACCCGCTGGACCTGAAGAAAGCCAAGGCGCTGCTGACCAAGGCCGGTTTGGCCGAAGGTTTCAGCACCACGATCTGGACCCGCCCTTCGGGCAGCCTGCTCAACCCCAACCCGAGCCTGGGCGCCCAGATGCTTCAGGCCGACCTCGGCAAGATCGGCATCAAGGCCGAGATCCGCGTGATCGAATGGGGCGAGCTGATTCGCCGCGCCAAGGCCGGCGAGCATGACCTGCTGTTCATGGGCTGGGCCGGTGACAACGGCGACCCGGACAACTTCCTCAGCCCGCAGTTTTCCTGTGCGGCGGTGAAGTCGGGGACCAACTTCGCGCGGTTCTGCGATAACCGGCTGGATCAGCTGATCAGCGCCGGGCGCACGACCAACGACCAGAGCGTGCGCAGCCGGCTGTACCAGCAGGCGCAGACGTTGATTCAGCAGCAGGCGCTGTGGGTGCCGCTGGCGCATCCGACGGCAGCGACGTTGTTGCGCGATGGGGTCGAGGGGTATCAGGCGAGCCCGTTTGGGCGGTTGGATTTGAGTAAGGTTTCGGTGAAACGTTGATTTGAGGTGCCTGCCTTTGGGTATTTGTTGTCTATGAGATCGAGCGCCGCCCGCGCGGCGCATCGCGAGCAACGCTCGCTCCTACGTTTGTTTCGGGCCAGTAACGTCAGTAACAGACGCGCGCGAACGCCTGGTGTGTACGATTCGATATCGAGTCGTGCACCAAAGCGATCGCGCGCAAATCCCACAGGAATAATTGGCCCGAAACAAACGTAGGAGCGAGCGTTGCTCGCGATGCGCCGCGCGGGCGGCGCTCGATCTCACAGGCGCCACATCTCTCAATAGAGACCTTCGCTAGGCCACAATCCACCCCTGCTCCACCATCGAAAGGGGCTCCCCGTCACCCACGATGATGTGATCGAGCACCCGCACATCGATCAACCCCAGCCCCCGCTTCAGCGACACCGTCAGGTGCACATCATCCTGGCTCGGCTCGCTGTTACCCGAAGGATGGTTGTGGCACAGAATCAATGCCGCAGCGTTGTGCTGCAGCGCCCGCCGCACCACTTCGCGCGGATAGACACTGGCGCGGTCGATGGTGCCCCTGAACAGAATCTCGAAGGCCAGCGGCCTGTGTTTAGTATCCAGAAACAGACAGCCAAACACCTCGCTCGCCTCATGCCGCAGCATGGATTTCAGATAACTGCGCACCGCCGCCGGGCTGTCCATGACCGATTCGCGCTGGATGGTGGTTGCCAAGTGCCGTCGCCCGATCTCCAGCAATGCCTGTAACTGGCTGTATCTCACCGGCCCCAGCCCAAGCTCGCCCACGAAGGCTTCACGACTGGCCTCCAGCAACTGACGCAAGCCACCAAACTTCACCAGAAGCCCTCTCGCCAGTTCCACGACATTGCGCCCTCGGATGCCCGAGCCGAGGAACACCGCCAGTAGCTCAGCGTCAGTAAGGCTCCCTGCCCCACGCAACAATAACTTCTCCCTCGGCCGTTCATCCGCTGGCCACTCCCTGATATTCATCCCTGCTCCTTGGTCCTGCTGTGGCCCGTTTAACCCGTGTGTTAATCTATTTCGCCTCGTACATGCGACGTTGTGCCGCAGGCATTTGTGCAACGTCGCCGCCCGCTCTCACTGGAATAAGGCAAGCCTATGCAGCGGCTGTATCGCAAGCGCATCGTTCTCGGCGTGGGGGGCGGCATTGCCGCCTACAAGAGCGCCGAGCTGATCCGCCGTCTCCTCGAGCACGGCGCGCAGGTGCGCGTCGTCATGACCCGTGGTGGCGCTGAATTCATCACCCCGCTGACCCTGCAGGCGTTGTCCGGCCACCCGGTGCACATGGACCTGCTCGACCCTGCCGCCGAAGCGGCGATGGGCCATATCGAGCTGGCCAAATGGGCCGACCTGGTGCTCATCGCCCCGGCCACCGCCGACCTGATGGCGCGCATGGCCCAAGGCATGGCCGACGACCTGCTGACAACCCTGGTGCTGGCCACCGATGCAACGGTCGCCGTGGCGCCCGCGATGAACCAGGCCATGTGGCGCGACCCGGCGACCCAAGACAACCTTGAACTGCTCAAGAAACGCGGCATCCAGGTCTTCGGGCCGGCCTCCGGCAGCCAGGCCTGCGGCGACGTCGGCCTGGGCCGCATGCTGGAGGCCACCGACCTGGCCTGGTGCGCCGCCGAGAGCTTCAAACGCCAGGCGCTCACCGGCAAACACGTGCTGATCACCGCCGGCCCGACCCAGGAAAACATCGACCCGGTGCGCTACATCACCAATCATAGCTCCGGGAAGATGGGCTTCGCCCTGGCCGAAGCGGCCGCCGAAGCCGGGGCTCGGGTGACCCTCGTCACCGGCCCGGTGCACCTGCAGACGCCCGACCGGGTCAACCGCATCGACGTGGTCAGCGCGCGGGACATGCTCGCCGCCTGCGAAGCCGCCATGCCATGCGACCTGTTCATCGCCTCGGCAGCGGTCGCGGACTACCGCCCAGAAGTGGTTGCCGCGCAAAAGCTCAAGAAGGATCCTACGACCGGCGACGGCATGCTGCTGCAGATGGTGCGCAATCCCGATATCCTTGCCACCATCGCTGGCCGCACCGACCGCCCGTTCAGCGTCGGCTTCGCCGCCGAGACCGAACACCTGCTCGATTACGCCACGCGCAAGCTCAAGGACAAGAACCTCGACCTGATCGTCGCCAATGATGTGGCCAACCCCAGCATCGGCTTCAACAGCGAAGAAAACGCCCTGACCGTGATCGACCGCCAGCAGCACCAGACTCTCTTCGCGCAGACCAGCAAGGGCAAGATCGCCCGGCAACTGGTCGCCTTCATCGCCGAACGGCTCAACAAGGTTCAATAAGTTACATGCACGCTCTTCAAGCCAAGATCCTCGACCCACGCCTGGGCACCGAATTCCCGCTGCCGCAGTACGCCACCCCAGGCTCCGCCGGCCTCGACCTGCGCGCGCTGCTCAAAGAAGACACCGTCCTCGAGCCGGGCCAGACCCTGCTGATCCCCACCGGCCTGTCGATCTACATCGGTGACCCGGGCCTGGCGGCCATGATCCTGCCGCGCTCGGGCCTGGGCCATAAGCACGGCATCGTGCTGGGCAACCTGGTCGGCCTGATCGACTCGGACTACCAGGGCGAGCTGATGGTGTCGTGCTGGAACCGCGGCAATACGCCGTTCACCATCGCCGTTGGCGAGCGCATCGCACAGCTTGTTCTGGTACCTGTGGTCCAAGCGCATTTCGACATCGTCGAGGCCTTCGACGAAAGCCAGCGCGGCACGGGCGGCTTCGGCCACTCCGGCAGCCACTGAGCCGTCCGGCGACCGCTCAGGCCATGGATGGCGAACTCTCTGGCGAAACCATCGTCCAAGCGTTCAGTTTGCGCCTGCCCAGGCAGCCTTTGACTAATGGAGTCTCCAGAGATGAACGACATGGCCCACCTGGTCCCCGCATTGCCCGAGAGCATCTTCCGCGCCTATGACATTCGCGGCGTGGTCGGCAAGACCCTGCATGCCGAGACGGCCTACTGGATTGGCCGTGCCATTGGCGCGCAGACCATCGCCCAGGGCGAACCGCAAATCTCCGTGGGCCGTGACGGCCGCCTGTCCGGCCCGATGTTGGTCGAGCAGCTGATCAACGGCCTGGTGGACGCCGGATGCCAGGTCAGCGACGTCGGCCTGGTGCCGACCCCGGCGCTGTACTATGCCGCCAACGTGCTTGCTGGCAAGTCGGGGGTAATGCTCACTGGCAGCCACAACCCATCGGACTACAACGGGTTCAAGATCGTCATCGCTGGCGATACTTTGGCCAATGAACAAATCCAGGCCCTGCTGACCCGCCTGAAGACCAACGACCTGACCCGCGCCGAAGGCAGCGTGCAGAAGGTCGAGATCCTCGAGCGCTATTATCAGCAGATCGTCGCCGACGTGAAGCTGGCGAAGAAACTCAAAGTGGTGGTGGATTGCGGCAACGGCGCGGCCGGCGTAATCGCGCCACAGCTCATCGAGGCCCTTGGCTGCGAAGTCATCCCGCTGTTCTGCGAGGTGGATGGCAACTTCCCCAACCACCACCCGGACCCGGGCAAGCCGGAAAACCTCGAAGACCTGATCGCCAAGGTCAAGGAAACAGGCGCCGACATTGGCCTGGCCTTCGACGGTGACGGCGACCGCGTCGGCGTGGTGACCAACACCGGCAGCATCGTCTACCCCGACCGCCTGCTGATGCTGTTCGCCCAGGACGTGCTGGCGCGCAACCCCGGCGCCGAGATCATTTTCGACGTCAAATGCACCCGTCGCCTGACCCCGCTGATCGAACAGCACGGCGGCCGCGCGCTAATGTGGAAGACCGGCCATTCGTTGATCAAGAAGAAGATGAAGCAGACCGGCTCGCTGCTGGCCGGCGAGATGAGTGGGCACATCTTCATCAAGGAGCGCTGGTACGGCTTCGACGACGGCATCTACAGCGCCGCGCGCCTGCTGGAGATCCTCAGCAAGGCCGATCAGGACGCCGAAAGCCTGTTCGCCGCGTTCCCGAACGATATTTCCACGCCGGAAATCAACATTGATGTGACCGACGAGGGTAAATTCAGCATCATTGATGCACTGCAACGCGACGCCGACTGGGGCGACGCCAGCCTGACCACCATCGACGGTGTGCGGGTCGACTACGCCCAGGGCTGGGGCCTGGTGCGCGCTTCCAACACCACGCCGGTGCTGGTGCTGCGCTTCGAGGCTGAAAGCGACGCCGAATTGCAACGTATCAAGGATGTTTTCCGCGCGCAGTTGCTGCGGGTTGCCCCTGAGCTGCAACTGCCGTTCTGACCGACTATCTGTTCCTTACAGGAGCCCTGCATGACCCTCGATCGCGATGCCGCTTCCCATGTAGCCGAAGTTTTGTCCGAAGCACTGCCTTACATTCGCCGCTTCGTCGGCAAGACGCTGGTGATCAAGTACGGCGGCAACGCGATGGAGAGCGAAGAGCTCAAGACCGGCTTCGCCCGGGACATCGTGCTGATGAAGGCCGTGGGCATCAACCCGGTGGTCGTGCATGGCGGTGGCCCTCAGATCGGCGACCTGCTCAAGCGCCTGTCGATCGAAAGCCACTTCATCGATGGCATGCGCGTCACTGACGCTGCGACCATGGACGTTGTTGAGATGGTCCTGGGTGGCCAGGTCAACAAGGACATCGTCAACCTGATCAACCGCCACGGTGGCAGCGCCATCGGCCTGACCGGCAAGGACGCGGAGCTGATCCGCGCCAGAAAGCTCACCGTGAGCCGCCAGACACCAGAGATGACCCAACCGGAAATCATCGACATCGGCCACGTCGGCGAAGTAGTCAGCGTCAACACCGACCTGCTGAACATGCTGGTGAAGGGCGATTTCATCCCGGTGATCGCGCCAATCGGCGTGGGCGCCAACGGTGAGTCGTACAACATTAACGCCGACCTGGTGGCGGGCAAGGTTGCCGAAGCGCTGAAGGCTGAAAAGCTGATGCTGCTGACCAACATCGCCGGCCTGATGGACAAGCAGGGCCAGGTCCTGACCGGCCTGACCACCGAGCAGGTCAACGAACTGATCGCCGACGGCACCATCTACGGTGGCATGTTGCCGAAGATCAAGTGTGCGCTGGATGCAGTCCAGGGCGGCGTGACAACCTCGCACATCATCGACGGCCGCGTGCCGAATGCGGTGCTGCTGGAGATCTTCACCGACAGCGGTGTGGGTACCCTGATCAGTAACCGCAAGCGGCACGGATAACCTGATCCGGCCTCTTCGCGGGGCAAGCCCGCTCCCACAGGATATGCACCAGGCCTGAGGGTAGTGGTGTACTTGTGGGAGCGGGCTTGCCCCGCGAAAGGGCCGGTACAGGCGATACAAAAAAGGCGACCTTCTCCAGAAGGTCGCCTTTTGCATTACCAAGCCAGGATCAGATCCCGTACTGTGCCCGGTACGCCTCAACAGCCGGCAAGTGCTGCTTGAGCTGCGGATCATCGGCCAAAAACTCCAGCACCTGGGTCAGCGAAACGATGCTGACCACCGGAATACCAAAGTCGCGCTCCACTTCCTGGATCGCCGACAGCTCGCCATTGCCGCGCTCTTCGCGGTTCAGCGCGATCAGCACGCCAGCGGCCTTGGCCTGCTGAGCGTTGATGATCTGCATGACTTCGCGGATGGCGGTACCGGCGGTGATCACGTCGTCGATGATCAGCACCTCACCGGCCAGCGGCGCGCCGACCAGGCTGCCGCCTTCGCCGTGATCCTTGGCTTCCTTGCGGTTGAAGCACCACGGCACGTCGAGCTGGTGTTGGTCGGCCAGAGCCACTGCGGTGGTCGCCGCCAGGGGAATACCCTTGTAGGCCGGGCCGAACAGCACGTCGAACGGGATCTTGCTGTCGACGATGGCTGCCGCGTAGCAGCGCCCCAGCTCAGCCAGGGCGGAACCGGTGTTGAACAGGCCGGCATTGAAGAAATATGGGCTGGTACGCCCCGATTTCAGGGTGAATTCACCGAAGCGCAGCACGCCGCGATCGATGGCAAAACGGATGAAGTCGCGCTGATACGGCTGCATGTAAGGTCCCGGACACCACGGATTTAGCTAAATGGGTTGAGCTCGGGTATCATACACGCACGAGATTTTTGGGGCCATTTATGCGGATCATCAGTGTGAACGTGAATGGCATTCAGGCTGCGGCCGAGCGTGGTTTGCTCAGCTGGTTGCAAGCCCAGAATGCCGACGTCATCTGCCTTCAGGATACCCGCGCCTCGGCCTTTGAACTCGACGACCCAGCTTTCCAGCTCGATGGCTATTTCCTTTATGCCTGCGACGCGGAGGTGCCCGCCCAAGGTGGCGTGGCACTTTACTCGCGCATGCAGCCCAAGGCAGTCATCACCGGCCTGGGCTTCGAGACAGCCGACCGCTACGGGCGTTATCTGCAAGCAGATTTCGACAAAGTCAGTATTGCCAGCCTGCTGCTGCCTTCGGGCATGAACGGCGACGAAGACTTGAACCAGAAATTCAAGTTGATGGACGACTTCGGCAAGTACCTGGACAAGCAGCGCCGCAAGCGCCGCGAGTACATTTACTGCGGCTCGTTCTACGTGGCGCAGCAAAAGCTCGACATCAAGAACTGGCGTGACAGCCAGCAGTCGCCGGGCTTCCTGGCGCCGGAGCGGGCCTGGATGGACGCAATCACCGGCGAGATGGGCTACGTCGATGCCCTGCGCGAAGTCAGCCGTGAAGGCGACCAGTACAGCTGGTGGCCGGACAACGAGCAGGCCGAGATGCTCAACCTGGGCTACCGGTTCGACTACCAGATCCTCACGCCAGGCCTGCGCCGCTTCGTGCGCAATGCCCGCCTGCCGCGTCAGCCGCGCTTCTCGCAACATGCGCCGCTGATCGTCGACTATGACTGGACGTTGACCATCTGAATGCTATTCAGACACAAAAAAGCCGACATCACTGTCGGCTTTTTCGTATCTGCACGAGCGATCAGTCGGCCAGCGCGGCCTGCTGCAGCTCGAAGAGCTCGTTCATGCCTTTTTGCGCCAGCGCCAGCATGGCGTTGAAGTCTTCAGGCTGGAACGGCGCACCTTCAGCGGTGCCTTGCACTTCGATGAAACCACCGGCGCTGGTCATGACCACGTTCAGGTCGGTCTCGGCGGCGGAGTCTTCCAGGTAGTCGAGGTCGAGCACCGCTTCGCCCTGGTACATGCCCACCGACACTGCGGCGATCATGTGCTTGAGCGGGTTGCCGGCCTTGAGGCCGCCGCGCTTCTTGATCACTGCCAGGGCATCGACCAGCGCGACCATGGCACCGGTGATCGATGCGGTGCGGGTGCCGCCATCGGCCTGAATCACGTCGCAGTCGATGTACAGGGTGATGTCACCGAGTTTGCTCATGTCCAGCGCGGCACGCAGCGAGCGGCCGATCAGACGCTGGATTTCCAGGGTGCGGCCACCCTGCTTGCCACGGCTGGCTTCACGCTGGTTACGCTCGCCAGTGGAACGCGGCAGCATGCCGTACTCGGCGGTCAGCCAGCCTTGGCCCTGGCCTTTGAGGAAGCGCGGCACGCCGTTCTCGACGCTGACCGTGCAGATGACCTTGGTGTCACCGAACTCGACCAGTACCGACCCTTCGGCGTGCTTGGTGTAGTTGCGGGTGATGCGGATCGAGCGGAGCTGATCGGCGGCGCGACCACTTGGACGTTTCATCTGGGATACCTGTACTGGGACTTTGAATCTGCCCAGCATTATAGAGCCCGCTGCCCGCAGAGGACATGCCTATTGTCGCGCCCTCGGCAGCCCGTCGCTTTTTCTGACCCGCAAGCAGGCGCTCGGTAACATGGTCGGATTGGGCGCCGGGGGGCGCACTGCGCTACAATCCCGCGCCTTCCATTCAATTACGCGAGGTACTCTCCATGGTGCACAGCATGACCGCTTTTGCTCGTGTCGAGCGCGCCGGCAGCCAAGGCACCCTGGTCTGGGAACTGCGCTCGGTCAACCACCGCTACCTCGAACCGCACCTGCGCCTGCACGACGCCCTGCGCGACCTCGAAGGCGCTGTGCGTGAAGGCCTGCGCCAGGGCCTGTCGCGGGGCAAGGTCGAATGTACCCTGCGCCTGCACGAAGACAGCAACGGCAAACCGCTGAAGGTCGACCGCGAGCGCGCCGCGCAGCTGGTCGCCGCCGCCGAACAAGTGGCTGGCCTGATCAAGCAGCCAGCGCCGCTCAACCCGCTGGAAGTGCTGTCCTGGCCAGGCGTGCTGGTGGCCGACGCCAGCGACCCACAAGCGCTCAACGCCGAAGCCTTGGCACTGTTCGACGAAGCCCTGGCCGAACTCAAGGCCGGGCGCCAGCGCGAAGGCCAGGAGTTGGCCCGGCTGATCAACGAGCGCCTGGACAACATGGCCACCGAAGTCACCACCCTGCGCGCCCTGGTGCCGCAGATGCTGGCGGCCCAACGACAGAAGATCATCGACCGCTTCGGCGACCTCAAGGCCGAGCTCGACCCGCAGCGCCTGGAGCAGGAGATGGTGCTGCTGGCGCAGAAGAGCGACGTTGCCGAGGAACTCGACCGCCTCAGCACCCACGTCAACGAAGTGCGCCGGGTGCTCAAGTCCGGCGGCGCCGCCGGGCGGCGCCTGGACTTCCTGATGCAGGAACTCAACCGCGAAGCCAACACCTTGGGCTCCAAGGCCTTCGACCCGCGTAGCACGCAAGCGGCGGTCAACCTGAAGGTGCTGATCGAACAAATGCGTGAACAAGTACAGAACATCGAGTAAGGCCACCCCGACCATGAATCACAGCAGCGGCACCCTCTATATCGTTTCGGCACCTTCGGGTGCCGGCAAGACCAGCCTGGTCACCGCCCTGACCAAGGACGACCAGCAGATCCGCGTCTCGGTCTCGCACACCACCCGCGCCATGCGCCCGGGTGAGCAACACGGGGTGAACTACCACTTCGTCGTTCACGAGGAATTCAAGGCACTGATCGAACAAGGTGATTTCCTCGAGCATGCCGAAGTGTTCGGCAATTTCTACGGCACCTCGCGCAGCGCGCTGCAGCAGACCCTCGACCAGGGCTTCGACATGATCCTGGAAATCGACTGGCAAGGCGCCCAGCAAGTACGCAAGCTGATGCCCGAAGCACTGTCGGTATTCATCCTGCCGCCGAGCCAGGAAGCCCTGCGCCAGCGCCTGGATGGCCGTGGCCAGGACAGCGAAGAGATCATCGCCGGGCGCATGAAAGAAGCGGTCAGCGAGATGGTGCACTACGACGAGTACGACTACGTCATCATCAACGATGACTTCGGCGTGGCGTTGGAGGAGTTGAAGGCGGTGTTCGTGGCCAACCGCTTGCTGCTGAAGAAGCAGCAGCAGCGCAATAGCGGGCTGCTGAAAGAACTGCTTGCCTGATTAGTTATTGGGGCCGCTTTGCGGCCCTTCGCGGGCAAGCCCGCTCCCACAAGAACAGCACAAGCCTTCCGGGCAATGACTTACCTGTGGGAGCTGGCTCGCCCGCGAAGGGCTGCAAAGCAGCCCCAATGACTTATTCCTGCAGCTGCAGAGTTGCCTGCTGACGCAGGGTAGCCCCCAGGAAGTAAGCCGGCGCGCGCATCCGCGACAGCATCATCAGCACGATCCCCAGTGCCGAGATGATCGCCGCAATCACGAATACCAAGCCCAATCCGCCCACATGCGAGCCACTGCCGAAGTCCGGCGAGGCGCTGTCGATGGCGGTGCGCACGAAGATCACCGACAAAATCACCCCACCCACCAGCGGGCACAGGCCGCGCATGAAGAAGTGGCGCAGGCTGGCGAACAGGCTGTGGCGGAAGTACCAGACGCAAGCGAACGCGGTCAGCGAATAATAAAAGCAGATCATCATGCCCAGCGCGGTGATGGTGTCCGCCAGCACGTTCTCGCTCAGGCTGCGCATGGTCACGTAGAACAGGCCCGCCGCTACCCCGGCGCAGATGGTCGCGTAGCGAGGCGTCTGTGAACGCGGGCAAACACTGGCGAACTTCTGTGGAACCGCACCGTAGTAGCCCATGGCAAGCAACGTGCGCGCTGGCGAAACGAAGGTCGACTGCAGCGATGCGGCGGTGCTGGCCAGCACGGCGATCGACATCAGGATTGCCAGCGGCCCCATCACCGGCCCGGCCAGGTGGGCGAAGACGTTCTCCTGGATGCGCGGGTTGTTAAGCCCCAGGCCATGTTCGCTAATGCCGGCAAACTGCAGGGTGGCGATGGCAGTGACCAGGTACAGGCCAAGGATCAGCAGTACGGTCCAGGTCGCGGCCTTGCCCGGCACTTCATCGCTGCCGATGGATTCTTCGCTGACGGTCAAGCACACGTCCCAGCCCCAGAAGATGAAGATCGACAGTGACAGGCCAGCAGCGAAGGCCGAGAACGACTCGACACCGAATGGGTTGAACCAGGCCAGATCGAACGCCAGCGGCGGTGGGGCGGTGGTCTCGCTGAAGGCAGCGAAGGCAAAGCCGATCAGCACCAACAGCTGTAACGCCACCAGGCCATATTGCACGGTCATCGTAGTAGCCATGCCACGGCAACAGATCCACACCGCCATGGCGATGAACACGCAGCAGGTGGTGATGTTGATCAATAAATTGTCCGCCAGGGCCGCCAGCTCAGGGCTGCCGGTGATTTGACTGAGGAACAGGTAGAAGAAGTCGACGGCGACACCTGCGAGGTTGGACAACACGATGGTGGTGGCAACGACCAAGCCCCAACCGCCGATCCAGCCAATCATCGGGCCGAACGCACGGGCCGACCAGGTAAAGGACGTGCCGCTGTCCGGCTCTGCCGAGTTCAGCTCGCGGTAGCCCAGGGCGACCAGCAGCATGGGCAGGAAACCGACGATGAACACGGCCGGAAGGTGAGCACCGACCTCCCGCACGGTGGGGCCAAGGGCGCCGGTCAGGGTGTAGACCGGGGCGATCGTGGAAATGCCCAGCACCACGCTGGCCAACAGGCCGAGGCGGCCCTTGGCCAGGCCTTTGCTGCGCTGTGTGCTGCCCGAGTCGGCCGCATCGGGTGGGCGGCCGGCTTCTGTGTAATTGCTCATGAGTATTTGCCGTAACTATTGGAATTGTTGTCACAGGCCTTGCGAACAAGGCGCTTTCACTCATTGAAAGCTTGCGAATCGGTGTTGGTCATCCAAGACCTTCGGGTAAGACCCTACCGTGCAGCATGGGCAATGCAGGCCTCGCGAAACGCCTGGAAAAGGCGCAGCGAGACCGGGTTGTCGGCAAAACGCCATTCCGGGTGCCACTGCACGCCGAGCACAAAGCCCGGCGCATCAGGCATCGACACCGCTTCGATCAGGCCATCCGGGGCCCGTGCCTCGACACGCAGGCCAGGGGCCAGGCGGTCGATGCCCTGGCTGTGCAGCGAGTTGACCTCGAACTGCGCAGCCAGGCCCAGGCGCTCGAACACCCCGCCAGGCGCAATGCCGACGGGGTGACGAGGGCCGTATTGCACCTCCAGGGGTGCGTCCTCAGGTTCTCGGTGGTCCAGGTAGCCGGGCAGTTCCTGCACACGCTGGTGCAGGCTGCCGCCAAGGGCCACATTCAATTCCTGGAAACCACGGCAGATGCAGAACACCGGCACACCGGCGTCTATGGCCGCCTGCAGCAGCGGCAGGGTCAGGCGGTCACGTGCAAGGTCGTGCCGGGTCCCTTCCGCGCTGGGGGCGCCATTGTAATGATGCGGCTCGACATTTGAAGGCGAGCCGGTAAAAAGAATGCCGTCGAGCCTGGCCAACAGCGCCTGCGTGTCGCTGCCGCCATCGCGGGCCGGCAGGATCAGCGGCAGCCCGGCAAAACCGGCGGCCTCCACATACTTGTCGCCCACCGTGTGCGACGAGTTCTTCCCCACCTGCTGACGACAGGCGCTGACACCGATCAAGGGGACCGCAGTTGCGCTCATGGGCTTACACCGTGTGCAGGTACCAGTTGTACTCGAGGTCGGAAATCGACACTTCGAACTCGGCCAGTTCGCTTTCCTTGCAGGCCACGAAGATATCGATGTAGTCCGGGCTGATGTATTGGTTGAGCACTTCGCTGTCATCCAGCGCGCGCAGGGCGTCGCGCAGGTTGTTTGGCAGGCTCTGTTCCAGCTGCTCGTAGGAATTGCCTTCGATTGGCGCGCCAGGCTCGACCTTGCTGGTCAGGCCGTGGTGGATGCCGGCCAGAATCGCCGCGAGCATCAAGTATGGGTTGGCGTCAGCGCCGGCCACGCGGTGCTCGATGCGCACGTTTTCGCTGCTGTCGGTCGGCACGCGAACGGCCACGGTACGGTTGTCCAGGCCCCAGCTCGGCGCATTCGGTACGTAGAACTGCGCGCCAAAGCGGCGGTACGAGTTGATGTTCGGGCAGAGGAAAGCCATCGACGCCGGCATGGTTTCCAGCACACCGCCGATGGCGTGGCGCAGGGCATCGCTTTGCAGCGGGTCTTCATGGCTGAAGATGTTCTTGCCGGTTTTCTTGTCCAGCAGCGAGATATGTACGTGCAGGCCGTTGCCTGCCTGGCCCGGGTAGGGCTTGGCCATGAAGGTGGTGTCCATTTCATGGTCGTAGGCGACGTTCTTGATCAGGCGCTTGAGCAGAATCGCGTAGTCGCACGCCTTGAGCGGGTCGGCGACGTGATGCAGGTTGACCTCGAACTGCGCCGGGGCACTTTCCTTGACGATGGCGTCGGCCGGCAGGCCCTGCTCCTTGGCCGCTTCCAGCATGTCCTGCAGGCAGTCGGCGTATTCGTCGAGGTCGTCGATCAGGTACACCTGGGTCGACTGCGGGCGCTTGCCGGAAATGGGTGAACGCGGCGGCTGCGGGCGGCCGTTGAGGTTGTCCTGGTCGATCAGGTAGAACTCCAGCTCGAACGCGGCGCAGATATCCAGGCCAAGGTCGTCGAACTTGCTCACCACCTGGCGCAGCACCTCGCGCGGGTCGGCGAAAAACGGTTCGCCTTCGAGCTCGTGCATGGTCATCAGCAACTGGGCGGTGGGGCGCTTCTGCCAGGGCTCGTTGCACAGCGTGCCGGGGATGGGATAGCAGATGCGGTCGGCATCGCCAATGTCCAGGCCCAGGCCAGTGCTTTCAACGGTGGAGCCGTTGATATCGAGCGCGAACAACGACGCCGGCAGGTTGATCCCCTTCTCGTACACCTTGTGCAGGCTGGCCCGCTCGATGCGCTTGCCGCGTACCACGCCGTTCATGTCGGAAATCAGCAAATCGACGTACTGGGTGTCCGGATGGGCCTGGAGGAAGTCTTTCATCTCGCTGGAAGAACTGGCGCACGGGGTGACCGACGTCATGGTGTACATCCTTTGATTTGCTGCGGCGATGTGGGGATACGGCTGGCGCCTCACGGGCGACGATGGTTGCAACTGTTGTTCTTTTTAACTTTCCCATCGTGGGGATTGGTTGCCCGACCGGGCGCATTGATTCCCAGGGGCGGTTCCACTATAAAATGGCCTCTACGCAACAGACATTGGCATTTCGGCAAGCAGAGCGTGCACCAATGCAATATCAGATCACCCATGCCGACCTTTCCCTGGTCCTGGCCCTGGAACGCGGCCGCTCGCTGGCAAAGGCCGCCGAACTGCTCAAGGTCGATGTTTCGACCGTGTTCCGTTCGATCCGCCGGCTTGAATCGGCCCTTGGCACCGCGCTGTTCGTCAAGAGCCGCAAAGGCTACCTGCCGACCGACACCGCCCAGGCGTTGGCCGAGCAGGCCGAACGTGCCGAGCAGGCGCTGGATGCCGCGCGCATCGCCATGAGCAGTGGCGAGCAGGTGGTCAGCGGTACCGTTCGTCTGACCTGTACCGAAGCGGTGATGCACAGCCTGCTGCTGCCGGCACTGGCCGAGTTCATGCCCAACTACCCGGCGCTGTCGCTGGAAATGGGCACCTCCAATACCTTCGCCAACCTCAGCCGGCGCGATGCCGACATCGCCCTGCGGCTGACCAATACACCGCCGGAACACCTGGTCGGACGCTGCCTGGGCTCTACTTCCTACGTAATCTGTGGCCAACCGCAATGGCGCGAGCGCCTGGCCGAGGCGCACACTAGCGTGCCGTGGATCGCCCCTGACGACTCGATGCAGGACCATCCCACCGTGGTCTGGCGCAACCAGCAGTATCCAGGGCTGAGCCCGCGCTACCAGTGCAGCAGCATGTCGACCATCGCTCAGCTGGTGAGCACCGGGCTTGGCGTGGCGGCGTTGCCTGACTACATGGTGCATGCCCTGCCCGGCGTCGATGCGCTGAGCGGGCCGCTGGCCGGGTGCGACACGCAGCTATGGCTGCTGACCCGGCCGGATTGCCGGGCGTTGCGCTCGGTGCAGACGTTGTTCGAGGAATTGACCCCGCGGTTGCGTGGCGCGATGCTCTGAGGTTATCGTCGGGATCATGCACTGAGGGCTTCTATTTCGGCCCTTTCGCGGGGCAAGCCCGCTCCCACAGGGGGCCAAGGCTGCTGAGTCATTGTGGGAGCGGGCTTGCCCCGCGAAGAAGCCCCCACAGCCCTACCGACAAAACAGCGCTTCCCTATTGGCTGGTGATTTTTTAAACTATCGAGTCCGCCTGCCCATATTGGGCTGCACGCCCATCGCATTTGCTACTGAGGAAGACCATGGCCCGCGTAACTGTTGAAGACTGCCTGGAACACGTGGATAACCGTTTTGAGCTGGTCATGCTCTCGACCAAGCGCGCCCGTCAGCTGGCGACCGGCGGCAAAGAGCCACGCGTAGCGTGGGAAAACGACAAACCGACCGTCGTTGCCCTGCGTGAAATCGCTGAAGGCATCGTGACCAACGAATTCATCGCCGCTGAAGAGATCGTCACCGAGGATCCGGTCTTCGCCGCGTTCGAGGACGAGTCCAACGAGGCCGTCTAAGCCATGCCTGGTCGACGTCGCGCGGCACAAGGACCTCTTCCTCGGCAAGAGGTGAAACCATGCCGGGCATAGAAGCCTTAGCCGAACGGCTGTCGACCTACCTGGGCCCCGAACAGGTCAACCTGGTTCGCCGGGCCTACTTTTACGCCGAACAGGCACACGATGGGCAGCGCCGCCGCAGCGGCGAGCCCTACGTGACCCATCCGCTGGCCGTGGCCGGCATCCTCGCCGACATGCACATGGACCATCAGAGCCTGATGGCGGCCATGCTGCACGACGTGATCGAAGACACCGGCATCGCCAAGGAAGCCCTCAGCCAGCAGTTTGGCGAGACGGTGGCCGAGCTGGTCGACGGGGTCAGCAAACTGACCCAGATGAACTTCGAAACCAAGGCCGAGGCGCAAGCCGAGAACTTCCAGAAGATGGCCATGGCCATGGCCCGCGATATCCGCGTGATCCTGGTCAAGCTGGCCGACCGCCTGCACAACATGCGCACGCTGGAAGTGCTGTCCGGCGAAAAGCGTCGGCGCATCGCCAAGGAAACCCTGGAAATCTACGCCCCCATCGCCAACCGGCTGGGCATGCACACCGTGCGCGTGGAATTCGAGGACCTCGGCTTCAAGGCCATGCACCCGATGCGTTCGTCGCTGATCCACCGGGCGGTCAAGAGCGCACGCGGCAACCGTAAAGAGATCGTCGCCAAGATCGAGCACTCGCTGGCCAACTGCCTGGCCGCCGACGGCATCCAGGGCGAAGTCAGCGGCCGGCAGAAACACCTCTATGGCATCTACAAGAAGATGCGCGGCAAGCGCCGTGCCTTCACCGAGATCATGGACGTGTACGCCTTCCGCATCATCGTCGACAAGGTCGACACCTGCTACCGCGTGCTCGGCGCCGTGCACAACCTGTACAAGCCGCTGCCCGGGCGCTTCAAGGATTACATCGCGATCCCCAAGGCCAACGGCTACCAGTCGTTGCACACCACGCTGTTCGGCATGCACGGCGTGCCCATCGAAATCCAGATCCGCACCCGCGAGATGGAAGAGATGGCCAACAACGGCATCGCCGCGCACTGGCTGTACAAGTCCAACGACGATGAACAGCCCAAAGGCAGCCACGCCCGCGCCCGTCAGTGGGTCAAGGGCATCCTCGAGTTGCAGCAGCGTGCCGGCAACTCGCTGGAATTCATCGAGAGCGTGAAGATCGACCTGTTCCCCGACGAGGTCTACGTGTTCACGCCCAAAGGCCGGATCATGGAGCTGCCCAAAGGCTCCACGGCCGTCGACTTCGCCTACGCGGTGCACACCGACGTCGGCAACAGCTGCATCGCCTGCCGCATCAACCGTCGCCTGGCGCCGCTCTCCGAGCCGCTGCAAAGTGGTTCGACGGTCGAGATCGTCAGTGCCCCTGGCGCAAGGCCGAACCCCGCCTGGCTCAACTTCGTGGTCACCGGCAAGGCCCGGACGCACATCCGTCACGCGCTCAAGCAGCAGCGTCGCTCCGAGTCGATCAGCCTTGGCGAGCGCCTGCTGAACAAGGTGCTGACCGGTTTCGACAGCAGCCTGGAGAAGATTCCTCAGGAGCGCATCAGCGCGATCCTCGCCGAATACCGCCTGGAGCTGATCGAAGACCTGCTCGAGGACATCGGCCTGGGCAACCGCATGGCCTACGTGGTCGCCCGCCGCCTGCTGTCGGCCGAAGGCGAACAGCTGCCGGCGCCGGAAGGCCCGCTGGCGATCCGCGGCACCGAGGGCCTGGTGCTGAGCTATGCCAAGTGCTGCACGCCGATCCCGGGCGACCCGATCGTCGGCCACCTGTCGGCGGGCAAGGGCATGGTCGTGCACCTGGAGAACTGCCGCAACATCAGCGAAGTTCGCCACAACCCTGAGAAATGCGTACAGCTTTCCTGGGCCAAGGACATCACCGGCGAATTCAATGTCGAGTTGCGTGTCGAGCTGGAACACCAGCGCGGCCTGATCGCCCTGCTGGCCAGCAGCGTCAACGCCGCCGACGGCAACATCGAGAAGATCAGCATGGACGAACGCGACGGCCGCATCAGCGTTGTCCAACTGGTGGTCAGCGTGCACGACCGCGTGCACCTGGCTCGTGTGATCAAGAAGCTGCGTACGCTGACCGGCGTAGTCCGCATCACCCGCATGCGTACGTAGTCCGCCAACCGCAAGGAGTCATCATGAGCAAGACCGTCATCAACAGCGACAAAGCCCCTGCCGCCATCGGTACCTACTCGCAAGCGATCAAGGCCGGCAACACCGTGTACATGTCGGGCCAGATCCCGCTGGACCCGAAAACCATGGAGCTGGTCGAAGGCTTCGAAGCCCAGACCGTCCAGGTGTTCGAGAACCTCAAGTCGGTCGCCGAAGCCGCTGGCGGTTCGTTCAAGGACATCGTCAAACTGAACATCTTCCTCACCGACCTGAGCCACTTCGCCAAGGTCAACGAGGTGATGGGCCGCTACTTCGAGCAGCCATACCCAGCCCGCGCCGCCATTGGCGTTGCCGCGCTGCCGAAAGGCGCCCAGGTCGAAATGGACGCTATCCTGGTCATCGAGTGATGCCGCCGGTGACGGGCACCGTGCCCGTCACCCTTCTGTTCAAGGTTACCCCCACCATGCGTCAAGCACTGCCCCTCGCGCTGGCAGCCCTGCTTCTGAGCGGCTGCGCCAGCCACAAACCTGAAGATTTGAACGGCACCTGGATCAACCAGGAAGCCATCGACGCCGCCGTCAAAGGTGGCAGCCTGCGCCAGGCCCTGAACGAACACGGCCCGGTGTTCGAGTGGAAACTCGATGTGGCCAACCAGCGAGCCAGCTTCAGTAACGGTTTCGAGGCCGGCGACGGCCAATTCAGCGCCAATGAAAAGCAATGGCAGGCCAACTTTCAGGGCGGCTGGACCGACCAGCTTGTGCTCGATGGCGATAAACTGAAGACCACTGACCAGAGCGGTGCCGAGCAGACCTTCGAGCGCAGCAAGCAACCTGGCAATACCCCGCTGGGTGGCAGCTTCGAGAAGGCGCTGTATCAGGCTTACCTGGGTGGCGAGTGGAAGATCGTCGAAGGTGAAGGCAAAGGCGGCGTGGTGCGCTTCGCCGATAACGGCAGCGTGACCGGCCTGCCAGGCCCGGACCGCTATGCCCTGTGCCTGGCGGGCGACTGCGCCAACATGGGCGGCAGCAACGACAGTCTGTGGCTGGAGCGCAACCAGCGTGGCGCGCCGTTCATCTTCAAGCGCGATGACGACAAGCTGGAGATTTTCCGTGCGGTGAACCAGGCACAGCCGGATGAGATACCTCAGTTGGCAGCCGGCGCTCGGCAGTGGGTGCTGGAGAAGGATTAGGCCTCACCGGCCTCTTCGCGGGCAAGCCCGCTCCCACAGGTGCACCACTGCCCTTGAGAACAGTGATGTACCTGTGGGAGCGGGCTTGCCCGCGAAGAGGCCGGTCGTATCAACTCTTCTCGTTCAGAATCGCCGCATACCCTTCCTTGTAACTCGAATACGCCGGCACCCAACCCAACGCCCTCACCCGCGCATTGCTGCAACGCTTGCTGCCGGTCCGGCGCACCCGCTGCTCATCAGACCACTCGGTAACGCCCATGTAGCCCCGCAACCAGCCCACCACATCGGCCAGTGGCGCCGGGTCGTCATCAACACCTATATAGCAATCCTCCAGCGCCACACCCTCGGCATCCTTTTCCAGCAGGAAAGCCAGCAGGTTGGCAGCATCTTCGGCATGGATGCGGTTGCCATACAACGGCGGCTCCTCGGCCACTCGATACCCCTGGCGTACTTGGCTAAGCAGCCACTCACGCCCCGGCCCATAGATGCCAGTCAAACGCACCACGCTTGCCGGAACACCGCTGGCCAGTGCCAATCGCTCGGCCTCCAGCATCACACGCCCGGAATAGCCTTCAGGCTCGGTGGCCGCAGTCTCGTCGATCCATTCGCCATCCTTTTGCGCAAACACGCTGCTGCTGGACACGAACAGCAGGCGCTTCGGGTGCTGGCCGCGTTCGGCCAACCAAGCCAGCACATGGCGCAAACCGTCAACATACGCGGCCTGATAGCCGGGCTCATCATGCTGACTGGCGGCGACGCAGTACACCAGATAGTCCGGCGAACGCTGCGGCCATGAGGATGGAATGCTTGAGTCGCAAAGGTCGGCAGCGATAGGCTCAACACCGGCAGGCAGGTCCTCGACCGAGCGCCGCAGGCCGCTGACATGCCAGCCTTTAGCCAGCAATTGACGGGCTAAACGGCCCCCTACATCACCGCAACCGACTATCAAAGCGGAAAGGTCTGACATCTCTATACTCCCTAGACCAAAGATTCAGGCTAGCCGGATTACACGATAGGCGGCTAGACCATGGGCGAAAAAAGCAACATGATTACTTTTGTTAACAAGAATTACTTGCAATAATGGCACCCCTATCTGTTCTCGGCCTATCTCGAGGCCTTGGAGAACGCTCACTTTTTTTCTTCATCAGGTCCGGCCAGCATGACACGTACTCAACCTTCCGCTTCGCCAACCCCGTCGCGCGCCT
Organism: Pseudomonas sp. NPDC089752; assembly: GCF_044748725.1. Lineage (NCBI taxonomy): Bacteria > Pseudomonadati > Pseudomonadota > Gammaproteobacteria > Pseudomonadales > Pseudomonadaceae > Pseudomonas > Pseudomonas sp. NPDC089752. The sequence goes on from NZ_JBIVGP010000009.1 coordinate 198,571, forward strand.
GGCGCGCCATCGCCGCGCTGATGTTCAGCCTGGTGCTGGCCCCAGTGGCCATGGCCGATGAGCCAACCGCCAACGCCAGCACCCCCGCTGCCGCAACCGCTCCGGCTGCCCCGGCCGCCGAAGCCCCGGCTCCAGCAGCAGACGGTCAGGTCGCCACGCCGGTCGATGCGCCTGCAGCGGTAGACCCAAGTGTCGAAGCGCTGGTCGAAGACACCTCGCTGGGCATGGCCCACGACCTGTCGCCATGGGGCATGTACAAGAACGCCGACATCGTGGTGAAGATCGTCATGATCGGCCTGGCCATCGCCTCGATCATCACCTGGACCATCTGGATCGCCAAAGGCTTCGAGCTGATGGGCGCCAAGCGCCGTCTGCGCGGCGAGATCGCCCAGCTGAAGAAATCCGCCAGCCTCAAGGAAGCCAGCGACGTCTCGAACAAGGAAGGCACCCTGGCCCACACTCTGGTCCACGATGCCCTCGAAGAGATGCGCCTGTCGGCCAACGCCCGCGAGAAGGAAGGCATCAAGGAACGCGTCAGCTTCCGCCTGGAACGCCTGGTGCACGCCAGCGGCCGTAACATGAGCAGCGGCACCGGCGTGCTCGCCACCATCGGTTCCACTGCGCCGTTCGTCGGTCTGTTCGGTACCGTATGGGGCATCATGAACAGCTTCATCGGCATCGCCAAAACCCAGACCACCAACCTGGCCGTAGTTGCTCCCGGCATCGCCGAAGCCCTGCTGGCTACCGCCCTGGGCTTGGTCGCCGCGATCCCGGCGGTGGTCATCTACAACGTCTTCGCCCGCTCCATCGCTGGTTACAAGGCACAGGTTTCCGACGCTTCGGCGCAGGTGCTGCTGCTGGTCAGCCGTGACCTCGACCACCAGGGCAGCGACCGCGCCGCCCCGCACATGGTGAAAGTGGGGTAAGCCATGGGCCTGCATCTCAACGAAGGTGGCGACGACCTCGCCGAAAACCACGAAATCAACGTTACGCCGTTCATCGACGTGATGCTGGTACTGCTGATCATCTTCATGGTTGCCGCGCCTCTGGCCACGGTCGACATCAAGGTCGACCTGCCGGCCTCGACCGCCAAGCCGGCACCGAGGCCCGAGAAGCCGGTGTTCGTCAGCGTCAAGGCCGACCAGAAGCTGTACGTCGGCGACGATCAGGTGCCTGCCCCCGCGCAGCTTGGCGCGATGCTCGACGCCAAGACCAAGGGTGACAAGGAAACCACCATCTTCTTCCAGGCCGACAAAGGCGTGGATTACGGTGACCTGATGGAAGTGATGAACACCATGCGTGCGGCCGGCTACCTCAAGGTCGGCCTGGTCGGACTCGAGACGGCAGCCAAGAAATGACGACAACGCGCTCAAACATGGCGCGCTACGGTAGCAGCCTGGCGATCGTGCTGGGCGTGCACGTGGTCGCCGTGGTGCTGACGCTCAACTGGTCGGTGCCCCAGGCCATCGAGCTGCCCCCGGCAGCCATGATGGTCGAACTGGCACCGCTGCCGGAACCCGCGCCACCACCACCGCCGAAGGCCGCTCCACAGCCACCGGCACCGGTCGAAGAACCGCCGATGCCCAAGCTGGTAGAAGCGCCGAAACCGAAAATCGCCATCGCCAAGCCGCCCAAGCCGAAGCCCAAGCCTCAACCACCGAAGCCTGAGAAGAAGCCTGAGCCGCCCAAGGATGAACCACCGGCCAAGGAACAAGTGGTCGATACGCCGCCAAGCAACACGCCACCGCAGAAGTCGGCGGCACCGGCGCCGAGCATCGCCTCCAACAGCCAAGCGTTGCCGACCTGGCAGAGCGACCTGCTGCGCCACCTGGCGAAGTACAAGCGCTACCCGGAAGACGCGCGCCGTCGCGGCCTGCAGGGCATCAACCGCCTGCGCTTCGTGGTCGATGCCGAAGGCAAGGTGGTGTCGTACTCGATGGCTGGCGGTTCGGGCAGCGCGGCACTGGACCGGGCAACCCTGGAAATGATCCGCCGGGCCGGCACCGTACCCAAGCCGCCTGCGGAGTTGCTGAACAATGGCACGATCGAAGTCGTGGCGCCGTTCGTCTACTCGCTGGACCGTCGCTGATACTTTTGTTTCTGTCACAAATCGGCAAGTCTGATAACGTGCGTCTATCAATTGCAGCCGCTATGCTGGGCTCGCAACTTCATGGACGCACGTTATGACCCTCACAGAACTCCGCTACATCGTCACCCTCGCCCAGGAGCAGCACTTCGGCCACGCCGCCGAGCGTTGCCACGTCAGCCAGCCGACCCTGTCCGTCGGGGTGAAGAAGCTCGAGGACGAGCTTGGCGTGCTGATCTTCGAGCGCAGCAAGAGCGCGGTGCGCCTGACTCCGGTCGGCGAAAGCATCGTTGCCCAGGCACAGAAGGTATTGGAGCAGGCCCAAGGTATCCGCGAGCTGGCCCAGGCCGGCAAGAACCAGCTGACCGCCCCACTCAAAGTCGGTGCCATCTATACCGTCGGCCCCTACCTGTTCCCGCACCTGATCCCGCAGCTGCACCGCGTGGCGCCGCAGATGCCGCTGTACATCGAAGAAAACTTCACCCACGTGCTGCGCGAAAAACTGCGCAATGGCGAACTGGACGCGGTGATCATCGCCCTGCCGTTCAACGAAGCCGACGTGCTGACCCTGCCGCTGTATGACGAGCCGTTCTGTGCCCTGATGCCCGCCGACCACCCGTGGACGGCAAAAAAGACCATCGACACCGCCATGCTCAACGACAAGAGCCTGTTGCTGCTCGGCGAGGGTCACTGCTTCCGTGATCAAGTACTGGAAGCCTGCCCGACGCTGAACAAGGGCGGTGATGCTGCCAAGCACACCACGGTCGAATCCAGCTCGCTGGAAACCATCCGCCACATGGTGGCCTCGGGCCTGGGGGTGTCGATCCTGCCGCTGTCGGCGGTGCACAGCCACCATTACGCACCGGGGGTCATCGAAGTTCGCCCACTGACCGCACCCGCCCCCTTCCGTACCGTAGCCATTGCCTGGCGCGCCAGCTTCCCGCGGCCGAAGGCCATCGAGATCCTTGCCGACTCGATCCGCCTCTGCTCGGTAGCCAAGCCAGCCGTGGAACAACCGGCCTGAGTCATGACTGAGCTGTCGAAGGTCTCGGTCACTGCGCTCAAGGGTGTCGGCGAAGCCATGGCGGAAAAGCTCGCCAAGGTCGGCCTGGAAAACCTGCAGGATGTGCTGTTCCACTTGCCCCTGCGTTACCAGGACCGTACCCGCGTGGTGCCCATCGGCGCCCTGCGCCCGGGCCAGGATGCGGTGATCGAAGGTGTGGTCAGCGGCGCCGACGTCACCATGGGCAAGCGCCGCAGCCTGGTGGTGCGCCTCGGTGATGGCACGGGCGTGCTCAGCCTGCGCTTCTATCACTTCAGCAATGCCCAGAAGGAAGGCCTGAAACGCGGCACCCACGTGCGCTGCTATGGCGAGGCTCGCCCTGGCGCCTCTGGCCTGGAGATCTACCACCCGGAGTACCGCGCGCTCAATGGCGATGAACCGCCTCCGCCGGTCGAGCAGACCCTGACGCCGATCTATCCGTCCACCGAAGGCCTGACCCAGCAACGCCTGCGCCTGCTCTGCCAGCAGAGCCTGGGCATGCTTGGCCCGCGCAGCCTGCCGGACTGGTTGCCGGATGAGCTGGCCCGGGACTATCACCTGGCGCCGCTGGACGATTCCATCCGCTACCTGCACAACCCACCCGCCGACGCCGACCTCGACGAGCTCGCCGAAGGCCAGCACTGGGCCCAGCATCGCCTGGCCTTCGAAGAGCTGCTGACCCACCAGCTGTCGCAACAGCGCCTGCGGGAAAGCCTGCGCAGCTTGCGCGCGCCGGTGCTGCCCAAGGCCAAGCGCCTGCAGGCGCAGTATCTGGCCAACCTGGGCTTCCAGCCGACCGGTGCGCAACAGCGTGTGGCCAACGAGATCGCCTATGACCTCAGCCAGCACGAACCGATGATGCGCCTGGTTCAGGGCGACGTAGGCGCCGGCAAGACCGTAGTGGCCGCGCTCGCCGCGCTGCAGGCCCTGGAAGCCGGCTATCAGGTGGCGCTGATGGCGCCCACCGAGATTCTCGCCGAACAGCACTACATCACCTTCAAGCGCTGGCTCGAACCGCTGGGCCTGGAAGTCGCCTGGCTGGCCGGCAAGCTCAAGGGCAAGGCCCGCACCAGCGCCCTGGAACAGATCGCCAACGGCGCGCCGATGGTGGTGGGCACGCACGCGCTGTTCCAGGAAGAAGTACAGTTCAAGCACCTGGCCCTGGCGATCATCGACGAACAACACCGATTTGGCGTGCAGCAACGCCTGGCCTTGCGCAAGAAAGGCGTGGCCGGTGAACTGTGCCCCCATCAGCTGATCATGACCGCCACGCCGATCCCACGGACCTTGGCCATGAGCGCCTACGCCGACCTCGACACCTCGGTGCTCGACGAGCTGCCACCAGGGCGTACACCCGTGAATACCGTACTGGTCGCCGACAGCCGCCGCTTCGAAGTGGTCGAGCGGGTACGCGCCGCCTGCGCCGAGGGGCGCCAGGCCTATTGGGTGTGTACGCTGATCGAAGAATCCGAAGAGCTCACCTGCCAGGCCGCGCAGAGCACCTATGAAGACCTCGGCAGCGCCTTGGGCGAGCTGCGCGTGGGCTTGATCCACGGGCGCATGAAGCCTGCGGAAAAGGCCGCGGTCATGGCCGAGTTCAAGCAAGGCGACCTGCAGTTGCTGGTCGCGACCACCGTGATCGAAGTCGGTGTGGACGTGCCCAACGCCAGCCTGATGATCATCGAAAACCCCGAACGCCTGGGCCTGTCCCAACTGCACCAGCTGCGCGGCCGGGTTGGCCGGGGCAGCGCGGTGAGCCACTGCGTGTTGCTCTATCACCCGCCGCTGTCGCAGATCGGCCGTGAACGCCTGGGGATCATGCGGGAAACCAACGATGGCTTCGTCATCGCCGAAAAGGACCTGGAACTGCGCGGCCCTGGCGAGATGCTCGGCACCCGCCAGACCGGCCTGCTGCAATTCAAGGTCGCCGACCTGATGCGCGATGCCGACTTGTTGCCCGCCGTGCGCGACGCCGCCCAGGCCTTGATCGCTCGCTGGCCGGACCACGTCAGCCCGCTACTTGACCGCTGGCTGCGCCATGGCCAGCAATATGGCCAAGTGTGACGCCAGTACCAGAATGGATCCAGCTTTGCGACCAGACTGGTTATACTTCGCATTTAAAAGAATCAGTGGATACGGACCATGACTGAAGTTGCCCTGGACACCGCAACCCCACACGCACCGTCTGTCATCCGGCTGTTGCTCGATAAACTGGGCGTGGCCTACCGCGAGGTGTCCGAACACCCGCAAGCGCCTGCAGCCTCGCGGGTACAGGCGATCCTGCTGGACGACGAGATCGGCGCTTTGATGGTGCTGTTCCCGCAGAGCAAGCTGCTGGACCTCAACCGCCTGGAAGAGCTGACTGGCCGCAAGCTCAAGGCCGTACCCGTGGCACGCCTGAAACAGATGCTCGACAAGCACCAGCTCAAGGCCTTGCCGGCCATTCCGGCGCTGACCAGTTCGCCCTGCCTGTATGAAGGCAAGTTGCTCGAAGCTGATCGGCTGCTGATCCAGTCCGGCGAAGCCGGGCTACTGCTGGAAATTGAGCAGGAAGACTTCAAGCGCATGCTGAAAAAGGCCAGCGCAGGCAGCTTCGGCCAACCAGTTCGGGAAATTCGCCCCAACCTCGACCGCCCGGATGACGACTCCAAAGAGATCACCCAGGCCGTCCAGGCGTTCACCGCCCGACGCATCCAGAAGCGCCTGGAAGAAACCATCGAGATTCCACCGCTGGCCGACACCGCGCAGAAGATCATCAAGCTGCGTGTCGACCCCAACGCCAGCATCGACGATATCACCGGTGTGGTCGAAACCGACCCGGCGCTGGCTGCGCAGGTGGTCAGCTGGGCCGCATCGCCCTATTACGCTTCACCCGGCAAGATCCGTTCGGTGGAAGATGCCATCGTCCGCGTGCTGGGCTTCGACCTGGTGATCAACCTGGCCTTGGGCCTGGCGCTGGGCAAGACCCTGAGCCTGCCCAAGGATCACCCGCAGCAGGCCACGCCGTACTGGCAGCAGTCGATCTACACCGCCGCGATCATCGAAGGCCTGACCCGCGCCATGCCGCGCGCAGAACGCCCGGAAGCCGGCCTGACCTACCTGGCCGGGCTGTTGCACAACTTCGGTTACCTGCTGCTGGCACATGTGTTCCCGCCGCACTTCTCGCTGATCTGTCGCCATCTGGAGGTCAATCCGCACCTGTGCCACACCTATGTGGAGCAGCACCTGTTGGGTATCAGCCGCGAACAGATCGGCGCCTGGCTGATGAAGCTGTGGGACATGCCGGAAGAACTGCAAACGGCGCTGCGCTTCCAGCACGACCCTTCATATGAAGGCAGCTACTCGGCCTACCCCAACCTGGTGTGCCTGGCCACACGCCTGCTGCGCTCGCGCGGGATTGGCTCGGGGCCGCAGGAGGCGATCCCTGACGCGCTGCTGGAGCGTTTGGGGATTACCCGGGATAAAGCCGAAGATGTGGTGAACAAGGTGCTTGAGGCCGAAAGCCTGCTGCGCGAGCTGGCTTCGCAGTTCAACGCACCGCACTGAGGCTACTGCGGACTCTGTGGGAGCGGGCTTGTCCCGCGAACACCGGCTAGCCGGTGCCATGCTCCGCAGCGAGTCCTTCGCGGGGCGAGCCCGCTCCCACAGAAATACATTAGCCCTTCTTCTTCGGCTTCAGGTACTTCATCAAACCCTGAAACCACATCACCAGCGCCGGATTGCCCTTGATCTGGATGTTCTTGTCCTGAATGCCCTGCATGAACGCCAGCTGCTTGTTGCTCGCCTGCATCGTGGCGAAGCCGTAGGCGGCATCCTTGAAGGCGATGGCGAAGGCTGGCTGTGGGTGGCTGCCACCCTTGCTGCTGATGCGTTCGCCGCTGACGGTGAAATGCCGGGCTACTTTGCCATCGAGGGTCTGCATCTGGAACACCAGGTCCTTGTCCTTCAACTGCTGCTGAAACGCCGGGTTGGTGCGGCTGGCCCTGGCCATCAACAACCCCATGGCCCAGAGAAGAAAGCGAAACTTCATCAACTCGCCTCGAATGAAAAATGACTGAGGCACGCAGTTTAGCCTTTTCTCGTACTATTTACGCAAGTTCGCTGCACGTTTACTGCAGAAAGCACAACGGGCGCCCTGGGGCGCCCGTTTGTAGAGAGGCTGAAGGTATCAGGCGTCGATCACTTGGTCTTTTTGGCCGGCTTGGCGGGAACGTTGACGCTGTCGCGCAGGTTCTTGCCGGGCTTGAACGCCACGGTATTGCTGGCTTTGATTTTCACCGGCTCACCGGTCTGCGGGTTCTTGCCCGTGCGAGCGCCACGATGGCGTTTCTCAAAGGTGCCGAAGCCGACCAGGGTGACGGTGTCCTTGTCCAGGGCACCGGTGATGCTGTCGAGAATCGCGTTCAGCACCTGGTTGGCCTTTTCCTTGGTCAGATCGGCCTTTTCGGCGATGACGGCGGCGAGTTCTGGTTTACGCATAGTGAAGCCTCTTTGACGGAATTTTTTGTTGTTATTGCCGTGCTGCCATGAAAGCAGCGTTCAAGGCACCGCAGGCTCTAATCTGCGGCAGACGGAAGTGAGAATGGCACGCCCTCCGGGGCCGCGCCAGTGTCTGGGCGGCCATTGTGGGGGCAACAGCAGGGTAAATCCGACAGAACGCCCGCTATTCAGGCCATCAGCGGCGGTAACTGCCGATTCAACGCCAGTTTTTCCATGACAGCCGTGCCGGTCAGGGCATAGCCCAGCAACTGGCCGTCGTCGGCGTGACAGAGCACTTTCAGGTCGCTGCCCTGCCCCTCGACCTGCCAGTTGCCGTCAAGCCCCGCAGGCGGAGGCGATACCACCAGCGGGCAGGCCGGGGTTTTCACGGTAATGGGCATCGGACCATAGCTGACTTGGGTGGGGTTACCGGCCAGGGTTTGGGCCAAGGCACGTGCGCATGCCATCAGCGGCATGACGTACAGCAGGTTGATGCCCTCAACCTCGGCACAATCACCCAGGGCGAAGATATTGCCGTGAGAGGTGCGCAGTTGGCGGTCGACGACCACACCGCGATTAATCTGCAGGCCGGCTGCCGCCGCAAGGTCAGTGCGTGGGCGCAGGCCGATGGCCGACACCACCAGGTCACAGGCGATCACGCTGCCATCGGACAAGTGCGCTTCAAGGCCCTCGCCCACCTGATCAAGTCGAGTAAGCACCGGGCCGAGGTGGAAGCGCACGCCCAGGCCTTGCAGCCCGGCCTGCACGGCAACGGCCGCAGCGGGGTGCAACAGCGTGGGCATGACCTGTTCGCAGGGCGCCACCACATCGACCTGGAAACCACCCAGGCTCATGTCATTGGCAAATTCGCAGCCAATCAGGCCAGCGCCAAGGATCAACACCCGCTGTTTGCCAGCCGCGGCGGCGCGAAAACGGGCGTAGTCTTCCAGGTCGTTGATCGGGAACACCTGCCCGGCACCGTTGCCTTCGATCGGCACCTGCACGGTCTGCGCGCCCCAGGCCAGCACCAGATCGCGATACTCCACCGCCTCTTCACCGATCCACAAACGCTTGTGGCCCGGGTCGATGCCGCTGATGCGGGTATGGGTGCGAATCTCGGCCTTGAGCTGCTCGGCCATGGCGCCCGGCTCGGCCATGCACAGGCCATCTGCGTCCTTGTGCTTGGCAAAGCCCGTGGAAAGCATGGGCTTGGAATAGGATCTGCCGTCATCGGCGGTAATCAGCAAAAGCGGCGTCTCGCCATCGAGCTTGCGAAATTCGCGGGCCAGGTTATAGCCGGCCAGGCCGGTACCGATGATGACCACGGGTGACGTCATGTCGTGCTTTCCTCTGTGTTGGACGGTGGTGCTATCAGCCGATGGCGATCATTTCGAAGTCGCTCTTGCCGACGCCGCAGTCGGGGCACAGCCAGTCTTCCGGTACATCCTCCCAACGCGTGCCGGGTTCGATGCCGTCATCCGGCCAGCCTTGGGCTTCGTCATAGATCAGGCCACAGACAATACATTGCCACTTCTTCATCGGTCGTACTTCCTCGGTCAGGCTTTGTTATGCGGGCATTATGCAAGCAGTCGGGGCAATCATGCTAAGCTCGCCGCCTCTCTGGCTGTAACAAAGCATACCGACGTGTCGTACGAATCCCCGCAAGCAGCCGCTGTCGCGTGGCTGCCGTATTCACAGCTGGCGACCGATATCGACCAGCCTACCCTCGACTGGCTGTTCGACGAAGGCTCCCTGACTCGCCGCCTGACCCGCCTCTCCCACGACCATTTCAGCGTCACCCCTCTGTTCGAGGGCTGGCAGCCGCTGCGCGATGACGAATGCCTGGCACTGGGCATCGCGCCTGGGGCTGAAGGCTGGGTACGCGAGGTGTACTTGCGCGGCCATGGCCAGCCTTGGGTATTCGCCCGCAGCGTGGCCAGCCGCAGCGCGCTGGAGCGCGGTGGCCTGGACCTGGAAAGCCTGGGCAGCCGCTCGCTGGGCGAGCTACTGTTCTGCGACCAGGCATTCGTCCGCCACCCGATCGAGGTGTGCACTTATCCACAGGCCTGGCTGCCCGCTGAAGCGGCCCTTGAAGGCCTATGGGGGCGGCGTTCGCGCTTCGAGCGCAACGGCGTCGACCTGCTGGTGGCCGAAGTATTCCTGCCGACCTTGTGGCAAGCGGCCAAGGAGGAAAACCGCTGATGTACCTGAACCTGCTCAAGTCGCTGAACCGTGTGCACCCGCGTGCCTGGGACTTCGTCCAGCTCAGCCGCATGGACCGGCCGATTGGCATCTACCTGCTGTTGTGGCCGACCCTGACGGCAGTGTGGATCGCCGGGCAGGGTTCGCCGACCTTGGCCAATGTGCTGATCTTCACCCTGGGTGTGGTGCTGATGCGCGCCGCCGGCTGCTGCATCAACGACTTCGCCGACCGCAAGGTCGATGGCCACGTCAAGCGTACTGCCGACCGGCCGTTGGCCAGTGGCCGGGTGAAGCCCCGCGAGGCGCTGGCGCTGTTTGCCCTGCTGGTGGCGGTGAGCTTCCTGCTGGTGCTGTGCACCAACAGCCAGACTGTGTGGCTGTCGTTCGGCGCTGTGGCCTTGGCATCCTGCTATCCGTTCATGAAGCGCTACACCTATTACCCGCAGGTGGTACTGGGTGCCGCGTATTCCTGGGGCATACCCATGGCCTTCACCGCCGCGGGCGGCGAGCTGCCGGCCAGTGCCTGGCTGCTGTACATCGCCAACCTGCTGTGGACGGTGGGCTACGATACCTACTACGCCATGGTCGATCGCGACGACGACCTGAAGATTGGCGTGAAATCTACGGCGATCCTGTTCGGCGAGGCCGACCGAGTGATCATCCTGACCCTGCAGTTGCTGTCGCTGGGCTGCCTGTTGCTCGCGGGTAGCCGGTTCGAGCTGGGTGGCTGGTTCCACCTTGGGCTGCTGGGTGCGGCGCTGTGCTTTGCCTGGGAATACTGGTCGACGCGCAAGCTGGATCGGGAGTCGTGCTTCAACGCATTTCTGCACAATCATTGGGCGGGGTTGCTGGTGTTCTTAGGCGTGGTGCTGGATTACGCCTTCCGATAAAAGGCGAGCACCCCACCCTGTGGGAGCGGCTTCAGCCGCGAAGCAAGCGACGCGGTGTATGGCACCGGCTTCGCCGGTGTTCGCGGCTGAAGCCGCTCCCACGGGGTTAGGGGTGGCCGTTACGGCTTGGCGACGTGCCAGACGTCCTTCATGCCATCGCCGGTGGTCTCGCCGGCCTTCTTGTCCTTGACGAAGGTGTACAGCGGCTTGCCGTCATAGGCCCACTGTTTCTGACCATCATCACGCATCACCGTGGTCCATTTGTCCTTGGGCGCTTCGTCGTCTGCCTTCACCAGCAGTGGCGGCCAGTTCTTGGCACAGTCGCCATTGCACATCGACTTGCCGCCAGCATCCTTGTCGAAGGTGTAAAGCGTCATGCCGTTGTGATCGACCCACATGCCATCCTTCTCCATCGCATGGTGGGCAGACGCTACCCCGGGCAGCGCCAGTGCAGCGAAAAGGGCCATCCAGCTCAGCGTGTGTCGTGTCATTGGAATCACCATAAATTCGGGGGTGGAATGAGTGCTGCGTGCCGCCGCAGCGGCCCTCTCAAGCCTAGCCCAGTCATCCAATGTCGCCAGAACGGCCAACGCCTTGTCACACAGCTGCAATAATTCCGTTATCTAATGCGGGCCAGACACGATATTCCAGGAGAGGTTGAGAGCATGGTTGGCAGAAACATTCTGATCGTCGACGACGAAGCGCCTATCCGCGAGATGATCGCCGTTGCCTTGGAAATGGCCGGCTATGACTGCCTGGAAGCTGAAAACTCGCAACAGGCCCACGCGATCATCGTCGACCGCAAACCGGACCTGATCCTGCTCGACTGGATGCTGCCCGGCACCTCTGGCATCGAGCTGGCCCGCCGCCTCAAGCGCGACGAGCTGACCGGTGACATCCCGATCATCATGCTCACCGCCAAGGGCGAAGAGGACAACAAGATCCAGGGCCTGGAAGTCGGCGCCGACGACTACATCACCAAGCCGTTCTCGCCGCGCGAGCTGGTGGCGCGCCTGAAGGCTGTGCTGCGCCGCACCGGCCCGAGTGACAGCGAAGCGCCGATCGAAGTCGGCGGCCTGCTGCTCGACCCGATCAGTCACCGCGTGACCATCGATGGCAAGCCGGCCGAAATGGGCCCGACCGAATACCGCCTGCTGCAGTTCTTCATGACCCATCAGGAACGCGCCTACACCCGCGGCCAGTTGCTCGACCAGGTATGGGGCGGCAATGTCTATGTCGAAGAGCGCACCGTCGATGTGCACATCCGTCGCCTGCGCAAGGCACTGGGTGAAGCTTACGAAAATCTGGTACAAACCGTCCGGGGCACTGGCTACCGCTTCTCGACCAAGAGCTGATCGAGCACCCAAGCGTCTAGCGGCACGTCGTTGTACAAGGACCGTCAATTGAACCAGAACTGGCACGCGACCCTGATTCGCCACCTGTTGCTGCTGATCACTGTCTGCCTGATCGGCGGCCTGGTCAGTGGCTATTACGGCTGGAGCCTGGCCATCGGGCTGGGCTTCTACCTGGGTTGGACCCTCAAGCAGTTGCTGCGCCTGCACGACTGGCTGCGCAACCATCAGCCCGACGAAGCGCCGCCCGACGGCTACGGCCTGTGGGGCGAGGTGTTCGACAGCATCTATCACCTGCAGCGCCGCGACCAGCGTGTGCGCGGTCGCCTGCAAGCGGTAATCGACCGCGTGCAGGAGTCCACCGCCGCCCTGCGTGACGCCGTGATCATGCTCGACAGCGACGGCAACCTGGAGTGGTGGAACCGCGCCGCCGAAACCCTGCTGGGTTTCAAGACCCCGCAAGACGGCGGCCAGCCGGTCACCAACCTGGTGCGGCACCCGCGCTTCAAGGAATATTTCGAGTCGGAAAACTACGCCGAGCCGCTGGAAATCCCCTCGCCGATCAATGACCGCCTGCGCGTACAGCTGCACCTCACCCGCTACGGCAACAACGAGCACCTGATGCTGGTGCGCGACGTCACCCGCATCCATCAGCTGGAACAGATGCGCAAGGACTTCGTCGCCAACGTCTCGCACGAGCTGCGCACGCCGCTGACGGTGATCACTGGCTACCTGGAAACCCTGCTGGATAACGTCGAAGACGTGAACCCGCGCTGGCGACGGGCGCTGCAGCAGATGACCCAGCAAGGTTCGCGCATGCAGACGCTGCTCAACGACCTGCTGCTGCTGGCCAAGCTGGAAGCCACCGACTACCCGTCGGACAACCAGCCGGTGGCGGTGGATGCCATGCTCACCGCGATCAAGAACGATGCCCAGGCGCTGTCCGGCCCGCGCAACCAGCGCATCACCCTGGAAGCCGCGCCGGGCCTGCGCTTGAAAGGCAGCGAATCGGAGCTGCGCAGTGCCTTCTCCAACCTGGTGTTCAACGCAGTGAAATACACCCAGGACGAAGGCAACATCCGCATCCGCTGGTGGGCCGACGACCAGGGCGCGCACCTGTCGGTGCAGGATTCGGGGGTAGGTATCGACGCCAAGCACCTGCCGCGCCTGACCGAGCGCTTCTACCGCGTCGACTCCAGCCGCGCCTCCAACACCGGCGGCACCGGGCTGGGGCTGGCGATCGTCAAGCATGTGCTGATGCGCCATCGCGGGCGCCTGGAAATCAGCAGCGTGCCGGGGCATGGCAGCACATTCACCTGTCATTTCACGCCAGCACAATTGGCCAGCGACAGGGGCTGATGCCAAGGGCCACTTTGCTTTTGCCGCCCCAGCCGCTACATTGGATCCCCTGTGCCAGCAAACGCTGGCACTTTTCTTTCTACCTTTTCTAAGACGGACCCCGTTAAAACTCCATCATGGACCCTTCCCCTGGTATCAGCCTCACCTCGCTCTTCGCCGATTTCGGCATGATTCTCTTTGCCTTGTTCCTGGTGCTGCTCAACGGCTTCTTCGTTGCCGCCGAGTTCGCCATGGTCAAGCTGCGCTCGACGCGGGTCGAGTCCATTGCCGAACAGCACGGCTGGCGCGGCAGCATCCTGCGCAAGGTACACAACCAGCTCGACGCCTATCTGTCGGCCTGCCAGCTGGGTATCACCCTGGCCTCGCTGGGCCTGGGCTGGGTCGGTGAGCCAGCGTTCGCCCACCTGCTCGAACCGCTGCTGGCCTACGTCGGCGTCGATACGCCGGAGCTGATCAAGGCCATCTCGTTCTTCGTCGCCTTCTTCGTCATCTCGTACCTGCACATCGTGGTCGGCGAACTGGCGCCCAAGTCGTGGGCGATCCGCAAGCCCGAACTGCTGTCGCTGTGGACCGCCGTGCCGCTGTACCTGTTCTACTGGCTGATGTACCCGGCCATCTACCTGCTCAACGCCAGCGCCAACACCATTTTGCGCATCGCAGGGCAAGGCGAGCCTGGCCCGCACCACGAGCACCACTACAGCCGCGAAGAGCTCAAGCTGATCCTGCACTCCAGCCGTGGCCAGGACCCGAGCGACCAGGGCATGCGCGTGCTGGCCTCGGCCGTGGAGATGGGCGAGCTGGAGGTGGTCGACTGGGCCAATTCGCGCGAGGACATGGTCAGCATCGATGCCCATGCGCCGCTCAAGGAAATCCTCGCCCTGGTGCGCCGCCACAAGTTCAGCCGCTACCCGCTGTACGACGCCGAGCGTGAGGAATTCACCGGGCTGCTGCACATCAAGGACCTGCTGCTGGAGCTGGCCGAGCTCGAACACCTGCCCGAAACCGTCGACCTCGAAGACCTCGCCCGCCCGCTGGAGCGCGTGTCCCGGCACATGCCGCTATCGCAGCTGCTGGAGCAGTTCCGCAAGGGCGGCGCGCACTTCGTGCTGGTCGAGGAAGCCGATGGCAAGGTGATCGGCTATCTGACCATGGAAGACGTGCTGGAAGTACTGGTGGGCGACATTCAGGACGAACACCGCAAGACCGAGCGCGGCATCCTCGCCTACCAGCCCGGCAAGCTGCTGGTGCGCGGCGATACACCGCTGTTCAAAGTCGAGCGCCTGCTGGGTATCGACCTGGACCACATCGAAGCGGAAACCCTCGCCGGACTGATCTACGAGACCCTCAAGCGCGTGCCTGAAGAAGAGGAAGTGCTGGAGGTCGAGGGCTTGCGCATCATCATCAAAAAGATGAAAGGGCCGAAGATCGTGCTGGCCAAGGTGCTGAAGCTGGACTGACCGTCCTCAAGGGTTGCCGGCGGTAAAGTCCGGCAACCCGCCAATCGGCCGGTCGAACTGAAACGGTATCGACTCCAGCGCCAGCCCCACATTGCGCTGCACCACGAAATGCAGGTGCGGCCCGGTGCTGTTGCCGGTATTGCCCGACTTGGCCAGCGCCTGCCCCAGCGCCACCTGTTGTCCCTCCGCCACTACCACCGAGCCGCGCATCAGGTGCAGGTACACGCCCATGGTGCCGTCCGGGTGCAGGATGCGTACGAAGTTGCCCGAAGGGTTGGTCCCTCGCCCGCTCTGGGTGTTCTCGACTTTCACCACCATGCCACCGCGTGCCGCGATGATCGGGGTGCCTTCGGGCATGGCAATGTCCATGGCATAGCGGCCCTTGGGGCCGAAGTGGCTGAAACGGCCGTTGGGGCCTTGGGTCAGGCGGAAAGGCCCACCTTTCCACGGGAACGGATAGCGGTAAGCCTGTGAACGCTGGCCGGGGTCGCCCATGGCGTACTGGAAGTTGCTGGCGTATTTGAGCGGCCCGCTGGGCGCCGCCAGCACCGAGCTGAGCACCTTGGTCGAGCGCGGCCCGACCACCGCACGCACGGTTCGCGGAGCATTGCCACCGAAAGCGTTGGCCAGCTTGTCGATGCGCAGTTCGACCTGCATCGGCACGTACAGCTCGTTGCGCACCATGAAGCGTACACCGCCGGGGAAGGTTTCGGTCTGCAGGCGGACCTGGCTGTCCAACCGCTCGAACATCGGCTCGCGCAGCTCGAAGGCTTTTGCGCCTGGGCTGGGGCGATCGGAGTAGGAGGCCACGCCGAAATTGTCGGTGGTTTTGTAGAGCGTCATGCCCAGCGTCGACGCCGAGGCCGAAAGCAAGGCACAGCAAAGCAGCAAGCGGGCGATGGCGGGCATGATAGTGGCTTTTTGACAGGTAGTGTTCTGTCGAAGCCTAGCAGGGCGATCTGAGAGCGTTATTACAGTTGGTCGGAAGATTGTGGCGGGCGTTATCCGACCCTGTAGGAGCGGGCTTGCCCGCGAAAGCGAGGGTGGAGTCACCATCGTATTCGCGGGCAAGCCCGCTCCCACAGGGTTCGGTGTAGGTCGAATCAGGCGCCCGGAGTGAAGTGCTTCTGCGCCGTGCCGCGGGCAATCAGGCGCGACAGGTAATCGAGCTTCTGCGCATCCTGGTCGACGAACTTGAAGGTCAACTGCAACCAGTCGCTTTCCGGCTTCGGCTCCAGCGCCGCGATGGCATGCAGGTAACCGTTGAGACGGGCCACTTCTGCGTTCTCGCCCTGCTCCAGATCGAGCACGGCCCCTTCCAGCACTTGCGGCAAGGTCGCGCTGCGGCGCACCACCAGCAGCGCCTCCTTGAGGCTCAGTGCCTTGATCACGCAGGGCTGGGTGCCGCTGGACAGGCGCAACTGGCCCTGGCCACGGCCAGACTGCGCAGCCGCCGCGGCGGCGGTCTGAGGTTGCGGTGCGTTGATCAACGGCTTGGCCGGGGCAGCTGCAGGCGCTGCCACCTTAACCGCTTCGGGCTTGCCGCCGGTCAGTGCGCTCAGCGAGTCGTTGGCGAATGCCGAGTTGACCCGAGCCGGGCCACCGGCCATCAAGCTGTCGAGCTTGCCGATCTTGGTCAGGGCTTTCTTCACCTTGGTCAGCAACTGCTCGTTGGTGAACGGCTTGCCGACGAAGTCGGAGACGCCAGCCTGGATGGCCTGAATCACGTTCTCCTTGTCGCCACGGCTGGTCACCATGATGAACTGCAGGCTCTTCATCTCGGGCTGCTGACGGCACCAGGTCAGCAATTCCAGGCCGGACATCTCCGGCATTTCCCAGTCGCACAGGACCAGGTCGAATTGTTCCTTGGCCAACAGGGTCATGGCCTTGCGCCCGTTGACCGCATCTTCGATGACCATGCCCGGGAAGGCATTACGCAGGCACTTCCTCACCAGATCACGGATGAACGGCGCATCATCCACGACCAGCACATTCACTTTACTCATCGAAACTCCTCTTGATCCCCGACTAGCCTACCGTCGATTGATGGCCATTTGCCAATAACTGGGCCACGCCGGGACTTCTTTGCATCGTTCGCGGGTGCCTGCTGCTGCTCTGGCGCAAACGAAAACGCCCGGCCAAGGCCGGGCGTCGATGCTCGGGAGCAATCTTATTTATCGTCCGGTTCAGCCGGAACATTAGCGCTTTCGGCTTCTTCGAATGCCGTACCCTCGACTTCTGCCTTCATGCGCTTGAGGCCCATGTGGCGCACGTCGGTGCCGCGTACCAGGTAGATCACCAGCTCCGAGATATTGCGCGCGTGGTCGCCGATACGCTCCAGCGAGCGCAAGGCCCAGATGACGCTCAGTACCCGCGAGATCGAGCGCGGGTCTTCCATCATGTAGGTCACCAGCTCGCGCAGGGCGGTCTTGTACTCGCGGTCGATGGTCTTGTCGTACTGCGCCACCGACAGCGCCAGCTCGGCGTCGAAGCGGGCGAAGGCATCGAGCGCGTCACGCACCATGTTGCGCACCTGGTCGCCAATGTGGCGCACCTCGACGTAACCGCGCGGCGACTCGCCTTCCTCGCACAGCTGAATGGCGCGACGGGCGATCTTGGTCGACTCGTCACCAATGCGCTCCAGGTCGATCACCGACTTGGAGATGCTGATGATCAAGCGCAGGTCGGAGGCCGCCGGCTGGCGACGGGCGAGAATGCGCACGCACTCCTCGTCGATGTTGCGCTCCATCTGGTTGATCTGTTCGTCGACTTCACGCACCTGCTGGGCCAGACCGGAGTCGGCCTCGATCAGCGCGGTGACCGCGTCGTTGACCTGCTTCTCGACCAGGCCGCCCATGGCCAGCAGGTGGCTGCGCACCTCTTCGAGCTCGGCGTTGAACTGCTGGGAAATATGGTGCGTCAGGCTTTCTTTGTTGATCATCGTTTCGCTCCGCGAAGCAGGTGCAAGTGGTTCGTGTCGTTCCCTGGCTGCAGGCTTAGCCGTAGCGACCGGTGATGTAGTCTTCGGTCTGCTTCTTCGCCGGGTTGGTGAACAGGGTGTCGGTATCACCGAATTCGACCAGTTTGCCCATGTACATGAACGCGGTGTAGTCGGAAACGCGTGCCGCTTGCTGCATGTTGTGGGTGACGATAACGATGGTGTATTTGGATTTCAGTTCGTAGATCAGCTCTTCGACCTTCAGCGTCGAGATCGGATCGAGTGCCGAGCAGGGTTCGTCGAGCAGCAGTACTTCAGGCTCGACAGCGATGGTACGGGCGATCACCAGACGCTGCTGCTGGCCGCCGGACAGGCCCAGTGCCGAGTCGTGCAGGCGATCCTTGACCTCGTCCCACAGCGCCGCGCCCTTGAGTGCCCACTCGACCGCTTCGTCGAGCACGCGCTTCTTGTTGATGCCCTGAATACGCAGGCCGTAGACCACGTTCTCATAGATGGTCTTGGGGAACGGGTTGGGCTTCTGGAACACCATGCCCACGCGGCGGCGCAGCTCGGCCACGTCCTCGCCCTTGCGGTAGATGTTGTTGCCATACAGGTTGATGGCACCTTCCACGCGGCAGCCGTCAACCAGGTCGTTCATGCGGTTGAACGTGCGCAGCAGGGTCGACTTGCCACAGCCGGACGGGCCGATGAAGGCGGTCACGCGCTGCTTGGGGATATTCAGGCTGACGTCGAACAGCGCTTGTTTGTCGCCGTAGAACAGGCTCAGGCCCGGTACTTCGATGGCCACGGTTTCTTCGGCCAGGCGCAGGCCCTGCTTGTCGCGACCCAAGGCAGACATGTCGATGCCGTGGGTGTGGGAGTCTTGCTGCATGGTCATCTCCATACGCTATCAATTCGTTTCAAAGGGCCACCCGGATGCGGGCGGCACGCTTGCAAATCAGGCTCAGTGGTCGAGCGCCTTGTACTTCTCGCGCAGGTGGTTACGGATCCACACCGCCGAGAGGTTGAGGGTGGCGATCACCATCACCAGCAGCAACGCGGTGGCGTACACCAGCGGCCGCGCGGCCTCGACGTTAGGGCTCTGGAAGCCGACGTCGTAGATGTGGAAGCCCAGGTGCATGATCTTCTGGTCCAGATGCAGATACGGGTAGTTGCCGTCCAGCGGCAGCGATGGCGCCAGCTTCACCACACCCACCAGCATCAGCGGCGCCACTTCGCCGGCGGCGCGGGCCACGGCGAGGATCATGCCGGTCATCATCGCCGGGCTGGCCATCGGCAGGACGATTTTCCACAGCGTCTCGGCCTTGGTCGCACCCAGCGCCAGCGAGCCTTCACGCACGGTGCGTGGAATTCGCGCCAGACCTTCCTCAGTAGCCACGATCACCACCGGCACCGCCAGCAGCGCCAGGGTCAGCGAGGCCCACAGCAGGCCCGGTGTCCCCAGGGTAGGCGCCGGCAGCGACTCGGGGAAGAACAGCCGGTCGATCGAGCCACCCAGCACGTAGACGAAGAAGCCCAGGCCGAACACGCCGTAGACGATCGCCGGCACGCCCGCCAGGTTGTTCACGGCGATGCGGATCAGCCGGGTCACCGTGCCTTGCCTGGCATATTCGCGCAGGTACACGGCCGCCAGCACGCCGAATGGGGTGACGATCACGGCCATGATCAGGGTCATCATCACGGTGCCGAAGATGGCCGGGAAGATACCGCCCTCGGTATTGGCTTCACGCGGGTCGTCGCTGAGGAACTCCCAGACCTTGGCGAAGTAGGTGCCCATCTTGGTCAGCGCGGACATGCCGTTCGGCTGGATGGCGTGTACCACCTTGCTCAGGTTGATCTCCACTTCGCGGCCGTTGCCGTCGCGGGCCACCAGGCTGTCGCGGGAGAACGCCTGATGCAGGCCGCTGAGGCGCTCTTCGATGGCCTTGTAGCGGCTGTTCAGCTCGGCACGCTCGGCGTCCATGTCGGCCTGGGCGGCTGCGTCCAGCTTGCCGTGCAGTTCCAGCTTGCGGCTTTGCAGGCGCAGGCGCTCGAGGCCATGGTTGATGGCGCCGATGTCTTTCTTCTCAAGCTGCTGCAGCTCAGCGTTGAGCTGGTTGGCGCGCTTGAGGCGGGCCTGCAGTTCGTTCCAGGCGCCAGGGCCTTCGGCGACCACGCGGCCTTCTTCCTTGACGCTGACCAGGCGGCCATAGAAGTTGCCCCACTCGCGGCGCTCCAGGGCGATCAAGTCGGCCGGGCGCTGCTCATCGACCAGCCAGTCGCCGACCACCCAGGTGAAGTCGCTGCCGTTGAGGTCGCGGTTACCGACCTTTATCAGCTCGCGGGTCATGAACTCCGGGCCTACGTCCGGTACCGGCAAGCCGGCGCCTTTGAGGCGCGCACGCGGCACCTCTTCTTTCTGCACCACTTCACCGATGACGATGTGATCTGCCTGGCCTGGCACCTTGTAGGTGGCCTGGATCAGGTCGGCCGGCCAGAAGTGGCCGAGGCCGCGCACGGCGATCACCGCCAGCAGGCCGACGGTCATGATCACCGCCATCGCCACCGCGCCACCGCTGATCCAGACGCCGGGGGCGCCGCTCTTGAACCAGCCTTTGAGGGAATCCTTTTTCACGGATCGCTACCTTTCTATCAAAGCGACGAGTATTTCTTGCGCAGACGCTGGCGAATCAGCTCGGCCAAGGTGTTCATGATGAAGGTGAACATCAGCAGCACGAGGGCGGCGAGGAACAGCACACGGTAGTGGCTGCCGCCGACTTCGGATTCGGGCATTTCCACCGCCACGTTGGCGGCCAGGGTGCGCATGCCTTCGAACAGGTTCATCTCCATCACCGGGGTGTTGCCGGTGGCCATGAGCACGATCATGGTCTCGCCCACCGCACGGCCCATGCCGATCATCAGCGCCGAGAAGATACCCGGGCTGGCGGTGAGGATGACCACGCGGGTCAGGGTCTGCCACGGCGTTGCGCCCAGGGCCAGGGAACCCAGGGTCAGGCTGCGCGGCACGCTGAACACGGCGTCTTCGGCAATCGAGTAGATGTTCGGGATGACCGCGAAGCCCATGGCGATACCGACCACCAGGGCGTTGCGCTGGTCGTAGGTGATGCCGAGGTCGTTGGTGATCCACAGGCGCATGTCGCCGCCGAAGAACCAGGTCTCCAGGTACGGGCTCATGGTCAGGGCGAACCAGCCGGTGAACAGGATCACCGGGATCAGGATCGCCGCTTCCCAGCCATCCGGCACCCGCAGGCGCAGCGACTCAGGCAGGCGGCTCCAGGTGAAGCCGGCCAGCAGGATGCCGAACGGCATCAGCAGGAACAGGCTGAACACTCCTGGCAGGTGCCCTTCAAGATACGGCGCCAGGAACAGGCCGGCGAAGAAGCCGAGGATCACCGTGGGCATCGCTTCCATCAGCTCGATCACCGGCTTGACCTTGCGGCGCATGCCCGGGGCCATGAAGTAGGCGGTGTAGATGGCGGCGGCAATGGCCAGCGGGGCCGCCAGGATCATCGCGTAGAACGCGGCCTTGAGGGTACCGAAGGTCAGCGGCGAGAGGCTCAGCTTGGGCTCGAAGTCGGTGTTCGACGCAGTCGACTGCCAAACGTACTTGGGCTCGTCGTAGTTCTCGTACCAGACCTTGCCCCACAGCGCGCTGAAGGAAACTTCCGGGTGCGGGTTCTTCAGGCTCAGCGGCAGCAGCTTGCCACCTTGTTCGATGATGATGCGGTTGGCGCGAGGCGACAGGGCCAAGGTACCGGCACCCTCGGCGACCGGTTCGACCAGCAGGGTACGGTGCGCGGTGCTGTGGAACACGCCGAGCTCGCCTTCGCTGTCCAGGGCGATGAAGCCCTTGCGGCGCTCTTCGGCATCGATCTGCACGATCGGCGCCTTGCCCATCTGGAAGGTGCGGATCTGCTTGAAGCGCGACTCGCCATCCGCGTCACGGGCCATGAACCACTGGGCCAGGCCACCCTTGGAGTCACCGATGATCAGCGAGATGCCGCCGACCAGCTGCGCGCTGGCGGTGATTTCGGTGTCGGCGTTTTCGGACAGTTTGTAGCGGCCATTGAGGCTCTTGTCGCGCAGGCTGAAGACATCTGCGGTGGCACGGCCGTTGATCACATACAGCCACTGCTGGCGCGGGTCGATGAAGATGTTCTTCACCACCTCGGTCATCTGCGGCAGCTCGATGCGGTTCTGCTCGGTGGTGACCTCTTCGGTCATCATGTTTTCCGTGCGCGTCAGCTCGATTACCTGCAGGTGCGCGCCGGTGGAGCCGGCCAGCACCAGGGTATCGCCATTGACGTTGACGCTGACGTGCTCCAGGGCACGGCCCTGGTCATCGAGCACAAATGGCTCCTGGCCATACGGGTAGTCGATGCCGGGGGTGATGGTCTTCTTGTTGTCCGGGTAAGTGATCTTGTAGGTGTGGTGGAACACCAGTGCCTTACCGTTGGACAAGCCCAGCACCACCATCGGGCTGCCCGGCTGGTCGGTGCTGATCGAACTGACCTGGGTGCCCTCTGGCAGCGGCAGGTCGATACGCTTGAGTTCGTTGCCGGTCTTGGTGTCGAAGAACAGTGCCTGACCCTTGTCCGAGACGCGCATGCCGACCAGGTTCTGCTCTTCAAGCGCGATCATCAGCGGCTTGCCGGCATCCTGCTGCAGCCAGGTCGGCTCCAGGGCTTTCTTGCTGGTCAGCGAGGCGCCCTGGAACAGCGGCAGCACCACATAGGCCAGATAGAAGAAGATCAGGGTGATGGCTGCCAGCACGGCAAGCCCGCCCACCAGTACATACCAGCGGGTCAGGCGATCTTTCAGCGCGCGCATGCGGCGCTTGCGTTGCAGCTCGGGCGTATTGAAGTCAATCCGCACGGGCGGGGAATTTGGGGTCATTGTGGAATTGGCCAGATCATTCATGCGCACACCCTAGCGGTCCCGTATGACAAAAACATGACAGAGAGTTGACGCAACAAAGCCCGCCGCGCAGGAACCCTGGCTTCGGGCCGAGAATGCGGGGAGGAGGCCAGCGTCAGTGCCGGCCTCGTCCTCAGTTACTTACTTCTTTGCAACGTTACCGTTGTGGTCCAGGCCCAGGTCAGCCAGGGCTTTGGCGGCAACTTTGGCCGGCAGCGGGATGTAGCCATCCTTCACCACGACCTGCTGGCCAGCTTGCGACAGCACCAGCTTGACGAACTCGGCTTCCAGCGGGGCCAGAGGCTTGTTCGGGGCCTTGTTGACGTAGACGTACAGGAAGCGCGACAGCGGGTAGGTGCCGTTCAGGGCGTTGGCTTCGTTGTCTTCGACGAACTCGCCACCTTCTTTCTTGGCCAGGGCGACTGTCTTGACGCTGGCGGTCTTGTAGCCGATGCCCGAGTAGCCGATGCCGTTCAGCGAGGAGCTGATCGACTGCACGACCGAAGCCGAGCCAGGCTGTTCGTTGACGTTAGGCTTGAAGTCGCCTTTGCACAGGGCTTCTTCCTTGAAGTAGCCATAGGTGCCCGATACCGAGTTACGGCCGAACAGCTGTACTGGCTTGTTGGCCAGGTCGCCGGTCACGCCCAGGTCGCCCCAGGTTTTGACGTCGGCTTTGCCACCGCACAGGCGGGTGGAGGAGAAGATCGCATCGACCTGGGCCATGGTCAGGCCTTTGATCGGGTTGTCCTTGTGCACGAACACGGCCAGGGCGTCGACGGCGACCGGGATGGCGGTCGGCTTGTAGCCGTACTTCTGCTCGAAGGCCTGTAGTTCGACATCCTTCATCTTGCGGCTCATCGGGCCGAGGTTGGCGGTACCTTCGGTCAGCGCGGGTGGCGCGGTGGAGGAGCCGGCAGCCTGAATCTGGATGTTTACGTTCGGATATTCCTTCTTGTAGGCCTCGGCCCACAGCGTCATCAGGTTGGCGAGGGTGTCGGAACCTACGCTGGAGAGGTTGCCCGAAACACCGGTGGTCTTGGTGTAGGTCGGGATGGCTGGGTCGACAGCGGCTACCGCATTGGCGGTTGCAACGCCAGCGGCGGCGAAGGTGAGGGCCGCCATCAAACGCTTCAGTTTCATGCCTTGCTCCTAGCAGGAATATTGTGGGTGTTGGATGGAACGGGCCCAAGTATCGGCAGGCCGCATGAACACGATATGACCCCAATGTGACAATTGGATGAAAGGCCATCATTGCCGGAGGCTGCAATACTCTGTGGGAGCGGCTTCAGCCGCGAAGAGGCCAGCACAAGCAACGCAAATCAGCGCTTGTTGACAAGCAAATACAGCCCCACACCGAAACCAACCGCACACAACCCCGCAACGTAATAGGCCGGCGCCATCGGGCTGACCTTGAGCAGCGCAGTCACCACCATCGGCGTCAGCCCCCCGAAGATGGCGTAGGCAACGTTGTAGGAGAACGACAGGCCGCTGAAACGCACCGCCGCCGGAAATGCTTTGACCATCACATAAGGGACTGCACCAATCACACCCACGCACAAGCCAGTAATGGCATACAGCGGGAACAGCAGCTCCGGGTGAGTCGGCAAGCTGTGATAGAAGGTCCAGGAAGACGCCAGCAACAACAGGCTGCCGATCACGAACACCCGACCCGCACCAAAGCGGTCGGCCAAACTGCCAGAGGCAATACAGCCGAGGCTAAGCAGCACGATCGCCAGGCTATTGGCCTTGAGTGAATCGGTCGGGCTTACGTGGTAGAGGCTCTGCAGCAACGCCGGGGTCATCAGGATGACCACGACGATGCCCGCCGAAAGCAGCCAGGTCAGCAGCATCGACAGGATGATCGGCCCGCGATGATCACGCAGCACGGTGGCCAGCGGCAGTTCTTCAGCCAGCGCCTTGCGCTGCTGCATCTCGGCGAACACCGGAGTTTCGTGCAGCCAGCGGCGCAGGTACACCGCGAACAGGCCGAACACACCCCCGAGCAGGAACGGGATACGCCAGGCGTAATCGGCAACTTCCTCCGGGCTGTACACGCTGTTGATCAAGGTCGCCACCAGCGAACCTAGCAGAATGCCCGCTGTGAGGCCGGCGGTCAGCGTGCCGCAGGCGTAGCCGGTATTGCGCGCCGGCACGTGCTCGGAAACGAACACCCAGGCACCCGGAACTTCACCACCAATCGCCGCGCCCTGAATCACGCGCATCAGCAGCAGCAAGACCGGTGCCCACAGGCCAATTAGTGCATAAGTCGGCAGCAAACCCATGATCAGCGTCGGCAGGGCCATCATGAAGATGCTCAGGGTGAACATCTTCTTGCGCCCGAGCAGGTCGCCGAAGTGCGCCATGATGATTCCACCCAGCGGCCGCGCCAGGTAGCCGGCGGCAAAGATGCCGAAGGTCTGCATCAGGCGCAACCACTCGGGCATGTCGGGCGGGAAGAACAGCTTGCCGACCACCGTGGCGAAGAACACGAAGATGATGAAGTCGTAGAACTCCAGTGCTCCGCCCAGGGCGGACAGTGAGAGGGTCTTGTAGTCACTGCGGGTCAGCGGCCGCGAGGGCTGCTCGATACTGCTCGGCACGGAAGTCATCGCTCGTTGTTCTCTTGTAGGTGATGCAGGCCGCTTGGCACGCGGCTTCTGGCTTGCTGGGACAGGCGAAGATAGCAAATTGCCGAGCCGTGCTGAAAGCGATACAAAATCCATACAGATATTCATGAATGTGCGGTCGTCGCTCAGCGTTCGGCTATATATACTGGCCGCTCGTAGGAAAAGGACGCCGCTCGAGTGGGATATTGTGCGAAAACGCCGGTCTTGATGTCAGACGGTTTCGCAGAATTTCCCTACGGCCGTCCAGCGAAACGAAATCGGCGTAGTATGTTTCCAGCTGAATCGTTTACCCGGCCTTTGCGCCACACCAACGAAAGCGTCACGGGTCAGAGGCCCCACCGCATGATTGAGCTCGAACAAGAAGATCCCATCCCGCAAGGCGACCTGGCCTTGCAAATCACTGCGTTGCCCCGCGAAACCAATGGTTTCGGCGACATCTTCGGCGGCTGGCTGGTCGCCCAGATGGACCTGGCCGGCACCGCCATGGCCAGCCGCGTCGCCGGTGGCCGGGTGGCCACGGTGTCCATCGACCGCATGGCCTTCCTGGTGCCGGTGGCCGTGGGCGCGCAGCTGTCGTTCTATACCCACACCGAGGAAGTCGGCCGCAGCTCGATCCGCATGATGGTCGAGGTGTGGAGCGATGACCCGCTGTCCAGCGAATGGCGCAAGGTCACCGAAGCGCTGTTCGTGTTCGTCGCCATCGATGGCAGTGGCCGCACCCGCTCGGTGCCTCGTCGCTGAGCGTTGCGGGCGTTAAACTCATTGCACGTCACCGGGTCGAAGGCCCACAGGCAATCAATGAGATAAGCGCAATGGCTACCTACAAGGTCGAAACCGAGCTACACGGCGAACTCAACTGCTGGCGCATCACCAGCGACCGTGCCGAACTACTGATCGCCCAGCAGGGTGCGCAGATCCTCAGCTACCAGCGTATTGGCGAGCCGCCTCTGCTGTGGCTGAGCGACCAGGCCATCTTCCGCCAGGGCAAGTCGGTGCGCGCGGGTGTGCCGGTGTGTTGGCCGTGGTTCGGCAACTTGCAGCGTAATCCGCCGTCGGTGCAGGCCATGTACAAGGGTGAGCAGGCGCCTGCGCATGGGCTGGCGCGCACGCGCGACTGGCAGTTGCTGGCAGTAGAGGAAAAAGGCGCGGACCTGCATATCGAATTCGTGCTGCCTGAGGCCAACGGCGAGCTGCCGGGCTGGGCACATGATGTGGAACTGAAGCTGCATGTGGTGCTGGGGGATCAACTGACCTTGAGCCTGACCAGTCGCAACATGGGCAACACTCCGGTCACCATCAGCCAAGCCCTGCACAGCTACTTCGCGGTCAGTGATGTGCGCCAGGCGCGGGTCGAGGGTGTCGAGGGGCTGGACTACATCGAGACCTTGGCTGACTGGGAACAGCGCCAGCAGCAGGGTGCGCTGACGTTCACCGGTGAAACCGACCGTATCTATCTGAATACGCCTGCAACGTTGAGCATCGTCGACCCACACTGGAACCGGCGCATCACCTTGACCAGCAGCGGTTCGCGCTCGGCGGTGATCTGGAACCCGTGGACCGACCGGGCCAGGGAACTGGCGGACATGGCCGATGATGGCTGGCAGCGGATGCTGTGCATCGAGACGGCGAATGTCTGGGATGATGTGGTGGAGTTGAAGCCTGGGAAACAGGTTGCGCTGAGCGTGTCAATCAGTAGTGAGCCGCTCTGATCCGGCAGTCTTAGTGAGTTATACGGCCTCTTCGCGGGCAAGCCCGCTCCCACTGGTACTCCACTACCCTAAGGTCCGGTGGGGATCTGTGGGAGCGGGCTTGCCCGCGAAGAGGCAGGTATGGGCACATCAAAGGTCAGCGTCTTCCACCACCCTCACCTGCCCCGCATCCAGCGCATACGCCGCATCGGCCAGGTCATTGCTGACCTTCTCCACTTTCAACGTCCCGCTGACCCACAGCGGCGTGTAGATGTCGTCGATTTTCAACCCTTTCGGATATCGCACCAGCACCAGCTGGTTCGGTGGCGGCGGCGGTACATGGATGCAGGCGCCCGGGTACGGCACCAAGAAAAACAGCGTGCTGTTGCCCTTGGCATCGCTCTCCAACGGCACCGGGTAACCGCCCAGGCGGATGTGCTTGCCGTTCATGGCCGCCACGGTCTTGGTTGAATACATCACCGCCGGCAAGCCCTTGCTCTGCTTCAGGCCACCCTTGTCGGTGAACGTGCCCATCGCCTCCGGCGTGTCGTGGTCGATCTCGGGCATCTGTTCGAGGGCTTTCTGGTCCGACTTGGGCATCAGCTCCAGCCAGTCGGTTTCAGGCAGTTCGGCATGGGCCAGGGTACTGGCCAGGATCAGGGGAATGAGAAAAAAGGCACGCATGGAAATGCTCGGCAACTCGGATGAATTGCCGCGCATTCTAACCAGTATTCAGCGTTTCTTGATGAATCCGTAGATCACCAGCAAGACCACGGCACCGACCAGCGCACCGAAGAAGCCCGCCGCCTGCCCGGCTTGGTAAATCCCCAGTGCCTGGCCGCCATAGGTGGCAAGCAGTGAGCCGGCAATACCCAGCAGGATGGTCATGATCCAGCCCATGCTGTCGTCGCCCGGTTTGATGAAGCGGGCCAGCAGGCCGACGATGAGGCCGATGAAGATGGTTCCAATGATGCCCATGGCAATCCCTCTGCAGTGAAAATGGGACAAGCCAAAGCCTAGACGCGCTTTGGCTTGTTGCCATGTTCAGAGGGCATGGCGCTGATAGAAGTTCGATCAGTTGCTGATCAACGCCTCTACTTCGGCGATCTTGGCCTTGAGGCTGGCCATGTCCTGGCAACGCAGGGTGGCGTGGCCGACCTTGCGCCCGACCTTGAAGGCCTTGCCGTAGTGGTGCAGGTGGCAGTCGTCGATGGCGACCACCTTGTCCACCGCCGGCACTTCACCGATGAAGTTGAGCATGGCGCTCTCGCCGACCTTGGCGGTCGAGCCCAAAGGCAGACCGGCAACGGCACGCAGGTGGTTCTCGAACTGGCTGCACTCGGCGCCTTCGATGGTCCAGTGCCCGGAGTTGTGCACGCGCGGGGCGATTTCGTTGGCCTTGAGGCCACCGTCGACCTCGAAGAATTCGAAGGCCATCACGCCGACGTAGTCCAGCTGCTTGAGCACACGGCCGACGTAATCTTCGGCCAGGCCCTGCAGCGGGTGCGAGGCGCTGGCCACCGACAGCTTCAGGATGCCGCTCTCGTGGGTGTTGTGCACCAGTGGATAGAAGCGCGTTTCGCCATCACGGGCACGCACGGCCACCAGCGACACTTCGCCAGTGAACGGCACGAAACCTTCCAGCAGGCACGGCACGCTGCCCAGCTCGGCAAAGGTGTCCACCACGTCTTCAGGCCTACGCAGCACCTTCTGGCCCTTGCCGTCGTAACCCAGGGTGCGAGTCTTGAGCACGGCCGGCAGGCCGATGCTGGCGACTGCGGCGTCGAGGTCGGCCTGCGAGAGGATGTCGGCGAAGGCCGGGGTCGGGATACCCAGATCGCGGAACATGCTTTTCTCGAACAGGCGGTCGCGGGCGATGCGCAGCGCTTCGGCGCTCGGGTAGACCGGGACGAACTGCGAGAGGAAGGCTACGGTCTCGGCCGGGACGCTTTCGAACTCGAAGGTCACCAGGTCGACTTCGTCGGCCAGCTGGCGCAGGTGGTCCTGGTCACCGTAGTCGGCACGCAGGTGCTCGCCCAAAGGCGCGGCGCAGGCGTCTGGTGCCGGGTCGAGGAAGGCGAAATTCATGCCCAGCGGAGTGCCCGCCAGAGCCAGCATGCGGCCCAGCTGGCCGCCACCGATTACACCGATCTTCATGGGTTCTGCCTCAAGCCTGACGTGGGTCTGGGTTGTCCAGCACGGTGTCGGTCTGCTCGGTGCGGAACTGCTTGAGCGCCGCGTGATACTGCGGGTACTTGGCGCCGAGAATGCTCGCCGACAGCAGCGCGGCGTTGATCGCCCCGGCACGGCCGATGGCCAGGGTGGCAACCGGCACACCGGCTGGCATCTGCACGATCGACAGCAGCGAATCGACACCCGACAGCATCGACGACTGCACCGGCACGCCGAGCACCGGCAGGTGGGTCTTGGCGGCGCACATGCCTGGCAGGTGCGCAGCGCCACCGGCGCCCGCGATGATCACCTCGATGCCACGGCCTTCGGCTTCTTCAGCGTACTGGAACAGCAGATCCGGGGTGCGGTGGGCGGAAACCACCTTCACTTCGTAGGGAATGCCGAGTTTTTCCAGCATATCGGCGGTGTGGCTAAGGGTGGACCAATCGGACTTGGAGCCCATGATCACGCCAACCAGTGCACTCATCGTCGAGCCTCTCCTGCAAGCGCCTTCTGGCGCGCTAAAAGCAACAAGCCACGCAGGTGGACCGGCGTGGCTTGTCATACGGATTCTGAATCGACCAGGTTGGCCGAAGGCGCGGGATTATAGCGTATCGAAGAGCAAACCGCCCAGCCCTGTAGGCACATTGGCGGATCAAAGGCAAGCTGTCTCGCGGGACAAGTTTTTTGGGGCCCCTACGGTGTTCGCTGAGGTGATGCGGCGCTGCGGATATCGAGCGCCGCCCGCGCGGCGCATCGCGGCTAAAGCCGCTCCCACATTTGTTGCAACGTGCCATGGCCTGATAGGCCATAGTTGTCAGCCTTCTTGGCATGCCGCTATTTTTCGGCTGGCGCTACCGCCGCCTCACAAATCTTGAGCCATGCGCCAAGGCGATCACCCTCGCCTCACAGACATAGGCACGTTGCAACAGATGTGGGAGCGGCTTTAGCCGCGATGCGCCGCGCGGGCGGCGCTCGATTTCCGCCCCAACACACATCCCCCGCCAGACGACAGAGGCCCTCAAACAGCCCCCTCCCCCTGCCCCCCTGTCGACTCCAGCTTGCGCCACAGCAACCGCACATTGGCCTTGCGCACCAGCGCACAACGGTACAGGCGGATTTCCAGCGGCACGTGCCACTGGCTGGCGCCACAGATCACCAGTTCGCCACGCTCCAATTCGCCGCGCATCGACAAACGCGGCACCCAGGCGATGCCCATGCCCTCCAGCGCCATGCTCTTGAGACTGTCGGCCATGGCCGTTTCATAGACGGTGGTATAGCGCAGGTTGCGCTGGCGCAGCAGCAGGTTCACCGAACGCCCCAGAAAAGCACCGGCGCTGTAGGCCAGCAGCGGCACGCTGCTATCGCCCTCAAGGTCGAATAACGGCTTGCCGTCGGCATCCACAGCACAGACGGGCAGCATTTCCGTGGTGCCCATGTGCAGCGACGGGAAGATTTCGGCGTCCATCTGCAGCGCGGCGTCAGGATCGTAAAACGCCAGCATCAGATCGCAACCACCCTCACGTAATGCATGCACGGCATCCCCTACGTTAGTCGCAACCAGGCGCGTGGCGATGTTCAAACCGTCGTTGCGCAACTGGGCCACCCAACGTGGGAAAAAGCCCGATGCCAGGGAGTGCGCCGCGGCGATCTGGATGACCTCGCCCTGCCCTCCTTCAAGGTGATGCAAATGGCGCAGAACTTCGCCCAATTGGTCGACAACGGTCCGCGCAGTGACGAGAAACAGCTGGCCGGCTTCGGTCAGCTCGATCGGCGTGCGGGAACGATTCACCAAGGTCAGCCCCAGCGCAGCTTCCAGGCTGCGTATGCGCCGGCTAAAGGCCGGTTGCGTCACGAAACGCCGCTCTGCGGCTTGGGAAAAACTGCGGGTCGAGGCCAGAGCACTGAAGTCTTCCAGCCACTTGCTTTCCAGGTTCACGAAGCATCTCTCCCGGCATGCACCAAAATGGAACACGCTCGAATGTCAATTGGCGTCACAGGAAACACTATGCCGTTTGTGCATAGGTTAGCGTGCAACAGCATTGGCCGCAAAATCGCCTTCAGGCCTAGGATTGGCGCCATTCCGGCAGGTGCCGGGCCCAAATCGAGATGATATCCATCATGTCCTCCGCTGCATCGTTCCGCGTCGAAAAAGATCTGCTTGGTACCCTTGAAGTCCCTGCCGATGCCTACTACGGCATCCAGACCCTGCGCGCTGCCAACAACTTCCACCTCTCCGGTGTTCCGCTGTCGCACTACCCGAAACTGGTAGTCGGCCTGGCGATGGTCAAGCAGGCCGCTGCTGATGCCAACCGTGAGCTGGGGCACTTGAGCGATGCCAAGCACGCCGCGATCAGCGCAGCCTGCGCACGACTGATCAAGGGCGACTACCACGAGCAGTTCGTGGTGGACATGATCCAAGGCGGTGCTGGTACTTCCACCAACATGAACGCCAACGAAGTCATCGCCAACATCGCGCTGGAGGCCATGGGCCACCAGAAGGGTGAGTACCAGTACCTGCACCCGAACAACGATGTGAACATGGCGCAGTCGACCAACGACGCCTACCCGACAGCCATCCGCCTGGGCCTGCTGCTGGGCCACGATGCGCTGCTGGCCAGCCTCGACAGCCTGATCCAGGCCTTCGCGGCCAAAGGCAAAGAGTTCGACCACGTACTGAAGATGGGCCGTACCCAGCTGCAGGACGCCGTGCCGATGACCCTGGGCCAGGAATTCCGCGCCTTCGCCACCACCATGACCGAAGACCTCAACCGTCTGCGCTCGCTGGCCCCGGAACTGCTGACCGAAATCAACCTGGGCGGTACCGCCATCGGTACCGGCATCAACGCCGACCCGGGCTACCAGATGCTGGCCGTACAGCGCCTGGCGACCATTAGCGGCCAACCGCTGGTGCCGGCTGCCGACCTGATCGAAGCTACCTCCGACATGGGCGCCTTCGTGCTGTTCTCCGGCATGCTCAAGCGTACCGCGGTCAAGCTGTCGAAGATCTGCAACGACTTGCGCCTGCTGTCCAGCGGCCCACGCACCGGCATCAACGAGATCAACCTGCCAGCGCGTCAGCCAGGCAGCTCGATCATGCCAGGCAAGGTCAACCCGGTAATCCCGGAAGCCGTCAACCAAGTCGCCTTCGCCATCATGGGCAACGACCTGGCCCTGACCGTCGCCGCCGAAGGTGGTCAGCTGCAGCTGAACGTGATGGAGCCGCTGATCGCCTACAAGATCTTCGACTCGATCCGCCTGCTCCAGCGCGCCATGGACATGCTGCGCGAACACTGCATCGTCGGCATCACCGCCAACGAACAGCGCTGCCGTGAACTGGTCGAGCACTCGATCGGCCTGGTCACCGCCCTGAACCCTTACATCGGCTACGAAAACGCCACCCGTATCGCCCGCGTCGCCCTGGAAACCGGCCGCGGCGTACTGGAACTGGTGCGCGAAGAGAAGCTGCTGGACGAAGCGATGCTCAACGACATCCTGCGTCCGGAGAACATGATCGCTCCACGTCTGGTTCCGCTGAAGGCGTAACCCAGGCCGCTGCAAACAGTCTCACCAGGTCGAGGGACTAGACACCTCTCAACCTTTCAAAGGCCCGAGCGCACGCTCCGGGCCTTTTTTTTTCTGCCGTCAGGGATGTGGCGGCCGGGAAATCGAGCGCCGCTCGCGCGGCGCATCGCGAATGAATTCGCTCCTGCATTTGTCGGCATACAACTTGCTCCATAATGCCTCCCAGCCCCACGGGAATTACCGAGCATGCTGCACAGCCATCTGACCACCCTCAACGCGGTATCGCTGATCCTCAACCTGTTCCAGGAACAAGGCTGCGAGGCTTCGACGCTGCTGGCGGGCAGCGGCATAGGCCCGGCCGACCTGGGCCATAGCGACGCGCGCATCACCACTCAGCAAGAGCTGCAGGTGTGCGCCAATGCCGTGGCCCGGCGCGAGGACATCGGCCTGGAGCTGGGCCAGCGCATGCATGTGTCGTGCTACGGGATGCTCGGTTACGCGTTGCTTTCCAGTGCCACTTTGGGTGACGCCCTGCGCCTGGCGTTGCAGTATCCGGCACTGCTGGGAACCGTTTTCCAGCTGCGCCTGGTCGACGATGGCCAGCGGGTCTGGTTCAGTGCCAACGATTACCGCGATGCCCCGGCGCTGGCCGCGTTCAATGCCGAGTTTTGCCTGGTTTCACTGAAGGTCATCTGCGACGACCTGCTGGGCCGTCCGCTGCCGCTGCTCGGCGCCCGCTTCGAACATGCCCGGCCCAGTTACCATGCGCGCTATACCGGTGCATTCCCCTGCCCGCTCGGCTTCGACGCCGAAGACAACGCCTTCGCCTTCGAACGCCGTTGGCTGGACGCACCGCTGCCGCTGGCCGACCCGATCACCCACAAGGCCATGAGCGAACGCTGCCGGCGCCTGAACCTGGAGTTCACCGGGCGCCAGGCTTGGCTTGGGCGGATTCGCCAGCTGCTGCTGCAACAACTGGATGCCGCGCCGGGCCTGGAAGGCCTGGCGCGGCAGATGAACTGCTCGTCGAGGACCTTGCGCCGACACCTGCAGGCGCTGGGCAGCAGTTATCAACAGCTGCTCGATGAGTTGCGCTTCGAGCGAGCCAAGCAGCTGCTGGCAGATGAGCAGATGCCGATCTATCGGATCGCCGAAACCCTGGGCTTCAGCGAGACGGCCAGCTTCCGGTATGCGTTCCAACGTTGGAGCGGCGTAGCGCCAAGCCATTTCCGCGGCTGACCTTTAGGGCCTCTTCGCGGGACAAGCCCGCTCCCACAGGTACTCCACAGCCCGCAGGTTCAGTGGGTTACCTGTGGGAGCGGGCTTGCCCCGCGAAGAGGCCAGCATTCCGGACACCGACCTTGGCCACATCGATCCCCTTTTGGCCGTTTGCAACGTTCTCCCGCACCGGGCCGCCCGTGAAAATGGGCCTACGCCAGTACCTGACGGAGAACAACAATGCTGACGATCTATTCCGATGATCACCGCCTGCACCACGGCCGCTGCGAGCTGATCGACGGCAAGCTGATGCCCTGCTTCGAAATGCCTTCGCGCGCCGACCATGTGCTCGACCAGGTGAAAAAGCGCAACCTGGGTGATGTCCAAGGCCCGACCGACTTTGGCCGTGCGCCGCTGCAACGCATCCACAGCGCCGATTATCTCGATTTCTTCGAAGGCGCCTGGGCCCGCTGGGCCGCATTGGGCCACGACGGCGACCTGCTGCCCTTCACCTGGCCGGCCCGCACCTTGCGCCAGGTCAAACCGACCGGCCTGCATGGCGAACTGGGTTACTACAGCTTCGATGCCGGTGCACCGATCACGGCCGGCACCTGGCAGGCCGCCTACAGCGCCGCGCAAGTCGCCCTCACCGCCCAAGCGGCCATTCAGCAGGGCGCCCATTCGGCGTTCGCCCTGTGCCGCCCGCCTGGACACCACGCCGCCGCCGAAGTCATGGGCGGTTATTGCTACCTGAACAACGCCGCCATTGCGGCCCAAGCCTTCCTCGACCAGGGCCGTGCCAAAGTGGCCATCCTCGACGTCGACTACCACCACGGCAACGGCACCCAGGACATCTTCTACGCGCGCAACGACGTATTCTTCGCCTCGATCCACGGCGACCCGCAGGCCGAATTCCCGTTCTTCCTCGGTTACGCCGACGAGACCGGTGAAGGCGCAGGTGAAGGCTGCAACATCAACTACCCACTGCCAGCCGGCAGTGACTGGGCCGCCTGGAGCGCAGCCCTGGAAGCTGCCTGCCAACGCATCGCCGACTACGATGCCGACGTGCTGGTGATCTCCCTGGGCGTGGACACCTTCAAGGACGACCCGATCTCCCAGTTCAAGCTGGACAGCCCGGACTACCTGGAAATGGGCCAGCGCATCGCCCAGCTCGGCAAGCCGACCCTGTTCGTGATGGAAGGCGGCTACGCTGTGGAAGAAATCGGTATCAACGCGGTCAATGTGCTGGAAGGCTTCCAGCGCGCCCAGCCAGGAGCCCGGTAATGGTCCGACTCAAGCGTCTGCTCGCCCCGTTCATCGCTGCCACCCTGTTCACCGGTGCGCTTCAGGCCCAGGCCGAACAGCGCACCCTGCGTGTGTACAACTGGTTCGACTACATCACCCCGCAGACCTTGACCGATTTCCAGAAGGACAGCGGCGTCAAGCTGGTCTACGACATCTTCGACACCAACGAAGCGCTGGAGGCCAAGCTTTTGACCGGCAACTCCGGCTATGACGTGGTGGTGCCGTCCAACGTGTTCCTCGCCAAGCAGATCGAGGCGGGCGTGTTCCAGCCGCTGGACCGCAGCAAGCTGCCGAACTGGCAACACCTGGACCCGGCGCTGATGAAGCTGATCGAGGCCAACGACCCGGGCAACAAGTTCGCCGTGCCCTACATGTACGGCACCGTGCTGATCGGCTTCAACCCGGCCAAGGTCAAGGCGGTGCTCGGCGACCAGGCGCCGGTAGACAGCTGGGACCTGATCTTCAAGGAAGAGAACATCGCCAAGCTCAAGCAATGCGGCGTGGCGTTGCTCGATTCGCCTTCGGAGATCCTGCCGCTGGCCCTGAAGCATCTGGGACTGGACCCCAACAGCGGCAAGCCTGAGGACTACAAGAAAGCCGAGGCGCTGCTGCTGAAGATCCGCCCGCACATCACCTACTTCCATTCCTCGAAGTACATGGCCGATATCGCCAACGGCGACATCTGTGTGGCCGTCGGGTATTCCGGCAGCTTCTCCCAGGCCGCCAACCGCGCACGGGAGGCCAAGAATGGCGTGGTGGTAGACATGCGCCTGCCCAAGGAAGGCGCGCCGATCTGGTTCGACATGCTGTCCATTCCGAAGGGGGCAGCCAACCCGGAGGATGCGCACGCGTTCATCAATTACCTGTTGCGACCGGAGGTGATTGCGCCGATCAGCGACTTTGTCGGTTACCCGAACCCTAACAAGGATGCGACCGAGAAAGTCAGCCCGGCGATTCGCAACAACCCCAACCTGTATCCTACGGCGGAGGCAATGGCCAAGCTGTATACGCTCAAGCCGTTGTCACGGGATGCGGAGCGGGCGCGGACACGGGCCTGGACCAGGATCAAGTCCGGGACCTGAGTCGCCCTCATCGCGGCTAAAGCCGCTCCCACCGGTAATGCAGCACTCCAGTGGGAGCGGCTTTAGCCGCGAAAAGGCCGCCAAGCCTTGCGCAAGCGCATCAACGCCTCGGCAATCTCCCCTTCCGGCACCGCCGCAAACCCCAGTACCAGCCCCGCACGTTTATCCACAGGCACCTCGCTGTCCTCCAGCCAATAACTGCTCAGCGGATTGACCTCCACCCCCATTGCTTCTGCTTTGGCCACCAGCTCCTGCTCACGCGCAAAGTTATCCACATCCACCTTCACGTGCAGCCCGGCAGACACCTCCGGCATCGCACCAAGCCCCGGAACATCCACAGGCCACCCGGCTTTCAATACATTGCGCCGGCTCAACGCTGCCTTGCGCATCCGCCGAATATGCCGCTGGAAATGCCCCTGTGCCATGAACTCGGCCATCACGCATTGGGTTCCGACTTCGGAATGCCGCATCGCCAGCGCCCTGCCCTGGCTGAATGCCTGTACCAATCGCTGAGGCAGCACCAGATAGCCAAGGCGTAAGGCGGGAAACGCAATCTTGCCGAAGGTGCCGACGTACAACACCCGCCCTTGGCGGTCCAACGCCGCCAACGGGGCCAATGGTGCGCCGCTGTAGCGGTACTCGCCGTCATAGTCGTCCTCGATGATCCAGCCATCGCGGCGCTCGGCCCAGGCCAGTAGCGCCAGGCGCCGGGCCAGGCTCATGGTCACACCCGTGGGATACTGGTGGGCGGGGGTGACGTAAGCCAGGCGGCAATCCTGCAGCAGCTCCAGCCGCGTGCAGTCCAAGCCCTCCTCATCCACAGGTATGCCCGTCACCTTGCCACCGGCGACGGCAAAAGTATGGCCGGCGGCTCGATAGCCAGGGTTTTCCACAGCCACCCCGTCGCCCGACTGCAGCAGCAGCTGTGCACAAAGGCTTATGGCTTGCTGCGCACCACTGGTGATCACTATTTGTTCAGTGGTACAGGAAAGACCACGAGAACTGCGCAGGTAGGCCGCTATTAACTCGCGCAACGCGCGCTCGCCTGCAGGGTCGCCGTAACCCAGCTGCGCAGCATCCGGGTTACGCCAGAAACCCGCATGAAGCTTGGCCCACACGTCGAACGGGAACAGGTCGAAGGCCGGAATGCCGACGCGAAAAGCACGCGGTGCGCCGGTTCTTGGTAGCGGCAGATGGTTACTTTTCAGACGCTCCAGAGGCTCACTGGACAACGTGTTGCTGGATAAATCCTCAGTATTTTCTGAAGAAAATGTGGATAACCCTGTTGATAAACCCAGGGATAACCCTGTGGATGATTGTGTGGATAGTTTATCCAGGCGACTCACATATGTTCCGTCGCCTACTCGGCTTTCAATGTAACCCTCTGCATACAGCTGATCGTAGGCCCGCACCACGCTGTTGCGCGAAAGCGCCAGCATGGCCGCCAGGTCGCGGGTGGCCGGCAGCCGTGTGCCACTGCTTAAGCGCCCGTCCAGCACACGTGCACGCAGGGCCTGATAGAGCTGCTGACTAAGCCCGCGGCGGCGGTCGAGGATCAGGCCGGCGGGGTCGAAGGGCAGCACCAGGGGACGTTCGCTCATGCTATTGGACCTATCAAAACAGTCATGAATGGATCTTACATAGAACCAATAGCCTGCCTAGGATGGAGCCATCCGACAAGGAACCTACGCATGTACAACAGCAAACCCCATCAAGAACACGACCGCGAGCGTTTGCATCAGCACATGCTGGATACCCGCTTGGCCGTGCTTGTCAGCCAGGGCGAGCAAGGTTTGCTGGCCACTCACTTGCCTGTACTGGTCGATACCAATGAAGGCGAGTTCGGCACCGTCTACGCGCACCTGGCGCGCGCCAATCGCCAATGGCAGGACCTGGAGAATGGCGGCGAAGCACTGCTGGTGTTCCCCGGGGCCGATGCTTATGTCAGCCCCAGCTACTACCCGAGCAAAGCCGAAAACCCCAAGGTAGTGCCGACCTGGAACTACCTGGCCGTACATGCCTATGGCCCGGTCGAAGTGATCCACGAGGCGGCTCCCCTGCTGAACATCGTCAGCCGCCTGACCGAACGCCACGAACACGGTCGCGATGCGCCTTGGAAGGTGGCCGACGCACCCAGCGATTACATCGACGGCATGCTCCGCGCCATCGTCGGCATCCGCCTGCCCATCACCCGCCTGCAGGGCGCGCGCAAGCTCAGCCAGAACCGTTCGGCACAAGACATTGCCGGCGTGCGGGAGGGCCTGAGCGCCAGCACCGATCATCTGGACAACCAACTCGCGGCGCAGATGCGCCAGCACTGAAGGAAAAGCCCCATGCCCAGCGTTACCCTGCGCCCCGTCAGCGCCCAAGACCACGCCGCCTGGCTCGAACTGTGGCAGGCCTACCTGCGTTTCTACCAGACCGAACTGGCCGAAGAAATCAGCCTGAATACCTGGCAACGCCTGCTCGACCCCAATGAACCGACCCACTCGACCCTCGCCTGGGTCGATGGCAAGGCGGTGGGCATGGTCAACTTCATCTACCATCGTTCCAACTGGAGCATCGAGAATTCCTGTTACCTGCAGGACCTTTACGTGGACAGCGCACAGCGCGGGCTGGGCATCGGCCGCCAGCTGATCGAACACGTCTATGCCACGGCCAAAGCTGCCGGCTGCATCAAGGTGCACTGGCTGACCCACGAAACCAACGCCACCGCCATCAGCCTGTACGAGCAGGTTGCCGAGCGGCCGGGCTTCATCCAATTTCGTAAAGGACTGTAGGCCGATCATGACTGACGCCTTGAACTGGAAACCTGCCGCAGCGCCGCAAGCCGAGCCCATCGATGGCCGCTTCATTCGCCTGGAGAAGCTCGACCCGGCACGCCATGCGGATGATCTTTGGGCAGCATTGCAGGGCCCGGACTCCGATCCTGTGTTGTGGGATTACCTGCCCTACGGCCCCTTCACCGAGCGCGCTGCCTTCGACCGCTGGCTGGAAGGCAATGCCGCTGGCCGCGACCCGCTGTATTACACCGTCATCGACCGCGCGAACGGCCAGGCGCAAGGAGTTCTGACGCTCATGTCGATCGTGCCGGAGCACGGCCGCATCGAAATCGGCCACATCGCCTTCGGCGCCCCCATGCAGCGCACGCCCAAGAGCACCGAGGCGGTGTACCTGCTGGCCAAGCTTGGTTTCGAGCTGGGCAACCGGCGCCTGGAATGGAAGTGCAACAACGCCAATGCCCGCTCCAAGCGCGCGGCTGAGCGGTTCGGCTTCCAGTTCGAAGGCGTGTTCCGCAAGCACCTGGTGGTCAAGGACCACAACCGCGATACGGCGTGGTATTCGATTACCGATGATGAATGGCCACAGGTGGCGGCGGGGTTCGAGCGGTGGTTGAGCGAGGAGAATCAAGGGGCAGATGGGCAGGTGCGGACACTTGAGGTATGCCGCAACAGTTGAATGTTGCGTTGGCTTTACCGGCCTCTTCGCGGGCGGTCCGACGTCTCGGCAAGCCCGCTCCCACAGGTACACCACTGTCTGTGATGTCCCTGTGGGAGCGGGCTTGCCCCGCGAAGGGGCCGGCAAATCCAGCACAAAAAAAAGGGGAGCATCCGCTCCCCAGAGGTTAACCGCTTGTAGATGAAGGCGTCTGTCAGCCTTCGATCTCGATCAGGATCTCACCCGGCGTCACGCGATCGCCCTTGGCCACGTGAATGGCCACGACCTTGCCGGCGATGGCCGCTTGAACTTCGGTTTCCATCTTCATCGCTTCGGTGATCAGCACGGCCTGGCCGGCCTTGACCACGTCGCCTTCCTTGACCAGCACATCGACGATGTTGCCTGGCATGGTGGTGCTGACGTGGCCCGGGGCGCTGGCCTGCTTGCGCTTGCTGCTGCCGCCACCGACGAACTCGTTGAGAGGCTCGAACACCACTTCTTCCGGCATGCCGTCGATCGACAGGTAGAAGTGACGCTTGCCTTCGGCCTTGACGCCCACGCCGGTGATGTCGACGCGGTAGGTCTCGCCGTGCACGTCGATGACGAACTCGGTCGGTACGCCTTCACCACCAGGGGCGGCGACTGCGCCGGCTTCCGGAATCGGCAGCAGGGCTTCAGGGGTCAAGGTGCCGGCTTCGCGTTCTTCGAGGAACTTGCGGCCAATGTCCGGGAACATGGCGAAGGTCAACACGTCCTCTTCACTGCGCGCCAGCGCGCCGATGTCGGCACGCAGCTTGGCCATTTCTGGCTTGAGCAGGTCGGCCGGGCGCACGTCGATCACCTCTTCGCTGCCGATGGCCTGGCGGCGCAGTTGCTCGTTGACCACACCCGGGGCTTTGCCGTAACCGCCTTGCAGGTACAGCTTCACCTCGTTGGTGA
Organism: Pseudomonas sp. NPDC089752; assembly: GCF_044748725.1. Taxonomy (NCBI): domain Bacteria; kingdom Pseudomonadati; phylum Pseudomonadota; class Gammaproteobacteria; order Pseudomonadales; family Pseudomonadaceae; genus Pseudomonas; species Pseudomonas sp. NPDC089752. Next base: position 239,308 of record NZ_JBIVGP010000009.1, read on the forward strand.
TGGTCTTGTAGCGCTCGCCGGCCAGCACGTTGAAGAACGCCTGGGTGCCAACGATCTGCGAGGTCGGGGTTACCAGCGGCGGGAAGCCGAGGTCTTCACGTACCCGCGGGATCTCTGCCAGCACTTCGTTCATGCGGTTGAGCGCGCCCTGCTCCTTGAGCTGGTTGGCCAGGTTGGAAATCATCCCGCCCGGCACCTGGTTGACCTGCACGCGGGTATCCACGGCGGTGAACTCGCTCTCGAACTGGTGGTACTTCTTGCGCACGGCATAGAAGTACAGGCCGATTTCCTGCAGCAGCTCCAGGTCCAGACCGGTGTCGAACTCACTGCCCTTGAGCGCGGCGACCATCGACTCGGTGCCGGGGTGGCTGGTGCCCCAGGCGAAGCTGGAGATGGCGGTATCGATGTGATCGACACCGTTTTCCACAGCCTTGAGCTGGCACATCGCGGCCAGGCCAGCAGTGTCGTGGGAGTGGATAAACACCGGCAGCGACTGCTCGGCCTTCAGCGCCTTGACCAGCTCGCCGGTGGCGAACGGGGTCAGCAGGCCGGCCATGTCCTTGATTGCCACCGAGTCGCAACCCATGGCCTCCATCTGCTTGGCCTGCTGCACGAAGGCCTCGACGGTGTGCACGGGGCTGACGGTGTAGGCGATGGTGCCTTGGGCGTGCTTGCCGGCAGCCTTCACCGCTTCGATGGCCACGCGCAGGTTACGCACGTCGTTCATGGCATCGAAGATACGGAACACATCGATGCCGTTGACCGCAGCCTTGGCCACGAACGCCTTGACCACGTCGTCGCTGTAGTGGCGGTAGCCGAGCAGGTTCTGGCCGCGCAGGAGCATCTGCAGGCGGGTGTTGGGCAAGGCGTTGCGCAGTTTGCGCAGGCGCTCCCACGGGTCTTCCTTGAGGAAGCGCACGCAGGCGTCAAAGGTGGCGCCGCCCCAGACTTCCAGCGACCAGTAGCCGACCTTGTCGAGCTTGTCGCAGATCGGCAGCATGTCTTCGGTGCGCATGCGGGTGGCCAGCAGGGACTGGTGAGCGTCGCGCAGGATCGTGTCGGTAACAAAGATTTTCTTGGACATTATTAGATTCCTCACAGGCCTGCGTGGGCGGCGATGGCGGCGGCGATGGCCAGGGCCAGCTCTTCGGGTTTGCGCTTGATCGAGTAGTTGGTCAGTTCAGGGTGGCTTTCGACGAAGCTGGTGTTGAACTGGCCGCTACGGAATTCCGGGTTGCGCAGGATTTCCTGGTAATACGCGGCGGTGGTCTTCACCCCTTGCACGCGCATGTCGTCCAGAGCCCGCAGGCCGCGGTCCATCGCTTCTTCCCAGGTCAATGCCCAGACCACAAGCTTCAGGCACATGGAGTCGTAGAACGGCGGAATGGTGTAGCCGGTGTAGATCGCCGTGTCGGTGCGTACGCCCGGGCCGCCGGGGGCGTAGTAACGGGTGATCTTGCCGAAACTTGGCAGGAAGTTGTTCTTCGGGTCTTCGGCGTTGATGCGGAACTGCAACGCGTAGCCGCGGTGCTGAATGTCTTCCTGCTTGACCGACAGCGGCAGGCCCGAGGCAATGCGAATCTGCTCGCGGACCACGTCGATACCGGTGATTTCCTCGGTGATGGTGTGTTCCACCTGCACCCGGGTGTTCATCTCCATGAAGTACACCTCGCCATCGGCGAGCAGGAACTCCACGGTACCGGCATTCTCGTAGTTCACCGCCTTGGCCGCACGCACCGCCAGGTCGCCGATGTAGGCGCGCTGCTCCGGGGTGAGCTGCGGGCTCGGAGCAATCTCGATGAGCTTCTGGTTGCGGCGCTGGATCGAGCAGTCGCGCTCGAACAAGTGCACCACGTTACCGAAGCTGTCACCGAGGATCTGCGCTTCGATGTGCTTGGGATTGACGATGCACTTTTCCAGGAACACTTCCGCCGAACCGAACGCCTTGGTCGCCTCGGAAATCACTCGGGGGAAGTTCTGTTCCAACTCTTCACGGCTGTTGCAACGGCGAATACCACGGCCGCCACCGCCCGAGGTGGCCTTGAGCATCACCGGGTAACCGATGCGCTCGCCTTCGCTCAGGGCTTCGTGGATATCGGCGACGTTGCCTTCGGTGCCTGGCGTCACCGGCACACCGGCCTTGATCATGGTGCGGCGCGCTTCGGTCTTGTCGCCCATGCGGCGAATCACCTCGGCGGCCGGGCCGATGAACTTGATCCCGCGCTCGGCGCAGATTTCTGCCAGTTCAGGGTTTTCCGACAGGAAACCGTAGCCCGGGTGCAGGGCGTCACAGCCGGTTTCCACAGCAAGGTTGACCAGCTTGCGCGGGTTCAGATAACCGGCCAGCGGCTCGGCACCAATGCTGTAGGCCTCGTCAGCGCGCTTGACATGCAAGGCGTGACGGTCGGCGTCGGAATAGATCGCGACAGAGCGAATGCCCATTTCGGCGCAGGCACGCACGATGCGAACTGCGATTTCACCCCGGTTGGCGATCAGGATTTTTTTTATCACTGGAGTCTTCCCAAAGCCGTAGGAACAGTCGAGCCGGTTGTACCGGTCGGCGCGTGACCAGACGTCGCTGGCCAGTCGCATATTCACCCTAGCGCTGTAGGTCGATAAACAAAAATCAATATTTGTTAGGGGCTGTATTAGCAAAAGCTTATAGTTCGGTAACAAGGTTTTGCTGGAGCCTGGAGAAAAATGCGTAAGTCCTTGATGCGTATGACTTTGCGTCAACTGCAGATCTTTAACGAGGTGTGTGATTTACGCTCGTACAGCCGTGCCGCGGAGGAGATGGCACTGACGCAACCCGCCGTTAGTCTACAGATCCGCCAACTCGAAGAGCTGGTCGGGCAGCCGCTGTTCGAGTACGTCGGCAAGAAGCTCTACCTGACCGAGGCCGCCGAAGCGTTGCAGCGCGCCAGCCGAGACATCTTCGGCCGCCTGGAAAGCCTCGACATGCAGCTGTCGGACATGCAGGGCTCACTGCAAGGGCAGTTGAAACTGGCGATCGAATCCAGTGCCAAGTACTTCGTGCCACACCTGTTCGCCGCCTTCAAGCAACGTCACCCGGAGGTCAACCTGACCCTTACGGTGGTCAATCGCGCCCAGGCGATCCGGCGTCTTTCCGACAACCGCGACGACCTGATCATCATGTCCATGGTGCCGCAGGACATGGGCCTTGAGTTTCTGCCGTTTCTCAACAACCCGATCATTGCCGTGGCGCCGCCTGAGCATCCGCTGTGCAAGCTGGAGCAGCTGCGCCTGCAGGACCTCGAGCCTCATACCTTGCTGGTCCGCGAACAGGGCTCGGGAACGCGCAAGGCTTGCGAGGAGTACTTCAAGGACAAGCGCGTGCACTTCACCCAAACGCTGGAAGTAGCCTCCGCCGATGCCCAGCGCGAGTGCGTGATCGCCGGCCTGGGCATCGCCCTGCTGACTCGCCATGCGGTCAACATGGAGCTGGCCGCAGGAGTGCTCCGGGAGCTGCCAGTGGAAGAACTGCCCTTGTACCGCAGCTGGTGCGTGGTGCAGTCCAAGGCCAAGCGGCAGTCACCGGTGGCCCTGGCCTTCCTGGCGTTCATCCGCAGCGAACGTGCGCTGATCAGCGGGCTTGTTGAGCGGTTTTCGGGGAAATTGCCGCCGAAGCCTGCCATACCGTGAGGTCTTGCAGTTCAGGATAATCCGACAGATCGCGAAGCAGCTGCCGTTGATCGCAATAGCTTTCTATCGCACGGCGATACTCCATGCGGCGCTGATCCTTTTCCTGCTGTTTACGGGCTTTGGCGTTTGGTTGGTACGAGCCATCGAAATCACGAGCCATGTCTGTCTCCCTGATCGAGTGCGGGGACCTTCAGACTGGCTTCAATGGTTTACCGTTTTGCTGAGCAATCGTGACAAATCAGTGAATTTTGCCGCTTCTTTCAATCATCCATCGCCTTGATCGACTTCGGCGACAGGCGCAGGCTACGCAAACTGCGTTTCACGCTCTTGAGGTGGTTGACCAGGCTAGGGCCACGCGCCATCGCCACGCCCATTGCCAATACGTCGATCACCACCAGGTGGGCAATACGCGAGGTCAGGGGGGTGTAGATTTCAGTATCTTCATGCACGTCGATCGCCAGATTGACGGTCGAAAGCTCTGCCAGTGGCGTCTGGCTCGGGCACAGGGTGATCAGGTTGGCGCCACTCTCACGGACCAGATTGGCGGTGATCAGCAAATCCTTTGAACGGCCCGACTGGGAAATGCACACGGCAACATCTCCAGGCTTGAGCGTAACAGCCGACATCGCTTGCATATGCGGATCGGAATAAGCGGCCGCACTCAGCAACAGGCGGAAGAACTTGTGCTGCGCATCGGCCGCCACCGCACCGGACGCACCAAACCCATAGAACTCCACACGCTGCGCCTTGGCCATGGCGCTCACCGCCTGCTGCAACGCGTGCGGGTCGAGGTGTTCACGCACTTCCATCAGCGTGTGCAAGGTGGTGTCGAAAATCTTCAGGCTGTAGTCGGCAACCGAATCGTCTTCATGGATTGCGAACTGCCCGAAACTGGCGCCAGCGGCCAGGCTCTGCGCCAGCTTCAGCTTGAGATCCTGAAAGCCCGAACAACCGATCGCCCGGCAGAAACGCACGATGGTCGGTTCGCTGATGCCTACGTTGTGCGCCAGATCGGCCATCGAGCTGTGCATGACGGCAGCCGGGTCGAGCAGCACGTGGTCGGCCACTTTCAGTTCCGATTTGCGCAGCAGGTGGCGCGATTGGGCGATATGTTGCAACAGATTCACGTGCTGGACTCGGTTATGATCGGCTGGCCGGGATGTAGCTTTCTTGTAGTTATACTACATGGACGACAACCCGCCCAGTTAAACGAAGGTGGAGCGTAGTGGTTTGACTATTCCTTGCGACATTCTGGTGTTCGGTGGCACCGGTGATCTGGCCCTGCACAAATTGCTGCCGGCGCTCTATCACCTGTATCGCGAGGCACGCCTTAACACTGCCGTGCGCATCATTGCCTTGGCCCGCCGCAACCTCTCGCGCAACGACTACCTCAAGCTCGCCGAACGCCATTGTCGGGTACAAATTGCCCGCAACGACTTCGACGAGGACGTTTGGCAGCGCTTTTGCGCACGTCTCGACTACTTCCCCATGGACGCCTCGCAAAGCGCCGACTTCGGTCGCCTGGCGCGCTACCTCGGCGAGCCTGGCGGGCTGACCCGCATCTTTTACCTGGCCACCGCCCCCAACCTGTTCGTGCCGATCGCCAACCACCTGCGCGTGGCCGGGCTGGCGGATCCCGAAGCGCGCATCGTGCTGGAAAAGCCAATTGGCCATTCGCTCGCGTCGGCCACCGCCATCAATGAAGCGATCGGTGCAGTGTTCGACGAGCCCCAGGTGTTTCGCATCGACCACTACCTGGGCAAAGAAACCGTGCAGAACCTCATGGCCCTGCGTTTCGCCAATGCCTTGCTAGAACCGGTGTGGCGCAACGGGCAGGTCGACCATGTGCAGATCAGCGTCTGCGAAACCCTCGGCGTGGAGAATCGCGGCGGTTATTACGACCGCTCCGGTGCAACCCGTGACATGCTGCAGAACCATCTGTTGCAGCTGCTGTGCCTGGTGGCCATGGAGCCGCCCGCGGAGTTCGAAGCCGAAGCGGTGCGTGACGAGAAGGTGAAGATCCTGCGCGCCCTCAAGCCGATCACCGGCCAGGACGTGCAGGACAAGACCGTGCGCGGGCAGTATGGTGCCGGGCACATCGGCGGCCAGGAAGTGCCTGCCTATTACTTCGAGAAGGACGTGGACAACGACAGCGATACCGAAACCTTCGTTGCCGTGCACGCCCACATCGACAACTGGCGCTGGGCCGGGGTGCCGTTCTACCTGCGCACCGGCAAGCGCATGGCACGGCGCTCGTCGCAGATCGTCATCCAGTTCAAGCCGGTGCCCCATGAGCTGTTCAGCGGCGGACAGGTCAACCAGTTGCTGATCCAGCTGCAACCGGACGAGCGCATCAGCCTGCGCATGATGACCAAGAGCCCGGGCAAAGGCATGCGCCTGGAGCCGGTGGAGCTGGACCTCAACCTGGCCCAGGTATTTGGCCAGACCCGTCGCTGGGAAGCCTACGAACGCCTGCTGCTGGATGTGCTGGAGGGTGACTCGACGCTGTTCATGCGGCGCGACGAAGTCGAAGCGGCCTGGGCGTGGATCGACCCCATCATCAAAGGCTGGCAGGAGCACTTCCAGGCGCCCCGGCATTACGCCGCCGGCAGCAATGGCCCGGAGCAGGCCAACAGCCTGCTGGCCAGGCACGGCCGGCACTGGCACGGCTGAGAGGCTCACCGATGAGCGGCGGCGTTACAGGTGAACATTTATACAGTGGGTGTTTGCCCCCAATCCTGCCTGCCCCTAGAATGGCCGGATGCACACAGATGACCTCTCCCTCCTGCTGAACTCCCTCAACGATGCCCAACGCCAGGCCGTCGCGGCCACGCTCGGGCGTCAACTGGTGCTTGCTGGCGCCGGCTCCGGTAAAACCCGCGTGCTGGTGCACCGCATCGCCTGGTTGATCCAGGTCGAGCAGGCCTCGCCGCACTCGATCCTGTCGGTGACCTTCACCAACAAGGCTGCCGCCGAGATGCGCCATCGGATCGAGCAGTTGCTGGGAATCAACCCAGCGGGCATGTGGGTGGGTACCTTCCACGGCCTGGCGCACCGCCTGTTGCGGGCGCACTGGCAGGAAGCACGCCTGGTGCAGAACTTCCAGATCCTCGACAGTGACGACCAGCAGCGCCTGGTCAAGCGGGTGATCCGCGAGCTGGGCCTCGACGAGCAGCGCTGGCCGGCGCGCCAGGCTCAGTGGTTCATCAACGGGCAGAAGGACGAGGGCCTGCGCCCGCAGCATATCCAGGCCGGTGGCGACTTGTTCCTGGGCACCATGCGCAGCATTTACGAGGCCTACGAACAGGCCTGCGAACGCGCCGGGGTCATCGACTTCTCCGAACTGCTGCTGCGTGCGCTGGACCTGTGGCGTGATCACCCGGGCCTGCTCGAACACTACCAGCGGCGCTTCCGCCACCTGCTGGTGGACGAGTTTCAGGACACCAACGCCGTGCAGTACGCCTGGTTGCGCCTGTTGGCCGGAGGTGGCGGCGGCAGCCTGATGGCCGTGGGCGACGATGACCAGTCGATCTACGGCTGGCGCGGCGCCAAGATCGAGAACATTCACCAGTACACCGCCGACTTCCCCGACGCCGAGATGATTCGCCTGGAGCAGAACTACCGCTCCACCGGCGGCATCCTCAAGGCCGCCAACGCCTTGATCGCCAACAACAGCGGGCGCCTGGGCAAGGAGTTGTGGACCGACCTCGGTGAAGGTGAGCCGCTCACCCTTTATGCGGCCTACAACGAACATGATGAAGCGCGCTATGTGGTCGAGACCATCGAGAGCCTGATCAAGCAAGGCTGCTCGCGCAACGAAGTCGCCATCCTGTACCGCTCCAACGCCCAGTCGCGGGTGCTGGAAGAAGCGTTGCTGCGTGAGCGCATCCCCTACCGCATCTATGGTGGCCAGCGCTTCTTCGAACGCGCCGAAATCAAGAATGCCATGGCGTACCTGCGCCTGCTCGAAGGCCGTGGCAACGACGCGGCCCTGGAGCGCGTCATCAACGTCCCGCCGCGCGGCATTGGCGAGAAGACTGTCGAAGCCATTCGCGAACACGCCCGCCACAGTCAGCTGTCGATGTGGGAAGCCATGTGCCAGCTGCTCGCCGCCAAGGCTCTCAAAGGCCGCGCCGCCAGCGCACTGGGCGCGTTCATCGAGCTGATCGAGAACCTCGCCGGCAAGACTGCCGATATGCCGCTGCACAGCATGACCCAGACGGTTATCGAACAATCAGGCCTGATCATCTATCACCAGGAAGAAAAAGGTGAAAAGGGCCAGGCACGGGTAGAAAACCTTGAGGAACTGGTCAGCGCCGCGCGCAACTTCGAAACCAGCGATGACGACGCGGATCTCTCGCCACTGTCGGCCTTCCTCGGCCACGCCTCGCTGGAAGCCGGCGAAGCGCAGGCGGACGAGCATGAAGACAGCATTCAGCTGATGACCCTGCACAGTGCCAAGGGCCTGGAATTCCCTTATGTATTCCTGGTAGGGATGGAAGAAGGTCTGTTCCCGCACAAGATGAGCCTGGAAGAACCTGGACGACTGGAAGAGGAACGTCGCTTGGCGTACGTGGGCATTACCCGCGCCATGCGTCAGCTGTTCATGACCTATGCCGAAACCCGTCGCCTGTACGGTAGTGAGACCTACAACAAGGTGTCACGCTTCGTACGTGAGATTCCGGCAGGTCTGGTTCAGGAAGTGCGCCTTTCCAACAGCGTCAGCCGCCCGTTCGGCGGCGCCAAGAGCACCAGCACCAGCAGCCTGTTCGCCAATGCCAATATTCCGCAGACATCCTTCAACCTGGGCCAGCGAGTCCAGCATTCGGTCTTCGGTGAGGGCGTGATCCTCAACTTCGAGGGCTCCGGTGCCCAGGCCCGGGTGCAGGTGAACTTTGCCGAAGGCAGCAAGTGGCTGATGCTGGGGTATGCCAAGTTAGAGGCCATCTAGGCGAAGGCCTGCAACATTCAGGCAAAAGCTAGAAACATCTTGTCGCTGGTCATGTGCCCGGGAACCTGTGCACCATGACGCGCGTGCAATCCACAACAGGGGATATCCCATTTATGCAACGTTTTCTTAGCATCGCACTGGCGCTCTGCGTCGGCCTGACGCTGAGCCTGGACGCCAGTGCCAAGCGCTTCGGCGGCGGCAAGAGCTCGGGCTCCGCGCCTATCCACCAGACTCGCCAGGCTACGCCAACCACGCCTGCCGCCGCGCCGACCGCTCCTGGCCGTGCTCCGGCCGCCGCCAGCGGTGCTTCGCGCTGGCTGGGCCCACTGGCCGGCCTCGCCGCCGGTGGCCTGCTGGCGTCCATGTTCATGGGTGACGGCTTCGAGGGCTTCCAGATCATGGACTTCCTGATCGTCGCGCTGATCGCCTTCCTGGTGTTCCGCTTCATCGCCGCCCGCCGCCGCCAGCAGCAGCCACAAATGGCCGCTCCGGGCCATGCGCCGTTCCAGCGTGAAGCCCACGGCCAGCCTGCCCAGCCGTCGATTTTCGGTGGTTCGGCCGCACCTGCCGCTGCAGCTGCGCCGGTCATCAACGCCCCGGCCTGGTTCAACGAGAAGAGCTTCCTGGCCGCAGCGCAAAGCCACTTCCAGTCGCTGCAGCAGCACTGGGATGCCAACGAGATGGACAAGATCGCCGAGTTCGTCACGCCGCAAATGCTCGAGTTCCTCAAGCGCGAACGTGCCGACCTGGGTGATGGCTTCCAGGCCACCTACATCGACAACCTTGAAGTGCAACTGGACGGCGTGGACGATCGTTCCGACCGTACCGACGCCACCCTGACCTTCCGTGGCGTGTCGAAGACCTCGCGCTTCGACCAGGGCGAAGCCTTCAGCGAAAGCTGGCACATGGTTCGCGCCCAGGGCGAGAACCAGCCTTGGCTGGTCGCCGGTATCCGTCAAAACGGTTAACCGTCGCACGTTGCACAAAAAACCCCAGGCCTGTCCCGGGGTTTTTGCTTTTGCCAGACCGTCCTACTAGGGTATAACGCGCAGCGTTGTCATCAAGGTCAGAGGAAATGAACCGTGGAAGAAGTGATCGAACAACTCCGTGAAGCCAATGAACCGGTACCGGTGCCCCTGGAGCTTCCCGATGAAGACCAACTGGTCGAGATCGAGGAACAGCTGTTCATCAATATTCCGTTCGTGTTCAAAGAGTTTCTTTTGACCGTCAGCGACGTTGTGTACGGCTCGCTGGAGCCTGTGACTGCCACCGACCCGCAGTCGCATACCTACCTTCCTGAAGTCGCCGCCAATGCCTGGGATGCAGGCGTACCCCGTGAGCTGATCCCACTGTGCCAGGACGGTGACAACTACTACTGTGTCGAAGAAGACGGCACCGTAGTGCTGTGGGATGCCGACGAAGAGCTGGTGAGCGAAGACAGCTGGGAATCAGTCTGGCACTGGGCGCGGGACGTCTGGCTGGAAAGCTGATAGCACCACCCATTCCCAAGCTCTCACATATCCCGGTAGGAGCGGCTTCAGCCGCGAACACCGGCGGAGCCGGTGCCATACACCGCGTCGTTCTCTTCGCGGCTAAAGCCGCTCCTTGTATCTCGACTTTCGCCTCCCAAGAGGCGAAAGTTCTCGACTGATCATCGAGGGAAGGTCTTGAAGCGGAGCCGCTCCTAGGGCATCGAGCCCG
>NZ_JBIVGP010000010.1:0-246738 GCF_044748725.1 Pseudomonas sp. NPDC089752
GTTCGCGCGCGTCTGTCACTGACGTTACTGGCCAGAAACAAACGTAGGAGCGGATGTTATCCGCGATGCGCCGCGCGGGCGGCGCTCGATCTCATAAGCGCTGAAAATTTCAAGGCGAACACATCCGAACACCGCACTGCCCCCAAGGCATGCACCGTCCGCAAAGGGTCGAAAGCTGCCACCCGAGTGGCTGCATTCGCTCCGCAACAAATACTCATTCAACCAGTACAAGCCAAGGCCATCGCAACTGGTAGCTGGCAGCCTTCTCCCTGAACAAACCCGGCCGTGGGTTCAACTCATTCATCCTGAGCACGTTGTTCTGCAGGTCGTCCAACCCATGGGTGCTGTAAAGCTTGCCAGTGCGGACGTCAACGCCCAGGCAGGTTGAACGGATCAGGTACCGGTCAATGCCATCGGTTACCCGTGTCAAAGGCGAGTAGACGCCACCGAATTTCGCTTCGTACCACAGGTGCACGCGTGCCTGGTTGCGTACTTCGACATTGACGCCCAGATGCGCGCACGCCTGTTGCACGCGGTTGATCACGCGGTCCTCTGCTTCCCAGGACAGGTCTGGATCGAAATAGGCAATGTCATAGTCCTTGATGCCTTGCTCGACAGGGAGCCCTGAGCGGTGATTCCAGAAGCTCTGGAACAGTGCGCCAGCTGTCAGCATGCAGTCTGGAATGTCGAGCAGTGGCAGAGTGGCCGATAAAACCCGGTTAACCGGGTTCTCGTGAATGCTGGTCAGCAAGTGTTCGTCAGTCAGTGAAAACATGGGCACCGTCCTTGATGGTTGCAGGCTTTGCAGTGTGTGGAATGCGTCTACGCTAGAACCAGCCACTGCATTGACTGACCTGTCTACTGCGCGTTGGGTCAGTTCACCCTTGTGATGGACCTGTGAGGCTGGGTCATGACCACTACCCCTGAGCGTTTGCGTTGGAATCTACCCACGCTGCTAGGTCTCGGCGCGATGGTCTCATGCGCCAGCGTACAAGCGGACAATGCCAGAGATTGGCAGAACCTGCCAAAAGACCTGAACATGATTTTTGGTTACTACGAAGTTGGAGCAGGACCCGCTGTGGGCTGCTGAGGGCCACTACAGCTACACCATCAATCGCGCGCTTTGGGTTTCTCTGGATGCCACCTACAGCAAAGGCGGGGAGACCAAGATCAATGGCACCAATCAGGACAACGAGCAGGAAAATACCGTGCTCGGCGCGAGCCTGGGTTTCATGCTTTCGCCCCAGTTTGGCGGCCTGGTCGCGTATTCGGACACCGTTTCCGAGCAAAGTGGCTCACCGGATGTGAACACCTGGACGCTTCGCCTTCAATACGCCTGGTAATCCAGGCAATCAGCGTGGAAACAGCAACGTCACCGCAAAGCGAAAACCCCACCCTTGTGGGCCATTCTCCGCAGAATCTAGCCAATAGCGGGGGCCGGCCTGAAGGGTGAGCGGGTGCCCATCGACCTTCAGCAGCTGGGTCACGGTGAGGTTGAGCGGGATCGACCATTCTCTGGATTGCCAGTCGTAGTTCGCCTCACTGTTGATGCCAAAGGTGGTCAGCGAGCTATCGGTAAATGAAAGAAAGGGCTGCAGGAACGTCTGGTTGACCTTGTCCTTGCCATCGGCGGGGCTGCCTTCCAGTCCCCAGATGTGGTTGGCCAGTACTCCATGAGTCCAGCCGTTGGCCTGTTTCAAGGCAACTGCGGTGGGGCCGAGCCCCCATTGTTCATAGCTGAGTACGTCGTCGCTGCCAGTCGGGATCAGCACTGCCGGCCCGGCGCCGAGTATCCAGCCGCTGGCAGTCGGTTGTCTCGGGGAGAAGAAAAAGCTCTGGGTGATATCGCCCACACCGGATTTGTCCGCTCCACCGCCCAGGCCATGCTGGTCGATCACCGGGAGAATCGTGCGCGAGATCAGGTTCCAGTCATCATTCAGGCTGAAGGGCAGCACCGGTTGGATATTGGTCAGGCTGCGCTTGCCATCGCCGCTGGGCCCCATTTTCTGGTCCCAGTTGTACTGCACGGGCAGGCTGTACATGGCGGCCACCGGATTCAGCGCTTTCTTGGCGAGTTCTGCCGAGTCTTCCGCATGCCCGACCCCGGTGGGCACCAGCAAGGCAAGCAGATAGAACGGGTGGTGGTTCCCCTTCAACATAGAGTGCCTCGTCAGATGAGTTGCAACGTTGCGCGACCGTGATCTGCAAGCAGAAGCAAAGCATAGCTGAGGTTTTTTCCGGGACCTGGCCTGTCATTGTCAGAGCCATGCGCTAGCCTGATCCTCCAGACGTAGCGTGCCAGAAGAGCCTGAAGGGCCGTTGTTCGCGTTGACCGTGGAGCTAAGGGATGGGGCATCGCAACGAAGAAAGGAGTTTGGGTTCGTCGCTCAGTACTTGGTGGCGGCTGGCTGTATTGATCACCCTGTTGCTTGGCCCGGGAGGCATGGCATTGGCCGCCCAGGATTCAGGCGAAGGTTACGTGGCGACGGCTACTTGCCTGGGGTGTCATGTCACGCAGGCCAACGCCTGGAAAGATTCCGACCACGGCTGGGCAATGCGCGATGCCAACCAAGCCAATGTCCTGGGCAATTTCAAGAATGCTCGGTTCGACGAGGCCGGCGTGACGGCACGCTTCTTCCGCAAGCAAGGCAGCTTTTTCGTCAATACCGAGGGTGAAGACGGTAAACCCGCAGACTTTCAGATTCTGTACACGTTCGGCCACTATCCGCTGCAACAGTATCTGGTCGCCTTGCCCAGAGGCCGCCTGCAGGCGCTGACCATCGCCTGGGACAGCAGAACCAAGCAGGAGGGCGGGCAACGCTGGTTCTCGCTCTACCCGGGCCAACGTTTCGCCCCTGAAGACGCGCTGCACTGGACTGGCCGCTACCAGAACTGGAACGGGATGTGCGCGGACTGCCATTCCACCCGTTTGATGAAGCATTACGACGACGCTAAGGACAGTTTCGCAACCACCTGGAAAGAGCAGAATGTCGGCTGTCAGAGCTGTCATGGTCCGGGCCAGGCGCATGTTGATTGGGCGAACAAAGCCGCGCCCGCCAAACAAACGTACGCCTCGGCAAAGGACATCGGCCTAGCCGTTGACTACAAGGCGCTAGGCAGTCAGGGCCAGGTCGAACAGTGCGCCTTCTGCCACAGCCGCCGACAGACCCTTGGCGTCGGCCAGCTCCCCGGCCATCCGCAGCTCGACCAGAGCCTGCCGGCGACGTTGCGCAGCGGCCTCTACCATGCCGATGGGCAGATCGACGGCGAGGTGTACGAGTACGGCTCGTTCACCCAAAGCAAAATGTACAACGCCGGTGTCGGCTGCACCGATTGCCACAACCCGCACACCAGCAAAGTAAAGGTCGAAGGCAACGGCCTATGCCTGCAATGCCACAACGGCAATCCACCGGTGGCCCGCTTCGCGACCTTGCAAGCCAAGGACTACGACACGCCCGCCCACCATCATCATGCCCCAGGCAGCCCTGGCGCCCAGTGTGTCAGCTGCCACATGCCAACCAAGACCTACATGGTGGTCGATCCCCGTCGAGACCACAGCTTGCGCATCCCGCGGCCCGACCTCGCGAGCAAGATAGACAGCCCCGATGCCTGCACCGCCTGCCACAAGGACCAGCAACCGGCCTGGGCGGCCAAGGCGATCGAGCAATGGTTTGGCACGCCGAAGCGCCCCCCGCTGTTCGGTGAGAATTTTCAGGCGGTGCGCAACGGCGAAGGCATTCCAATGAGCCTGTTGAGTGCAGTGCTGGCAGACAAGACCAAGCCGACTATTGTACGCGCCACAGCCGCCGAGCAGATGGCCGACCTGGGCGCGCAGGCGTCAATCAGCCTGGGCTGGGCACTCAAGGACCCAAGCCCGCTGGTGCGCGCCTATGCTGCGTCCGGTTTTTCAAGCGTGCCACCGCAGCAACGTCTCAAGACACTGCTGCCCTTGCTCGAAGATCCCGCCCTTGCGGTTCGCGACGAGGCTGTGCGGGCGCTCGCCGATGTGCCCAAGGCGCAGTTGCCTGAGCAATCGCTGGACGCGTTCAGCACCGCGCTGGCGGACTACGAAGCGCGCCTGCGCGGCAATGCCGACCTGCCAGGCGGGCGCTTGAACCTGGCGGTGCTGTTGAGCCGACAGGGGCGCCAGGCAGAAGCCATGGACCAGTATCGCCAGGCATTGCGGCTGGACCCGTACTTCGTCCCCGCACGGGTCAACCTGGCCAACCTGGCAACGGCGGAACATCAACTGGATGAAGCGGAAGAGGTGCTGCGCGCCGGCGTGGCCCTGGCCAAGATGCCAGCCACCGACCATGGCAACCTGGCCTACATGCTGGCGCTGCTATTGGTGGAAAAGCGCCAGCCAGAAGAGGCGCTGAACTGGATGGAGACGGCCGCGGTGGCGCTGCCTGGCAACACGCGCATTCGCTACAACCAAGGCCTGCTGCTGTCGCGCATGAATCGGCGCGATGAGGCCCTGGTGGCCCTTGAAAGTGGTCTGCAGCAGGCGCCGGAAAACCCCGACTTGCTCTACTCGCTGATCTACCTGCATGCCTTGGCCGGTGAGCAGAGCGAGGCCTACGCGTACGTCCAGCGTATGCGCAAAGCAGCGCCGGACGATCCGCGGCTGCAGGGTATCGAGCCTTATTGGCAACGATACGAAAGTACTCGTTGAACTGGCGCTGGTGACTTTAGCGTCTAGATTTACCAAGTCGCCTTCAGCAGTGGCGAACCGTCGTGGGCCATCCCGCCCATGCCCTGCTGCACAGGAGTGGACCCGTGGACATACGCGAGCAGATTGCCGCGCTTGAAGCCAGTGTGGCGCAAAGTGTACTGGGCCAGGCGCATACCATCCGCCATGTGATTCTCGGCTTGCTGGCTAACGGCCATGTACTGCTCGAGAGCTTGCCGGGGCTGGCCAAGACCCGCACCGTCAAGGCCCTGGCGACGCACCTGGAAGCCAGCATGCGGCGCATTCAATTCACCCCGGACTTGTTGCCCTCGGACATCACTGGTGGCGAAATCCTCCAGCAGACCGCCCAGGGCAACGAGATCAAATTCCAACCCGGGCCGCTGTTCGGCAACGTGATTCTCGCCGACGAAATCAACCGTGCTCCGGCCAAGGTCCAGGCGGCGCTGCTGGAGGCCATGGAAGAGCGCCAGATCACCGTCGCCGGCCAGAGCTACCCGATGTCCGGGTTGTTCATGGTGCTGGCCACCCAGAACCCCATCGAACAAGAGGGCACCTATCCGCTGCCCGAGGCGCAGATGGACCGCTTTCTGATGAAGCTGCAGCTGGATTATCCACAGGTCGAGGATGAAACCCAGGTGTTGCGCCTGGTGCGCACTGAGGAACAGCAGGCCAGCCATCCGCAACAGGCGCCTGAGCGTCTGGCCCAGGAAGTGCTGTTCGCAGCGCGCGGTGCTATCTCGGGCGTCGCAGTTTCACCGGCGCTCGATCGCTACGTGATCGATCTGATCAATGCCACTCGTCATCCGACAGCGCATGACCCTGACCTCGCGCGCTGGATCAAGATTGGCGCCAGCCCGCGTGGCGGCATCAGCCTCGATCGGGTAGCGCGGGCCCATGCCTGGCTGGCGGGGCAGGGTTTCGTCACCCCGGACGATGTGCGCGCGGTAGTCCACCCGGTGTTGCGCCATCGGCTGCAGCTCTCTTACGACGCGATTGCCGATGGCATCGGCGCCGACCAGGTGATCGACCGGTTACTGGATAAAGTGGCGATCCCGGCCTGAGCGGAGCGAGCCCATGCAACCGACTCAGGATGGATTCGTTTACGCCTCATTAGGCCAGCTCATGGCGTTCGAGCACCGCGTGCGCGGCTTGAGCTTCCTGGCGCGTCAGCCGCTGGCCAGCATCCTGGCGGGAAGCCATGCTTCGCGCTTGAGGGGGAGGGGGCTGAGCTTCGACGAGCTGCGCCGGTACATCCCCGGTGACGACCTGCGCCACCTCGACTGGCGAGCGTCGTTGCGCTTCGGCAAGCCATTCGTGCGCACCTTCACCGAGGAACGTGACCGGCCGACGCTGCTGCTGGTGGACCAACGCATGAACATGTATTTCGGTTCGCAGCGCAGCTTCAAATCGGTCACCGCCGCCGAGCTTGCCGCCTTGTCGGCGTGGATCGCCTTGCACGCTGGCGACCGCGTCGGTGGCTTGGTGTTCGACGACCAACAGGTGACGCACATCAAGCCGCTGCGCAGTCGCGCCCGGGTTCAAGCGCTGTGCGCCGCGGTAGTGCGCAGCAACAACGCACTCAGCGCGGCAGGCCCGGACAGCGAACAGCAGATGCAGCTCGACAACATGCTGCGCGCGGCCATTGGCATCACCGGGCATGATGCCCTGGTGTGCATCATCAGCGATTTCGCCGGGGTGACCGAGCAGACCTTGAAGCTGCTGCGCCAGCTCAGTGCGCACAACGATGTGATCGCCATGCAGGTGTATGACCCCATCGCTCTGGAAGTGCCGGACAAGGGGCGGCTGACCGTGACCCAGGGCGAGCTGCAGATCGACCTTGAAGTCGGTCGCCGACAGGTGCAGCGCCCGCTGAGCGAGTATTTCTCCGGGCGTTTGCAGGAAGTAGCCCAACTGCTGCGGCGCAGCCAGATCCCGCTGATGATGATCAGCACTGGTGAGGAAGTGCTGGGCCAGTTGCGGCGCGAGCTGGGCCGGCTTTCGGGCGGTGCCCGGTGAGTACCCGGCCACCCGCCGCGGCGATCGACCAGCTCAAGGAGTTGCCGCTGCCGATACCGCCGTTCAGCTATACCCCGCAGACCTGGGGCTGGTGGGTGGTGTTGGCGATCGTACTGGCGGCGGGACTGGGCTACGCATTGTTTGCTTGGCGGCGCTGGCAGCGTGAACGTTATCGGCGCGAGGCGCTGCAACGCCTCAGCCAACTTGATGCGTCGCTGGCCGTCCCTGAGCAGCGTCTGTCGGCCCTGCGCGAACTACCCGAACTGCTCAAGCGTGTGGCACTGTCGATGCCCGATTCGCCGCCTGTGCAAAGCCTGTCCGGTGCGCACTGGCAGGAGTTTTTGCAGCAGCGGGCACGCTTTGCCCTGCCCGAGCAGTTTGCCGAGCGCTTGCAGACCCTGGCCTATGCCCCGGATGCGCAGGTGCAGGCGATCGGCGCAGAAGAACTCAGCACGCTGCTGCAAACCAGCCGGCGCTGGATCGAGGCTCATCATGTGGCAGTTTGACTACCTCTGGGTGTTCTTGCTGCTGCCATCGCCCTGGCTCGCCTATCGTTTCCTGCGCCCGTATCAGGAGCCGCACAGTGCGTTGCGGGTGCCGTTTTTCTTCGCCATGAGCCGGGCAGTCAATCAGCTGCCGAGTGCCTCGCAAAGTACAGGCGGTCGCTGGCAGGTGATCATCAACGTGCTGGTATGGGGGCTGCTGTTGGCAGCCTGTGCGCGTCCAGTGCTGGTGGAAAGGGCCATCGAGCACGACCAGCCGATTCGCGACATGCTGCTGGCGATCGATATTTCCCAATCCATGCAGGCCAAGGATTTCACGGATGCCGGCGGCCAACAAACGGACCGGTTGAGCGCGGTCAAAGGGGTAGTGCGCGACTTTATCGCCCAGCGCAGGCAGGACCGCATTGGGCTCATCGTCTTTGGTACCGGCGCCTACCCACAGGCACCCTTGACCTTGGACCATGCCAGCCTGCTGCTACTTCTCGATGAGGTGGGCGTCGGCATGGCCGGCCCGAACACCGCGATCGGTGATGCAATTGGCCTGGCCATCAAGCTGCTGGACTCGGCCAAGGAGCAGGAGAAGGTGCTGATACTGCTGAGCGACGGCAATGACACCGGCAGTGCGATCACCCCTGGGCACGCAGCGGCCCTCGCTCATACCCACGATATCGTAGTACATACCATTGGTATCGGTGGCCCCCAGGCCAGCGGCGAGGACAAGGTCGACCTGCAGGCGCTGGAAGATATCGCCCGCACCACGGGCGGGCGCTTCTTCCGCGTCGATGATCGCGGTGCCCTGGCTCAGGTCTATGCCACGCTCGACCAGATAACTCCGCACAAGGTCAAGACGTTCAGCCACCAGCCCAAGCGCGACCTGTTCTGGTGGCCGTTGGCTGCGGCCTTGCTATTACTGGCAGTGGGTCACTGCCTTGCTGCTGTGGCCGCGCCGTTGCGGTCAAAACCTGCGCAGGCGAGGTCTTGAGATGGATATTGACCTCAGTGCGCTGCATCTCCTTCGACCTTACTGGCTCTTGCTATGGATCCCGGCGGCGCTGCTGCCTTGGGCGTGGCGGCGGCGCAATGACCTGAAGCGGCAACTGCAGGGTACGATTGCGACGCACCTGGTCGAGCATCTGATCATCACGCCCCAAGAACAGCCGCGACTGCGGCCGGTCTACCTGCTGGCCGCGTTGCTCGGCATCGGTGCCCTGGCCGCTGCCGGGCCTACCTGGCAGCGAGACATTCCGGCCTTCGTCGACAATCGCGCGCCGCTGATACTGGCGCTGGACCTTTCGCCCTCGATGGATGCCGACGACGTTCCGCCCTCGCGCCTGCAGGCCGCCAAGCACACCCTGCACGACCTAGTCATGCGCAGGGCAGGGGCGCGGACCGCGCTGATTGCCTACGCCGGTAGCGCGCACCTGGTCTTGCCTGCGACCCAAGATCCGCAACTGCTCGACACCTTCCTGCAGGCCTTGTCCACCGACCTGATCGCACAAACCGGCAAGGACGTGCTGGGGGTGATCGAGGTGGCCAAGCGGCTGCTGGCAGCCGAGCAAGTGCCCGGCACCTTGGTGTTGCTCACCGATGGCGCCGATGCCAGTCAATTCGCGGCGATCCCCGCTGCGTTGAAAGGCAGCGACCTGCAGGTGATGGTATTGGCGGTGGGTAGCGGCAACGCTGGCGTCCTGCGTGATGCCCAGGGCCGTGCGCGAATCGCCAGCGACGGCCGGGCAGTGCAGGCGGATTTCGACGAAGACGCGTTGCGCAAGCTGGCCAGCGCCAGCAATGGCCCCTTGGGCAGCCTGACCTTGAACGACGATGACCTCGATTGGATCGAACTGCATGCGCAGCAGCACTTTCAGGCGGCTAAAGGCGACCCGCAGCAGGTGCACTGGAAAGATGCCGGCTATTGGCTGTGCTGGCCGCTGGCGCTGATTGCGCTGTTGTGCCTGCGTCGCGGATGGAAGGTGCACTGGCTGGCCGTTGCGGGACTGGCGGTGGTGCTGGGCGCACAGCCACAGAGCGCCCGGGCCGGGCCCGTCGCCGATGCGTTTTTTACCCCCGACCAGCAGGGGCGCTGGGCCTTCGAGCATGGCCATTATCCTCAGGCCGCGGAGCATTTCAGCGATCCTTTCTGGAAAGGCCTGGCAGCCTACAACGCCGCCGACTACGACCTCGCCCTCGCCAGCTTGGGCAGGCTCGATAGTGCCCAGGCCAATTTCTACCGGGGCAACATCTATGTGCGCCAGTTCAAGTTTGCCCAGGCGGTCACGGCTTACCAGCAGGCATTGAAGCAGCAGGCGGTCTTTCCTGAAGCCACCGCCAATCTCGCGCTGGCCCAGGCTTTGCTGAAGGACTACGAAGACCAGCAGCAGGCCGATACACCGGATGAGAAGGCCGACAAGGTGGTCGAGGACCAGACGCCGTCACAAGGTGCCAAGCAAAAGCAGCAAGTAACGCCCCAGGCGGCGTCCGATCAGGTCTGGCTGAATAACCTGACCACCTCACCGGCACAGTTTCTTCAGCGCAAGTTCCTGTTGCAGGACGCCTCGCGAAAAGCGGCGCAGGGCAACCCATGAAGCGTTTGCTACTCCTGTTGGGGCTGTACCTGCCGCTGTTGGCCTTGGCGGCGACCGAGGCCCGGGTGCAAACGCGCCTGGCGCCTGCCGGCGACACGGTGGTGGGCGCCACCGTCGAATTGCAGGTCGATTTGCTGGTCGACACCTGGTTCACCCAGCCACCGGTGCTGCCGGTCATCAATCTACCGGGCGCCACGGTGAGTGCACCCAGTGGCGAGGCCCAGCATCTGAACGAGCAGCATGACGGCAAGACCTTCTTCGGCCTGCGCTACACCTATCAAATTACCCCGCAGGCGGCCCAGACCTTCACGCTTGCGGCGCAATCCTTTCAGGTATTCCCTGGGCAATCGGATACGCCTATCACGCTTGCCAGCGAACCGTTGACGTTCGTTGCCAAGCCCTTGGCCGGTGATGCTGTGGGGCATCGCCTGGTGGCAAGCAACGTCAGCCTCACGCAACAGACGCAGTTGTCGCATTCGCCCCTGCGTGCGGGCGACAGCATTACCCGGCGTGTATTGACCCGCGCCGAGGGCACCCAGGCGATGTTGCTACCGCCGCCACCGTTGAGCGAAGTTGCCGGCCTCAAACGCTATGTGCAAACGCCCAAAGTGGCGCCTCTGAGTGACGGGCGAGGCGGTGCGAACGGTGGGCAGCGGGAAGACAGCGTGACCTACGTGGTATCGGCCGCAGGACACTACCAGCTGCCGGCCATCGAACTGCAGTGGTGGGATGCCGTCACTGGCCAGGCTAGGCAGGCAGCGCTGCCCCCCGTCGAGATCGACGTCATCGAAGGTACTTACAAGGCGCCGTTCTCCATTGACGAAGACCTGCGTGCGCTAGGCCGCCAGGCCCAGCTGCGCTTGCCAGCGCAACGGCTATGGTTGATCGGGCTGCTGGTGCTCGGCGGGGGGCTGATTTACCTCGCCAGACCTTGGCTGCAGGCGGCATGGCGTCGATTCAAAGCCTGGCAAGCGGCGCGGCGCACGGCGCGCTTGCAGTCTGCGGACTACGCCTGGACGTTGGCCCGCAAGCAACTGGCGCAAAGTCCTCCTGAGCTGGGCGGCCTGTATCTGTGGATCCGTCGCCGTACCGGGCGCTACACGCTGTTTGAATTTTCCCAGGATTTGCCCCCCTCACTGGGCGTTCGTCTACTAGACTGGCTCCAGACCTGCTACGGCAAGGCCACAGGGGTAATTGCGCCGTCGAGCCCGATGCTGAATCAGGTTCGGCGAGCGGCAGCGCCGGAGCGACGCATCCGTAAGCGCAAGGGCTTGAAACCACTCAATCCATGAACAGAGTCGAGCAGGGCAGGTAGCACAGAGGAGGGATGCTTGATGCTCCACCTTCAACGCACACGCTGGTGGCTGACGCTGTTGCTCTTCCTGCCCTTGCTGCTGCAGGCTGCAGACCCTCTGCCGTCATGGCGCGATGGGCCGTCGCGCCAAGCCATCGAAGCCTTTGTCGCCGCTGTGACCACCCAGGGCGGCAAGGACTATGTGCCAGAGGCCGAGCGGGTGGCCGTCTTCGACAATGACGGCACCTTGTGGAGCGAACAACCGCTGTATTTCGAAGTGCTGTTTGCCCTCGACGAGGTGAAGCGGCTAGCCCCCCAGCACCCCGAGTGGGCCAGCCAGCAACCGTTCAAGGCCGTGCTGGAAGGGGACCAGAAGGCCCTCAGCGACAGCGGCATGGACGGCATCCTCAAGATCGTAGCCGCCACCCACGCCGGGGTCAGCACCGAGGCGTTCATCGCCAACACCCAGCGTTGGCTGGCCACCGCCAAGCACCCACGCAGCCACAAACCGTATACCGAGATGGTCTTCCAGCCCATGCTGGAGCTCTTGCAGTACCTGCGCGCCAACGGGTTCAGGACCTACATCGTGTCCGGCGGCGAAGTGGCGTTCATGCGCGCCTTCGCGCAGGAGGTCTATGGGGTGCCACCGGAGCAGGTGATCGGCACCACCCTGGATGCGCGTTTCATCGATGACAACGGCAAGCTGTCGATCGAGCGGCTGCCCAAGTTACTGCACAACGATGACGGACCGGGTAAACCGGTCAGCATCGATGCCCGCATCGGCCGGCGGCCGATCTTCGCCTTCGGCAATTCCGACGGCGACCTGCAAATGCTCCAGTGGACGATGGCCGGCAGCGGCAAGCGCTTTGCCGGCCTGGTCCACCATACCGATGCCGTCCGCGAGTGGGCCTACGACCGTAACAGCCAGGTCGGGCGCCTGGACAAGGCACTCGACGCGGCAAGAACCGCGAACTGGACCGTGGTCGACATGGCCCAGGAATGGCAACGCATCTACCCCTTTGACAACAACCCGCCTCAATGAAGGAGACACCGCAGGCGCACAGGGAACCAGCCGAGTAGTAGGTCACCCGTGCACGTAGTCGTGGCACATGCCAGTAAACGTGAAACGGAGAGATCGGCTCATGAAGTTCAGTAGAAGATGGATACCGACACTCGCGCTCGCCGCTTCGGCAGCGATGGGCGTGTGCTCGGCCAATGCTGCGGAGAAGCCCAATATCCTGGTGATATTCGGCGATGACATCGGCCAGACCAATATCAGTGCCTATGGCCAGGGTGTGGTGGGCTATCAGACGCCGAACATTGATCGCCTTGCCAAAGAAGGCATGATGTTCACCGATTACTATGCCGAAAATAGTTGCACGGCAGGGCGGTCGACGTTCATCACAGGCCAGGTTGCCAAGCGCACGGGGCTGTCCAAGGTCGGTATGCCAGGTGTGCCGGTCGGCCTGCAGGCACGTGACGTGACCATTGCTCAGGCTTTGAAGGCCCACGGCTATGCCACAGGTCAATTCGGCAAGAACCATCTGGGTGACCGCGATGAGTATCTGCCGACCAACCACGGTTTCGACGAATTCTTCGGCAACCTGTACCACCTCAACGCCGAAGAGGAGCCAGAGCGCCCTTACTGGCCTAAAGATGACCCCGAGTTCCTCAAAGCCACCACGCCGCGCGGCGTGATCAAGTCCAGCGCCGACGGCAAGATCGAGGACACCGGTGCATTGACCCGCAAACGCATGGAAACCATCGATGACGAAACCACCCAGGCGGCGATCAACTTTATCGACAAGCAGGCCAAGGCCGACAAGCCGTTCTTCGTGTGGATGAACACCACGCGCATGCACGCGTTCACCCATGTGCGTGAGTCCATGAAAGGGCAGAGCGGCATGGTCGGCAACGAGTATGCCGATGGCATGCTCGAGCATGACGGTGATGTCGGCAAGTTGCTCAAAGCGCTGGACGATCTGAAGATCGCCGACAACACCATCGTTGTCTACACCACTGACAACGGCCCGAACCAATGGTCGTGGCCAGACGCCGCCACCACGCCGTTCCGAAACGAAAAGAACTCCAACTGGGAAGGAGCCTATCGCGTACCGGCGATAGTACGCTGGCCTGGCAAGATCAAGGCCGATTCGATCAGCACCCAGATGTTCTCCGGGCTGGATTGGTTCCCTACCTTGCTGGCCATCGCGGGTGACACCGACATCAAGGATCGCCTGCTCAAGGGCGCGGACGTTGGCGGCAAGAACTTCAAGGTGCACTTGGACGGCTACAACCAGCTGGACTTCCTCACCGGCAAGACCGACAAGAGTGCTCGCACAGAGTTCTACTACTTCAACGATGACGGTGAATTGGTAGGGATGCGATTCAAGGACTGGAAAATCGTCTATTGCGAGCAGCGGGCGCCGGGTGGGTTTGCTGTTTGGAGCGAGCCTTTCACCTGCTTGCGCGCACCCAAGCTATTCAACCTGCGAATGGACCCTTACGAACGCGCGGATATCGTTTCCGACCAATACTACGACTGGCTGACCAAGAACGACTATCTGTTCTTCCAGGGTACCCAGAGGGCCGCGCAGTTCCTGCAGACCTTTGTTGATTACCCTCCGAGCCAACGTCCGGCGAGCTTCAGCATCGATCAGATTCAGTCCGACGTGGACAAAAAGATCGAAGAAAAGATGAACAAACAATAGCGATGTGCCGCGCCCGCCATCGGCGGGCGCATTCTTTCATTACTTGCGCGGACATGACCGTGAGTCCGCTAAGGTTTAGTGATGCCCGCAGTTGTGAACCTCACCCGCGCCGACACGCCTGAAACCAACGAAAGGCTGGCGCCGTTGCAATGGCTGCTGCCAGCAGCGCTGCTGTTCATCTCCGGCGGCGCTGCGTTGATTTACCAGGTCCTGTGGGTCAAGCAGCTGTCACTGGTGGTCGGTGTGGAGGTGTATGCCATCACCGCTGGCATCAGTGCGTTTTTTGCCGGGCTGGCGCTGGGCGGCCTGGTGTTCGGTCGTTGGGCTGATCGCTTGCGCCGCCCGGTCAGACTCTATGCGGGCCTGGAGGTGGCGGTGGCCTTGCTCGGCGTGGCGGCGACCTTGGCGTTGGCGCAGTGTGCGGCACCGTTCGCCCGCCTGGAGGCGGATGTCGGGATGCTGGCATGGCTGCTGCCCTTCACCCTGGTCGGGCTGCCGGCGTTCTTGATGGGCGGAACCTTGCCGGTGTTGGTGCGGGCCTTGACCCCAGTCGACGGGCAGATGGGCGAGGCGGGTGGTCGGCTGTACGCCGCCAATACCGCTGGCGCAATAGGCGGCACCTTGTTGGCGGCGTTCGTCCTGCTGCCCCAGTTCGGTGTGACCGGGGCTGCTTGCGTGGCCGCACTGTTGAATCTGCTTGCCGCGCTTGGCGCCTGGGTTGGTCGCGCCAAGGGTGAGCAGGCGCTGCCTGAGCCTGCGGCCACGCCGCTGCCGCGGACACCGCAGGCGCGCTTGGCCATCGCCTTGTATTGCCTGGCCGGGGGCGTGGCGCTCGGGTACGAGGTGGTGTGGACGCAGTCGATCGTGCAGTTCATGAGTACGCGTGCCTTTGCCTTTTCCGTGGTCCTGGCCACTTACCTGGCTGGGCTGGTGCTGGGCAGTGCCGTGTACGCCCGCCGCGCCGACCGTATTCGCGACCCTTGGGGGTTGTTCGGCCTGCTGATCGCGGCAGCTGGTCTGCTGGCCTTGCTGCAGGTTGCTGGGCTCGGGCGTTGGTTGGTGGCCCTGCAGACCCTGCTGGAAAGCCAGGTGCTGCAACTGACCGGCAGCCAGCTGGCAGGCATGTGTGCGCGCTTCTTTGCGGCGGCGGTGTGCGTGGTATTTCTGCCTACCACGCTGCTCGGTGCGGCATTCCCGTTGGCGTTGCGTCTGGCAGTGGGCAATGGTCACGTGGGCCGTGATGTTGGTCTGGTGGTCGCCCTCAATACGTTGGGCGGCATCATCGGTGTGATGCTCACCGGGTTCGTCCTAGTCCCGCAATTTGGGCTGGTACGCACGCTGTTCGTGCTCGCCGCCGTGGCGGCGGTTATCGGTATGGTGGCTGCGTGGCGTGGCCAGGCGGTGCGCAGGCGCATGCAGGTGATGGTGCTGATGGTAGGCGCCGCGACCTTGATCACCGGTGCGTTCACGTCACCCCAGCGGCTTGCGCAACTGCTGCCCGGCGCCCGCAGTGGCGAACTGGTGTTCTACCAGGAGGGCCGCGGTGGCACGGTGGCGGTGGTCAACCAGCAGCGCCAAGGGCAAGCGTTCAACCGCCTGTACATTCAAGGCGTGTCCAACACCGGTGACGCCATGCCGTCGCTGCGCTACATGCGCCTGCAGGCGTTGCTGCCGCTGCTGATCCACCGTGGCGAACCGCGTTCGGCGCTGGTGATCGGCTTCGGCACTGGTATCACTGCCGGTGCGATGCTGCGCTATCCGGGGCTGAAACACCCGGTTGTCGCCGAGCTGCTACCGCAAGTGCTGGCAGCGGCGCCGCTGTTTTCGGGTACCTACGACGCTGTGCATGATCCGCGCCTGGACATCCGCCTGCGTGACGGGCGCCGCGAGCTGCTACGCAGCAAGCAACGCTACGATGTGATCACCCTGGAGCCGCCACCACCGTCCGCGGCAGGGGTGGTCAACTTGTACTCGCGCGACTTCTACCAGTTGGCCGCGTCACGGCTGCAGGCCCATGGGCTGGTCGCCCAATGGCTGCCGCTGCCAACCCAGAACGATGAGGACAGCCGCTCACTGGTGCGCAGCTTCCTGGATGTGTTCCCGCATGCGTCGTTGTGGACCACCGAGTTCCACGAGATGTTGCTGATCGGTTCAGCCACG
This sequence comes from Pseudomonas sp. NPDC089752, assembly GCF_044748725.1. Lineage (NCBI taxonomy): Bacteria > Pseudomonadati > Pseudomonadota > Gammaproteobacteria > Pseudomonadales > Pseudomonadaceae > Pseudomonas > Pseudomonas sp. NPDC089752. The sequence goes on from NZ_JBIVGP010000010.1 coordinate 15,960, forward strand.
CCCATGGTGCTGGACGTTTCGCGCATCCGCCAACGCTTCGAGCAACCCCAGGTATCCGCTGCGCTGGCAGAGGTCGGTGTCGATTCGGTCAACGCCTTGCTGGCGACCTTCGTCACCGACAGGGAAGGGCTGGAACGTTATGCCGCCGATGCGCAACCGGTGACCGATGATCGCCCACGTATCGAATACGCCGCCTGGGTGCGGCCACGGGAAATCACCCGTGTTCTGCCGGCATTGCTGGCCCTGCGCGTAGCGCCCGTGCTGGAGAATGCCAGCCCTTCGCTGCGCGCTGCGGTGGAGGAGGAGTGGCAGGTGCTGCGGCGGTTTTATGGCCTGTCGTTGCTGGCGTACAGCGGCAATCGCCAGGCTTGGCAGCGCGAGATGCGGGCCTTGGCGCCGATCATGGCGCAGAATCCCTATATGCGTTGGTTCACAGGCGTACGGCAATGATCGAGTTCGTGCTGCATGCCTTGCGTGGTAATCCAGAGATTGCCGTGTTCCTGGCCATTGCGTCGGGCGTTCTGGTCGGTCGGATTCAGCTTGGCAGTTTTCACCTCGGCTCGGTCGCCGGGGCGCTGCTCATGGGTTTGCTCATCGGGCAGATCGGGTTGGAGGTGCCGCATGAGCTCAAATCGGTCTTCTTCGCCTTGTTCATCTATGCCGTCGGCTTCAAGAGCGGGCCGGAGTTCTTCGGCAGCTTGAACCGAGGCACGCTGAAGTTGGTGCTGCTGTCGGTGGTCTTGTGCAGTACGGCGCTGGCGACGATTCTCTTGATGAGCCGCTGGCATGGCTTCGATGCCGGGTTCACTGCCGGGCTTGGCGCCGGTGCCTTGACCGACACGGCGATCATGGGCACGGCCAGCAGTGCCATCGCCCAGTTGTCCTTGGACGAGGCGGCCAAGGCGCAGCTCAACAGCCATATGGCGGTGGCTTACGCCATCACTTATGTGTTCGGCACCATCGGCCTGGTGGTATTCGTGGGCAGCATCGCGCCGCGGCTGTTGCGTGTCGACCTGGCCAGTGTTGCGCGGGAACTGGAGCGCTCGCTGGGTATCGAGCAAGAGGACGAGGCGCTGAGCGTTCCTTACACCCGCATCGTGGTTCGTGCTCATCGCTTGGCCGTGCCGGCGGCCGAGGGCATGAGCATTGCCGATATCGAGGCACTGCACGGCAACCTCAGTGTGGAGCGCATTATCCGTGACGGGCAGGTGCTTGAGCGCGACACGCAACTGCTTCTGCAGCGTGGCGATGTGCTGGGCGTGTATGCGCTGCGCGAAGCCGTTGCCGAGCTCAGCCAGTGGATCGGCCCCGAGGTGGATGACCCGCTGTCGATGTCGTTCGCCACGCGCACCGCGAACGTCGTGCTCACCTCGCGCAAGCTCGCGGGCAAAACCCTGAGGCGGATCAAGCATGAGCTGGTCGGCGCTACGCGCATGGGCTGCTACATCGTGGGCGTCAGCCGCCAGGGCCTGGACTTGCCGCTGCTGCCCGATACGGTATTGCGCCGTGGCGATGTGATTACCCTGACCGGGCGCACCAGCAGTGTAGAAGCGCTGGCCGAGCAGGTAGGGCGGGTGCGCCAGCGCCAGTACAAGAGCGACATCGCGATCCATGCGCTGGGGTTGGTGGTGGGGTCGCTACTGGGCATGCTGTCTACCCACGTCGGCATCATTCCGGTCGAGTTGGGCGTAGGCGGGGGCGTCTTGCTGGTGGGGTTGCTGATCGGCTGGTACAACTCGCGGCACCCTGATTTCGGTGCGCTGCCACCTGCCGCGCAATGGGCATTTTCCGAGTTCGGCCTTACGGCATTCGGTGCAGTCGTCGGTTTGCTGGCAGGCCCCGCCGCGCTGGCGGCGATCGAGACGCAAGGGCTGGCGCTGTTGATCTCAGGTGCCGCAGTCACCCTGATCCCGCCAGTGGTGACCTTGTACTCTGGCTATTACGTGTTGCGCCTGCACCCGATCATCCTGTTCGGCGCCCTGGCCGGAGCGCAGACCGAAGCGGCGTCGATGAACAAGATCATCGAGCAGTCAGGCAGCAATATGCCGGTTATCGGTTTTACCGTGTGCTATGCGATTTCCAATGTGCTGCTGGCGGTCTGTGGGCCGGTGATCATTGCGCTGAGCGGTCCCTGAGTCTGAGTTTTGTGGGTTCATATGAATTTCCTAAGGCCATAGCGAAAGGAGTGACGAGATGAGCGGCAAGAAAGCATTGATCGTGGTAGATATCCAGAATGACTACTTCCCCGGCGGCCTGTGGACCCTGAGCAAGGTCGAGGCGGCGGCGGCCAACGCGGCCCAGGTAATCGCCGCGTTTCGCAACAGCGGCGACCTAGTGGTGCATATCCGCCACGAGTTCACCAGCCAGGACGCCCCGTTCTTCCGGCCGAACAGCGAGGGCGCGCAGCTGCACCAGAGCGTGGTCAACCAGCCGGGCGAGCCGGTGGTACTCAAGCACTACATCAACTCGTTCCGCGAGACCGAGCTGAAGCCGATCCTCGACGAGGCCGGCGTCAGCGAGGTAGTGGTGGTCGGCAACATGAGCCACATGTGCGTGGACGGCATCACCCGTGCCTCGGTCGATTTCGGTTATCAGACCACCGTGCTGCATGATGCCTGCGCGACGCTGGACCTGGAATTCGATGGTGTGAAGGTGCCGGCGGCCCATGTACATGCGGCCTTTATGGCGGCACTGAAGTTCGGTTATGCGCCGGTGATGTCCACTGCAGAGTACCTCAGCCAGAACCCTTCCTAGGTTGCTTGCCCTGGAAGCGAAGCGTCAAAGGACTGAATGATGAAACGCCGCAGGCCGTCCACCGCATTAGACCCTTGTGACGCCTTGCTTCGATAAACCGAAACATTCATGGGTTCAAGCGGCCCCAGCCCGTGGGCCGCACCCAAAATCTGACAATGAGCGGGGACACTGCACCGGGTAAGAACAGCCACCGCCAAACCGCTCTCAACCGCCACGATTTGACCTGCCAGACTGGAGCTGTTGTAGACCACTTTGTAATCGCGCTCTTGCTTGGCCAAGGAACTGAGTGCGCCAAGACGAGCCAGGCTTCCCGCCTCGTAAACGGCAATAGGCAGTGGATCTCGTGCCCAGAGTTCGAATTGGGGCGATCCCACCCAGACCATGGGTTCCTGGAATAGCACCGAACCCCGCCGAGGTGAGTCGCTGGAGATCAGGGCAAGGTCGAGGTCGCCGCTGTCTATCCGAGGTATCAGTGTTGTGGATTGCTCACACGTCAACTCGATCTCCACCCCCTCATGCCTGGGAGCGAAGCGCTTGAGTATCGGCGTGAGGTAATGCGCTGCATAGTCTTCCGCCACGCCAAGCCGAACTCGCCCGGTAAGCATCTCACCGTGAAACGCGGCCTGAGTTTGCGCGTGCAGCGCGAGCATGCGCCGCGCGTAGCCCAGCAGCATCTGCCCATCCTCGGTCAACTCAAGCTGGCGTGGGCCGCGCTTGAGGATCTCCCGGCCAAGTGCTGCTTCCAGTTTCTTGAGTTGCATGCTGACGGCGGACTGGGACCGGTGCACCTCGATCGCTGCGCTGGACAGCGAGCCGGTATCAACCGCGGCGACAAAGCATTTGAGCCAGTCCAACTGCAAATCGCGAGGCGACATGACGTGTCCTTGTGGCTTTCGATAAACGAATACTTAGATGTCACATTATTCGCTTTTCGTCCAGCACATACGGCCTGATGATGCGCTGAATCTGAACGTTTGGAGTCATCATGCAGCTCGATACTTGGTTGCTTTACCTGATCACATGCTGCGGTATTGCAGTGGTCCCCGGCCCGAATGCGCTACTGGTCCTGACCCATGGCGCTTTGCATGGAAGAAGAAAGGCGCTCTTCACCATCAGCGGGGGCGTGATCGGTTTTGTCGGGATGATCGCGCTCTGCGTGCTTGGTTTGGGTGCCCTGCTACAGGCTTCGATGCTGTGGCTGACGGTGCTGAAGGTCGTCGGCGGCCTGTACCTGATTTGGCTAGGTATCATGCTGTGGCGATCAGAGCCGATTACGCTGGCCAACAAGGGGCATTCTGGCTCTGGCAGCTGGTCGCTTTTCTATCAGGGGCTGCTCAGCGCGATTTCCAACCCCAAAGCACTGCTGCTGTTCACGGCATTCATCACACCCTTCATCGACCCTCGCGGAGATCTCGTGGCCCAAGCGGCGATTTTGTCCGTGACGTATGCAGTGGTGGAGTTTGGGGTCGAACTAGGCGTAGCAAGTGCTGCGCACAAAGTGAGGCCTTGGCTGGCTCGGACGGGGCGTCGATTCAATCAGGTCTGTGGAGGGTTCTTCGTGATCTTCGGTGTGTTGATTCCTGCGCATTAGCAATGATCCTATGACCGCTTTGGGTCGGTAGCGGCCGCTGGCGAGTGACAGCTTCCGACCCATTGCGGACGGTGCATTCCTTGGGGTCAGTGCGGTGTTCGGATGTGTTCGCCTTGAAATGTTCAGCGCCTGTGAGATCGAGCGCCGCCCGCGCGGCGCATCGCGGATAAAATCCGCTCCTACGTTTGTTTCTGGCCAGTAACGTCAGCGACAGACGCGCGCGAACGCCTTGTTCGTACGACTCGGTATCGCGTCAGGCACCAAGGCGGCCGCGCGCAAATCTCACTGACATAATTGGCCAGAAACAAACGTAGGAGCGGATTTTATCCGCGATGCGCCGCGCGGGCGGCGCTCGATCTCATAGGCGCAGACGATGTCATGGCGAACGTCCGAAGGGTCGATGGCCGCCCCCCCTGTGCTTGACAGGGCCTTCTTGATTGACTGCAATGACCGACGTTTCAAGGACGACACAAGGAACCTGCCATGGCCAAGACGCCATCCTCCCCTCGGGGCGACTTGCTTCGAGCCCTGGTTTTCATTCCGCTGGGCCTGTGCCTGCTCTCCCTCACACTGTGGCTGGTTGAAGAACGTCTGGGCTTTGTGGCTCAGGCCCAACGCGCCCAGGGCAATGTCAGCGCGCTGAACGCAGGCGGCAGCCATCCACAAATCGACTTTACCGACGCTACGGGCAACGTGATCAGCTACCCCGAAAGTGGGTTGATCTTCGGCTACGCGGTAGGTGACCAAGTGGGCGTGTTGTATCGCCCCGAGGCGCCCACGGCGAGCGCGATCATCGATGACCGAGGCGCGCTGTGGGGCGCTAGCCTGCTGGCTGGCCTGTTCGCGCTCGTGTTCACCTCTGGAGGCGGCTACCACCTGGCCCTGTGGTTGCGGGTTTATCCGCGAAGGAAATGCAGTTGACCGCATCGCCCATTGCCGTAGAATCCCGCGCCCCAAATTCAACAAGCATGGCGAGAGGGAGCTTCAATGCAACGGGTGATGATCATTGGTCAGCCAGGTTCTGGGAAAAGTACCCTGGCGCGCAAGCTGGGCGAGCGCACGGGCTTGCCGGTCGTGCATATCGACACGATTCATTGGCAGCCAGGCTGGATCGAGCGGAGCCGGGACGAGAAGACGCGTCTATGCCATGAGGTCGAGGCCCGTGAACGCTGGATCTTCGAAGGCGGGCATTCGGCCACTTGGAACAACCGCCTGGCCCGCGCTGACATGGTGATATGGATCGACCGCTCTGCGCCGCTTCGATTCTGGCGCGTGCTCCGCAGAACGCTGCTGAACCGCGGTCGATCGCGGCCAGACTTGCCGGAAAACTGCCCGGAACTGCTGGCCAACCTGCCGGAGTTTTTCAGGTTCATGTGGCGGACGAAAACCTCGTCCCGGGAGGCGATAAAGCGATACGTTGCGACGGTGCCGTCGGGGTGTCGCGTGGTCTGCCTGCGGTCCGATCGGGATGCCGAGGTCTTTCTCGCAAGTGTGGGCACGCAGCCTGATGAGGTTGTGCAAGGTCATTAGGTGGCGGCAGGCGCCTGCCGAAAAGGCGCATCAGAACGTTCTTACCTGCCCAAGGATGGCCCATGGCGCTGACCAGCAAAATCACGACCTACGACCCCGCATGGCCGCAACGGTACGAAGCGGACAAACTGCTGCTCGCCCTGGCATTCGGCGATGAGCTTGCCGCCATGCACCATGTAGGCAGCACGGCTGTCCCGCAACTTTCAGCCAAGCCTGAGATCGATGTGCTGATAGAGGTTTCAGAGCATCGCAATGAGGCAGTGCGGGACGAGGTTTTGCTGACGCTGGGGTATGTACGCGGCAGTGACCTGTCGCAAGGGCACCATTTCTACCGCCGCAATGTTGGTGAGGTGCGAACCCACAAGATCCACATTTGCAGGTGTGGCCACCCATCAGTCATCCAGATGCTGACGTTCAGAGATCTGCTCAGGAACGACACCTCCCTTCGGCAGCGATATCAAGACCTCAAGCTTGAGCTGGAAGCCACCAATACCGGCGGCATGGCTGAATATCTGGAGAAGAAGGGACCGTTCATTATCGCGGCGTTGCTTGAGGTCGATAACGGGCGACGGTGATGGTCCGATGGTTCGAAAACGGTCGTTCGCGGCTAGCAGCTTTCGACCCATAGCTGCCAGCGCCTGCATTCAAAGGACTGACTGGACTGCCCCCTATGCTGGAGGCGGATTCAAATGGGGTTGTGCCCGACAACGCGGTTAACCAGGCGGACTGCTTCGCGAGACGGTTGCCTGTTACGAGCCGCTTGACCTCTACTTAACCTCAGGTTTCAGACTGTTCGCTCCTTATCCGGAGTGAGTCCTATGACCAATGCCTCTAACGCAGCATTCACGTTGTCTAACCCTGACGGATTGTACGATCCTCGTGGTAACGGATACTCACACGTCGCTGAAGTACCTCCCGGGGCCAGACTATTGTTCATTGCTGGGCAGGGCGGCGAGAATGCCGAGGGTAAGTTGTCGTCGGATTTTACTGAGCAAGCCAGCCAGGCCTTGGCCAACTTGGAGACGGCGCTAGCGTCTCGGGGTGCAGGCCTGGCACAGATATTCAAGCTCACGGTGCTGATCGTCGATCACGACCAAGATCGCTTGCACGCCTGGGTCGCGCAGGCAAACCGCATCTGGGGGCAAGGGCGGCAACCTGTCTGCACGTTGATTCCGGTACCGCGTCTGGCACTGGATGGCATGTTGATTGAAATTGATGCGGTGGCCGCTGGCGAGTGACTGCTCCCGACCTATTGCGGACGGTGCATGCCTTGGGGTCAGTGCAGTGTTCGGATGTGTTCGCCTTGAAATGTTCAGCGCCTATGAGATCGAGCGCCGCCCGCGCGGCGCATCGCGGATAACATCCGCTCCTACGTTTGTTTTTGGCCAATTATGTCAGTGAGATTTGCGCGCGGCCGCCTGGGTGCCTGACGCGATACCGAGTCGCGCGAACAAGGCGTTCGCGCGCGTCTGTCACTGACGTTACTGGCCAGAAACAAACGTAGGAGCGAGCGTTGCTCGCGATGCGCTGCGCGGGCGGCGCTCGATCTCATAGGCGCTGAACATTTCAAGGCGAACACATCCAAACACCGCACTAATCCCAAGGCAGACGTCCCCAATAAGCCCAAACCAAGCCCATGACGGCAAGCTTTTCAAAACTTCGCGCGCAACGCCAGGTTGAAATTGCGTGGCTCGCCATAGAAGTTCCAATAGTTGGCATTCCCCAGCGTCTGGTAGTACTTCTTGTCGAACACGTTATCCAGGTTGTACTGGAGCTCCAGGTTCCGGCTGATCTCGTAGACCGCGTGGAGGTTGGTCAGGTGGTAGGCGTCCTGACGAATCTTGTAATCTTCGCCGACCTCGGTCTGGGTCATCTTGCTCTGGGCATAGAAGCTGCCGCCCACCCGCAGGTGGTTCAACGCTCCTGACAGCCGATAATCAGTGGCCACCTTGAACAGGTGACGTGGCGAGGCACCATTGAAGTCGTCGCCTTTCTGCTGGCCGCCGATGTACTTCGACTGGGTGTAGGTGTAGCCAGCAGACAGGTTCCAATCCGGCAGGATCTCGCCGGTCAGCTCAAGTTCGATACCTTTGTTGCGAACCTTGTCCGAAGGGCGGTAGCAACCGTCGGGGCAGTCATCGGCGGTGACCAGTTCGGCGCGGCCGGTCTGGTCGGCCTGGAACAGCGCTATCGAGGTTTGCAGGCGTTTGTCGAGGAACTCACCCTTGAGACCGACTTCGTAGTTGCTGCCGGTCGTGGGCTTGAGGATGCCGCCGTTGATGTCGCGTACATCCTGCGGTTTGAAGATCTCGGTGTAGCTGGCGTAGGCCGACCAGTGTTCGTCCAGGTCCTGTACCAAGCCAGCGTATGGCGTGATTTCGCCGCTTTTGGAGTAATGCTCACGGTCTTCAGGTGTGCGTATGCCGTTGGTGTCATCCAGCGTGTCGTAGCTTACCCAGCTCACGCGGCTGCCCAGAATGAAACGGGTGCTGTCGGTCAGGCTGAAGCGGCTGGCGACATACACGCCTTTTTGCTCCTGGGAGCGGTTGTACTGCCACTGATTGACGTTCAGGCCGGTGGGTGCAGGCGGGTCGAAGGCTGCCAGGTTGTTCATGTCGACGATATAGCGGTACCCGGCATCGCGGCCGCCGTGGTAGTCGAAATCGTCCTTGCGCCAGTTGCCGCCGACGATCAGGTCGTGTTGGCGACCGAGCAACTGGAACGGTCCGGTCAGGTAGCCATCGAGGCTGGTCTGGGTGTCGTCGTAGCGAAACAGGCGCGGGTTCAGGGTAAACAAGTCGGTGTCACCACCGGGGAAGGTGTAGTTGCCCAGGAAGTCCGACTTGGCCCACATCTGGTTAACAGCGATCACGGCCTTCCAGTCGTTGGCGAAGCTGTGCTGCATATCGGCGAACACCGTGGTGTTGCGCTTGTCCAGGTGATTCCAGTCTCCGGTCAGCGAGGTAGAACGCGACAGGGGATAGAACGCGCCGCTTTCACGGGACGGCAGCCCGGACCAGTCGTAACCCGAGTTGCGCTCCTTCTGGTAGCTGAAGCCGAAGGTGGCCATGGTCGACTCGCTCAGGTCGGCTTCGAGGATGCCGTAGAACAGCTGGTTTTCCTTTTGTGCGGTATCCAGGTAGCTGTTGGCATTATTGTAGGAAATCACCGACCTGCCGCGCAGGGTACCGGCCTCGTTCAGCGGCGAGGACAGGTCGACCATGGTCTTGTAGTCGTCCCACGAGCCCACCGAGGTTTCGATCAGGGCCTGTCGCTCGGCCGTCGGGCGTTTGCGAATGAGGTTGATCGATGCCGACGGGTTGCCCGCACCCTCCATCAAGCCTGTGGCGCCGCGCACGATCTCCACGCGGTCATAGATGTCGGTGTTGGGCTTGGAGATAGCGTCCATCGAATAGGCGTTGCTGATATTGGTCGGCACCCCGTCGATCTGCAGGTTGTCCACCAGTTGGCCACGTGCCTGGTACAGCGAGCGTTCGCCTCCGTTCTTGACGATGGTGATGCCGGTGGTGTTCTGCATCACGTCATCAAGGGTCTTCATGCCCTGGTCATCCATGCGTTGGCGGGTGACCACGGTTACCGACTGCGGTGTTTCGCGCAGCGACAATGGCAGTTTGGTGGCGGTGGCCGAGCGGCCGGTGGCGTAAGCGTGAGTGCCCTCGGTGACGTCGCCCAGCCCTTGGCCGTTGACGGTGGTGCTGTCCAGGGTCAGGGCCGAGCCCTCGACCTTGCGCACCAGCTGAAACTCACGTTCACCTGTGCGTACGGCTTCCACGCCACTGCCGGCCAGCATCTGCGCCAGCGCTTGTTCCACGCTGGTCGCGTGCACCGCCTGGCTCTGCTTGTTGGCCGTGAGCGCGGCATCGCCGCCGATCAGCAGGCCGGCCTGGCTGGCAAGCAGGTTCAACTGGCGGGCGAGGGGCCCCGCGGGAATATTGATCGCCTGCGCTTGGGTTGCTGCCCCGGCGCTATCGGCGAAGACGTTCGCGCTCAGGCCGGCCAGTGCGAGACATACGGCCAGTGCGAGTGGATGACGGCGGGGGAGAGCGGTGTCGCGAGCAAACATGAGCGGGTCCTTGGCAAGTTCGATGAAGTGTCGTCATCCCACCAAGCGAACGAGCAGCGCAAAACCGGAAAAAGATTTTTGAATTAATTTCAGCGTGCTTCGACCGAGACCCACCACGGCAGGGTGCGTACCACTCGGATCGGCAATGCCCGCTCAAGCATCGCCAGCGCACGGTCGCTGTCGAGCAGTGGATAGGTACCCACGACGCGCAGTGCGTCAAGGCTTGGGTCGATGCCCAGATGCCCGTGGCGATAGTCCTTCAGCACACTGATCACTTGGCCCAGTGGCATGTCTTCGGCCACCAGCACACCACGGCTCCAGTCTTGTCGAAGGGCGTTTGCCGGCCTAGGCGCGGCGCCCTGCTGCGCATCGAAGACGGTCATCTGCCCAGCCTCTACCCGCAGTTGTCGGCCACTTTCTGCGCACGTGGCCTGCACCGTGCCTTCGAACACGCTCAAGGTGGTGCGCAGGCCCTGATCACGCACGCTGAAACGTGTGCCCAGGGGCTGCATGCGGCCTGCGCGGGTCAGCACCTGCAGGGGCCGGGCATCGGCGCCGGTCTCGATCAGGATTTCGCCGCGATACAGCCGCAGTTGTCGAACGGATTCATCGAACTGCACATCCAGCGCCGTCTGCCCGTTCAACCACAGCCGGCTGCCATCGGCAAGGGTCAGCGGCCGCACATCGGCCAGGCCGGTGCGGTAGGTGGCGAACCACGCCCGTGGCGAGTCGACCCAACCCTGTCGCCAGCTTCCCCAGCCCAACAGGCCCGTGGCGCCGGCTACGCACAGGCCGCCGAGCAGGCTGCGGCGCGAGTGACGCCCACGGTGTGCGGCGTTGAGCGCCTGATGGGCATGGTCGGCGTCGGCGTGCAGGGTGCCGAAGCGCTGGTTGATCCCTTCGACGTAGCGCCAGGCCAGGCGATGCCGTGCATCTTCGGCAAGCCACGTGTTCCATTGTGCGATTGTGGCGGGATCGTCCGCAGCGCCATGCAGGCGTGCGAACCACGAAGCGGCGGCTTGCAGTACGGCGTGGTCGAGCGGGGCGTTGTTCATCAAAGCGACGCGTCCAGTTCGACTTCCAGCAGCAGGCACTGGTACATCGCCTGGGCCAGGTAGTTGTTCACGCTACGTTCGCTCACCTTCAAGTGCTCGGCGATCTCCCGCTGTTTCATCCCTTGCAGTTGGGCCAGGCAGAACGCTTCTGCTACACGTTGGGGCATGCGGTCGATCATGGCCTGCAATTGCGCCAGGGTTTCCAGGATGATGGCCTGGTGTTCGAGTGAAGGCAGCAGTTGTTCCGGCTGGGCCGACAGCACCTCCATGTAGGCTTGTTCGATTCGCCGCCGGCGCCAGAAGTCGACGCAAGCGTTGCGCGACATCCGCCCCAGATAAGCCTTGGCATGCTCGGCATCATTGAACGCCCGCGGCTTGCTCAGCAAGCGGACGAAGACGTCCTGGGCAAGTTCTGCGGCATCATGGGCGTTGCCGAGTTTGCGCTGGAGCCATTGGCGTATCCAGCCGTGATGGGCGCGATAGAGTGCTTCCAGGTCGGAGCCAGCAGTGCCGGGAGCAGCGGTCATGGGAACGGCGCCTTGGTTTCTAATGCGAATGGTTAGCAATTCTAGCGTCGGTGCCGGTTTCGGGCAATTGGCCATCCCGGCTGCCCTTCGTAAAGAGCAGGGCCGCCAATCTCGTTTACTTCTCCAGCTGTGCGGCCACTGTCAGGGCCAGCTCGATGAAAACGCGAACAGCGGCGCTCTGATAAGCGCCCTTGCGCCGCATTAGCACCGCGGTGCGCTGCAGGCGTGCCGGATCGAGCGCGATGGCGATCAGGTCGTCATGCGCCAGGGCGACTGCAGCGGGCAACAGCGTCGACAGTTTCACCCTGAGCACGATTTCGAGCACGGCACTGATGGTGTTGGCCTCCATCCGAACCTGAGGATGAATGTCGTGCTGACGGCAATAGCGGTCGATCTGTTCTCGGGTAGCAAATTCTCCGCTGAGCAGCACCAGCGCCTGCGCGCTGAGGGTTTGCAGCCCGATGGACTGGTTCTCTGCCAAGGGGTGTGTACGGCTGACCACTAAGGCAAGGGTTTCAACCAGCAGCGGGAGCGCCTCTATGTCCTGAGCGTGCGCCTGCTCGAACGCGATACCCACATCCAGCTCATCGGCCAGCAAAAGCGCCTCCATGCGCTCCTGGGAGATTTCCCGCAGGTTGAGGATGATGCCTGGATATCGGCTGTGAAACGCCTCGACCAATGGGCCGATCAAGTAACTGGTGAAGGTGGGCGTCACCGCCACCCGCAGCGACCCTCGGCTGAGGTCGCTCACATCATGGATGGCACGCTTGGCCTCTTGAAGCTCCTGGGAGGCACGCCGCACGTATTGAAGATACACCTCACCCGCATCCGTCAGGCGGGTCGTGCGGCCTGATCGGTCGAACAACTGAGCGCCGAGGCTTTCTTCCAGCTGCTTGACCTGCTGCGACAGTGCGGGCTGGGAGACATGCAAGGCCGCTGCGGCCCGGGTGAAGCTGTGATGCTCCGCAACCGCGAGGAAGTACTGGATGTGTCGGGCAAGCATGGTCATTCACATAAGATTATCTGATGCGGCAGATAATAAATGAGACTTTTACCTTATGTCATCCGGTCCGTAACCTTTGCTTCAACAACGGCCAGACAGAGGCAACAGCCATGAAAGACATCATCGATGGTTTCCTGAAGTTCCAGAAAGACGCCTTCCCCGAGCGCGTCAAGCTGTTCAAGGAACTCGCCACCCAGCAGAGCCCGAGGGCGCTGTTCATATCCTGCTCCGACAGCCGCCTGGTGCCGGAGCTGGTGACCCAACGCGAGCCGGGTGACCTGTTCGTCATCCGCAATGCCGGCAACATCGTGCCGTCCTACGGCCCTGAGCCTGGGGGCGTATCGGCCTCGGTCGAATACGCGGTCGCCGCGCTGCAAGTCGCGGATATCGTGATCTGTGGCCACTCCGACTGCGGCGCCATGACCGCCATCGCCACCTGCAAGTGCCTGGACCACATGCCCGCCGTGGCCGGTTGGCTGCGCTACGCCGATTCCGCCCGGGTGGTGAACGAAGCCCGCCAGCATCAGGACCAGCACAGCAAGGTCGAGGCCATGGTGCGTGAGAACGTCATTGCCCAGTTGGCCAATATCCAGACCCACCCGTCGGTACGCCTCGCCCTGGAAGAGGGCCGGGTCACCCTGCACGGCTGGATCTACGACATCGAGAGCGGCCGTATCGACGCGTTCGATGGCAGCACCGGCTCTTTCGTGAGCCTTGCGGACAACCCGCAGGTACACGCCGTTTCCCATCAACCCAAGCACGCTGCTTGAACCCAACTTTTTACCCAAGGAGACAACCCCATGATCCAGTCCCAAGCCACCCAGAGCGTTCGCCAGGCACTGACCGAAGTCATCCTCATGGCCAAGGCCCGCAAAGACCTGTCGTATGCCCAGATCACCGACGGTACCGGCCTGTCCGAAGCCTTCGTGACCGCCGCACTGTTGGGCCAGCACCCGCTGCCTGCCAGCGCCGCCCAGGTCGTTGGCGAAAAGCTCGGCCTCGACGTCGATGGCATTGCCCTGCTGCAAACCGTACCGGTGCGCGGTTGCATGGAGAACGGTGTGCCGACCGACCCTACGATCTACCGCTTCTACGAGATGCTGCAGGTCTACGGCACCACCCTCAAGGCGCTGGTTCACGAGAAGTTCGGTGACGGCATCATCAGTGCCATCAACTTCAAACTGGACATCAAGAAGGTCGAAGATCCAGAAGGCGGCTCGCGCGCGGTGATCACCCTGGATGGCAAGTACCTGCCGACCAAACCTTTCTAATCCCGATGCAAGCGGCCCGGCGCCTGACCGCGCCCGGCCGCCGGAGGAATGAAGCGCATGGATATGATCTTTCGAAACGTACGCATCGATGATGCGCAAACATTGGTGGATGTCGGTGTGCAGGGCGGCAAGATCGTCGCGGTCGAGCCCGCCATCGCTGCACGCGCAAGGCAGGAGGTCGAGGGCAACGGCAATGTACTGATTCCCGGTTTCGTCGAAGGCCATCTGCATCTGGAAAAAGCCAACGTCATGGAGCGTCGGGCCAATCGTTCGGGCACTTTGAAGGAAGCCATCGCGGTGACGGCGGCGCTCAAGCCGACACTGACCCGAGAAGACATTCTGGCGCGGTCGACCCAAGTCTTGCGCGCGCTGGTGCAGGCGGGCAGCACCCATGTCCGTGCCCACGCCGAGTTCGATCCATCACAGGGCTTCACCGGCCTGGATGTGGTGCTGGAACTGCGCGAAAAATTCCGTGAGTTCATTGATATCCAGGTGGTCGCCTTTCCGCAGGAAGGGATCCTGAAACTGCCTGGGATGAAGGCCATGATGGTCGAAGCCATGGAGAAGGGGGCCGATGTCGTTGGCGGGATCCCCTACAACGACAGTTGCCCCATCGAGCACATCGACTTCGTCTTCGACCTGGCCAAGCGCTACGGCAAGCCCATCGATTTGCACCAGGATTTCGCCGATGACGCCGAGCACATGACCATCGAACATGTGGCTCGCAGAACCCTCGCCGAGGGTTATCAAGGGCGCGTCTGCGTCGGTCACCTCACCAGTTTGGCGGCTGTCGCACCCGAACGGCAGGCGCCGATCATCGAGTTGCTGCGCGAGGCGGATATCAGTGTGATGTGCCTGCCTGCCACCGACTTGCACCTGGGCGCCCGCGGCGACAGCCATAACGTGCGGCGAACGTTGACCCCCGTGCGGGCACTGCGCGATGGCGGTGTGAACACCTGCCTGGCGACCAACAACATTCGCAATGCCTTCACCCCATATGGCACGGGCGATCTGCTCAACATCGCGCAACTGGCGCTGCCAGCCTGCCACTTGGGCGGGGCGGATGACCAAGCCACCGTCCTCGCCATGCTCACCACCAACCCGGCTAAAGCCCTGGGTTTGAACAAATACGGCCTGGCAGTGGGCAACGATGCGGACCTGGTGCTGCTGGACACCCGTGCAGTCAGTGATGTCATTCTCGATTTGCCAGCGCGGCTGATGGTGCTCAAGCGCGGAAGAATCGTGGCAACAGCCGAGCAATACCGTTCAGTAGCCTTCTGACCTGTATTTCGGTCGGTTGACTTGCAAGGAGCCCAAGCTCACCTAGTGTGTAAGGTCTATTGAGTCGTATTGCGTTTCTCTCATGACCGGATGGCGTTTATCCGCGTGATCACTGGAGCGTGAGTACTCAATATCGCGAGTTCTTTCTTCCGCTGGCGGTTGCCTCTCAGGTACAGCGCATCAGTTCAAAGGGAGATTGTCATGAGATTGTTTGCGAAACCTGACAGAGGCGACAAGGCCATCAAAGCGCCCATGGCGCGCTGGAAAACAGGCTCATCGTTATTGTTGGCGAGTGCCATCGCACTTTCTACTCACGTATGGGCCGAAGAAGCGCCTAAACCTGCCACGGATGCCACCAAGGCTGCCAACGACGCATTACTCAAAGAATTACCCTTCAACGACAAAACCTCTTTCGAACTGGCGCACAAGGGGTTCATTGCGCCGCTGCCGTCCGAACCGATCAAAGGCCCCAGCGGTAACATGATCTGGGACCCGAACAAGTACGGGTTCATCAAAGAGGGCGAGGCCGCGCCGGCTTCCACCAACCCCAGCCTGTGGCGACAGTCGCAGTTGATCAATATCTCCGGCCTGTTCGAGGTGACCGACGGCATCTATCAGGTGCGCAACTACGATCTGTCGAACATGACGATCGTCGAAGGCAAGGAAGGTATCACCATCTTCGACCCGTTGATTTCCAGCGAAACGGCCAAGGCGGCCCTCGACCTCTATTACAAACACCGGCCGAAAAAACCGGTAGTTGCTGTGATCTATACCCACAGTCACGTTGACCACTACGGCGGTGTACGCGGCGTGATCAACGAGGAGGACGTGAAGGCGGGCAAGGTCAAGGTCTATGCGCCAAAAGGCTTCCTCGAACATGCCGTAGCCGAAAACGTGATGGCCGGTACCGCCATGAGCCGCCGGGCCAGTTACATGTACGGCAACCTGTTGCCGCCGAGTGAAACCGGCCAACTGGGCGCGGGCCTTGGGACCACGACGTCCGCAGGGACCGTCACCTTGATACCGCCGACCGACATCATCGAGAAGACCGGCGAGAAACGCACCATCGATGGCCTGACCTACGAGTTCCTCTATGCCCCCGGCAGCGAAGCACCGGCAGAGATGCTCTATTACATCCACGAGAAGAAAGCGCTCAACACCGCCGAGGACTCCACCCACACGCTGCATAACACCTATTCGCTGCGCGGCGCGAAAATTCGCGAGCCACTGCCGTGGTCCAAATACCTCAATCAAGCGCTGAAAATGTGGGGCGATGACGTCCAGGTCATGTATGCGATGCACCACTGGCCGGTCTGGGGCAACCAGGAAGTGCGCGACCAACTTTCGTCGCAGCGCGACATGTACCGTTACATCAATGACGAAACCCTGCGCCTGGCCAACAAGGGTTTGACCATGACCGAGATTGCCGAGCAGGTGAAACTGCCCAAGGCGATCGCCCAGCGCTTTTCCAACCGGGGTTACTACGGTTCGCTCAACCACAACGTGAAGGCCACCTATGTGCTGTACCTGGGCTGGTTCATTGGCAACCCGGCGACCCTGTGGGAACTGCCGCCTGAAGAGCAGGCCAAGCGCTACGTGGACATGATGGGCGGGGCCGATGCGGTACTGAAGAAGGCCAAAGAGTATTACGACAAGGGGGATTTCCGTTGGGTAGCAGAGGTGGTCAACAAGGTGGTTTTCGCCGACCCGACCAACCAGGCTGCGAAAAACATGCAAGCCGACGCGCTGGAGCAACTCGGCTACCAGGCTGAAAGCGGCCCGTGGCGCAACTTCTACCTGACCGGCGCCAAGGAGCTGCGCGAAGGGGTCAAGCAGTTGCCAACCCCCGATACCGCCAGCCCCGATACGGTCAAGGCAATGGACCTCGACCTGTTCTTCGATTACCTGGCCATGCGTTTGAAAGGACCAGAAGCCGAAGACAAGCACATCACGCTGAATTTCGACTTTACCGACCTGAAGCAGCAGTACGCGCTGGAGATGGTGAACGGCGTGCTCAACCATACCGAAGGCATGCAGGCGAAGGACGCCGATGCCAAGCTCACGCTGACCCGCGATACGTTGAACAAGCTGATGCTCAAGGAAACCACCCTCAAGGACGCTGTCTCTTCGGGAGTGATCAAGGTGGAGGGCGCAGAAGCCAAGCTCGAAGAGTTGTTGAGCTACATGGACAACTTCGACTTCTGGTTCCCGATCGTTACGCCTTGATGGCGGCTTGATACCGGGCTTCGTGCATCGCACCGATTGCCCCACTGCATGGGCCGGCGGATAATGCCGGCCCTATGCTTTGAGGGTCTTGAGGTGGTCATGAAGAGCAGCGTGGTCAGCAGCAAGCAGCAGGAAGTCCAGCGTATCGCCGATGTACTCTCCACGGCCATCGCCCAGCACCGCCTGCGCCCCGGCGTGCGCCTGGTCGAAGCGCATATCGTCGAAGCCTTGCAGGCCAACCGCAACCATGTGCAGGCGGCGCTGCAGCGCCTGGCCATGGAGCGCATCGTCGACATCGAGCGCAATCGTGGCGCGACCGTGGCCCAGCCCAGCGCCCGGGAGGCGCGGGAAATCTTTGCGGCACGGCGTGCGGTGGAGCGGGCGATCGTCGAAGGTATTACCCCTGTTCGAGTCGCGGAGCATCGCAAGCGCATCGATCAGCACATGCGCGACGAGTGCACCGTAACAGCCGGCACCGATCGCCGCCTCATCGTCCGCGTACTCTGCGAGTTCCACCTGTTGTTGGGGGAAGTGAGTGGCAACCGGGTGCTGGCCGAGATTCTCGGTAACCTGATGGTGCGCAGCTCGTTGATCGTCGCGCTGTACCAGCGTGGCGACAGCCCGCCCTGTGCCTCATGCGAGCATCAGGCAATCATCGACGCATTGCGCGAGGGTGATACCGAGATGGCCGTGAAGCAGATGATTGCGCACTTGGACGAACTCGAGGGCCAATTGACCCTCGACGATGTGACGCCTCCCGAGGTCAACCTGAAGCAGGCGTTGTCAGGGTTATGAGCCATCCATCCAGGCTCGCGAAGCTGCGCTGAACTTTATCCCCGCTTGGGGCTTCCTCTGTTATGCCAACCGATGCCTGGTTGACGCACAACAGACAGGAGGCGTGATGACTAATCAATCCAAAGGGTCTGCCACCCACGGCGAGCAGGAGCGCGACAACGATGCCCATCGCCCGGACGGCTCGACCGGCACCGCGCATGATTCAACGGCGCAGCGAACGGCCCGAGGCAAGGGGCCGCACTCGTCCGAACACGCGACGCGCAAGGATGACCTGGGCTTCGACCCCGACTCTCCGGACCTGGACGACCCCCAGGTAGATCCCCAGGGGCCGGCCAAACCGCCGAAAGACTAGCGCAGGTTACTCCACGGCCTCGGCAACACCCTGATCCTCTCCCAGGAACCCGCCGCTCTGGTGTTGCCACAGCCTGGCATAGGTACCGTTGCGAGCGAGCAGCTCGCTGTGGGTGCCTTGCTCGATGATGCGCCCCTCGTCCATGACGATCAGCCGGTCCATGGCTGCGATCGTGGACAGCCGGTGGGCGAT
Source organism: Pseudomonas sp. NPDC089752 (assembly GCF_044748725.1). Taxonomy (NCBI): domain Bacteria; kingdom Pseudomonadati; phylum Pseudomonadota; class Gammaproteobacteria; order Pseudomonadales; family Pseudomonadaceae; genus Pseudomonas; species Pseudomonas sp. NPDC089752. The sequence continues at coordinate 34,621 of NZ_JBIVGP010000010.1, forward strand.
GGCGATGACGGTTTTACCTTGCATCATTTCATTGAGGCTTTCCTGGATGGCGACTTCGACTTCCGAGTCCAGCGCGCTGGTGGCCTCGTCGAGCAACAGGATAGGGGCGTTTTTCAGCATCACCCGGGCGATGGCGATGCGCTGGCGCTGGCCACCTGAGAGCTTGATGCCACGCTCGCCCACCAGGGTGTCATAGCCGCTGTGGCCCTGGCGGTCGCTCAATTGGCTGATGAAACCGTCGGCCTGGGCGTTGGCGGCTGCGCGGCGGATCTGCGCCTCGGTGGCATCGGGGCGGCCGTAGGCGATGTTGTCGCGGATCGAACGGTGCAGCAGGGACGTGTCCTGGGTCACCATACCGATGGCACTGCGCAGGCTGTCCTGAGTGACCTTGGCGATGTTCTGGCCATCGATACGAATCTCGCCACTGTCGACGTCATAGAAGCGCAGCAGCAGGTTGATCAGGGTCGATTTGCCCGCGCCGGAGCGGCCCACCAGGCCGACCTTTTCGCCCGGGCGGATGTTCAGGCTCAGGCCATCGAGCACTTGGCGTTCACCGTTGTAGTTGAAGCTGACATTGTCGAAGGCCACCGCGCCGCCTGAGGTGGTCAGCAGGCCGGCATCCGGTGCATCTTGCACCTTGGGGCCGCGGGTCAAGGTGGCCATGCCATCCTGCACGGTGCCTATGTTCTCGAACAGCGAGGTCATCTGCCACATGATCCAGTGGGACATGCCGTTGACCCGCAGGGCCATGGCGGTAATCGCCGCCACCGCACCGGTGCCGACCTGGCCCTGGTGCCACAGCCACAAGGCATAGCCGCCAGCGCCGAAAATCAGCCCGACCACCAGCGCCTGGTTGACGATCTCGAACTGGCTGACCAGGCGCATCTGGCGAAAGCCGGTCTGCTTGAAGTCTTCCATCGCCGCGCGGGCGAAGTGCGCCTCCCGCTTGGAATGCGAGAACAGCTTCACCGTGGTGATGTTGGTGTACGCATCCGAAACCCGGCCGGTCATCGACGAGCGCGCGTGCGCCTGCTCCTGGCCGACCTTGCCCAGGCGCGGCACGAAGTACAGCAGGGCCAGGCCGAACAGCGCGACCCAGGCAACGAAGGGCAGCATCAGCTTCAGGTCGAACCCACCGGCCAGGGCGATGATCGCGATGAAGTACACGCCGATGCCGGGGATGATCTCGATCAGGGTGAACAGCACCTCACGCACGGCCAGCGCGGTTTGCATCACCTTGGTGGTGACGCGTCCGGAGAATTCGTCGGAAAAGAACGACAGGCTTTGCCGCAGCATCAGCCGATGGAAGTCCCAGCGCAAACGCAGCGGCAGGTTGATCGCCAGCACCTGGTGCTGCAGCATCGTGCGCATGGCCACCAGCCCGATGCTGGTCAGCAGGACGATGCCGATGCCCCACAAGATGGAGCGTTCCTGCTCGCCTGCGGCGCCGCCGGCTTGCCAGGTCGGCAGCAGGTCCACGACCTGCCCGAGAAAGGAAAACAGCCAGGCTTCATAGATCGAGACGCTGGCGCTGGACAGCGCCAGTGCCAGGATGTAGCCGCGGGCACCCCGTGTGCAGGCCCACAGGAAGCGCAGCAGGCCGATGGGAGGCGGTGGCGCCTCGTCAGGGGGGAAGGGGTCGAGCCGTCGTTCAAAAGCACCCAGCATGGTGGTCTCCGCAAGGCAATGGATCGCAAGCCTCATCTTAGGCCACAGCAGGGTATCCGCCGTTCCCCCGGCATTCCACCTCAGGCGGGCGGTTGTACCTGGCCACGGCCAATGCCGTAGTAGGTCAGGCCGGCGGCGGCCATGTGCTCGGGCTCGAACAGGTTGCGGCCGTCGAACACCACGCGGTCGGCCAGTTGATGCGGCACCTGGTCCAGGTTCAGCACCCGGTAGTCGTGCCATTCGGTGACGATCACCAGGGCGTCGGCGCCTTCGAGCGCGTCATCCTTGCAGGGCACCAGGGACAGATCGGGGCGTGTGCCGTAATGGCGCTGGATTTCCTCCATGGCCTGCGGATCGTGCGCCTGCACCCGCGCGCCGGCGGCCCACAATGCTTCGAGCAGCACGCGGCTGCACGCCTCGCGTATGTCATTGGTGTTGGGCTTGAAGGACAGCCCCCAGACCGCGAAGACCTTGCCGGTCAGGCCATCGGGGTAGTGCCGCTGGATCTTGCTGAACAGCCGGCTTTTCTGCCGCTGGTTGATGGCCTCCACCGCCTGCAGCAACTGCGGCTCGAAGCCTTCGGCTTCGGCGCTTCGGCGCAGGGCCTGGAGGTCCTTGGGGAAGCATGAGCCGCCAAAACCACAGCCGGCGTAGATGAAGTCGTAACCGATGCGCGGGTCCGAGCCGATGCCCCTGCGCACCATTTCGATATCGGCGCCCAGGTGCTCGGCGAGGTTGGCCATCTCGTTGATGAAGGAGATTTTCGTCGCCAGCATGCAGTTGGCGGCGTATTTGGTCATCTCGGCGCTGCGCGCGTCCATGACCATGAACTTTTCCCGGTTACGGTTGAAGGGCAAGTACAGCTCGCGCAGCAGTTCCACTTCCGCAGGGCCAGCGCCACCGATGATGATGCGATCCGGGCGCATGCAGTCGTCGATGGCCGAGCCTTCCTTGAGAAATTCTGGATTGCTGACGACCCTGAACTGCTGGGAGTTGGCGTTGGTATCGATCAATGCCCTGATGCGATCGACCGTGCCGACCGGGGAGGTGGACTTGTTGACGATCACTTTAGGGCTGTCGGCGTGTTCCAGAATGCTGCCGACCACCGCGAAGACCTGGCTCAGGTCTGCGCTTCCATCGTTCTGCGGCGGAGTGCCGACGGCGATGAACAGCAACCTGGCGTGCTCGATCGCCTGCTTCGGGTCGGTGGTGAACCGCAGGCGGCCACAGGCCAGGTTCTTGCTCAACAGCGGCGCCATGCCCGGTTCGAAAAGCGGACAGTGCCCTTCTTGCAAGGCGGCTATCCGAGCTACATCGACATCCATGCATAGCACCGAATGCCCGACCTGGGCCAGGCAGATCGCTTGGGTGAGGCCTACATACCCTGTACCGAAAACCGTGACCTTCATCTTGCAGCTCCCTTGTCGAATCCGGGCCGGCGGTGCACCGATCCTTGCGAACAGGCTGAAAAGACAAATGTCACGTTTGTGTTTAAGTTTGGTTAAGGCCTCGAATCACAGCTCAGGAAGGCTGCGCCGCCAGGCTGTTACTGACGTTGCGCCCCAGCACCAGGACGGTGACGAACCCGCACCCGACCAGCGCCGTGGCCAGGCTCAGCAGCACCGAGCTACCCATTTCGTCGACGATACGCCCGCCGAAGAACGAGCCCAGGGCGATGATCACCTGGAACATCGCGACGAACAGCGGCATGCCGCGTTCGACATCTTTGGGCGCGACGACGAACATCCAGATGCTGGCGCAGGCCGGGAAGGCGCCGAAAGCGAAGCCCCACAGCGCGATCAGCATGGCCGCGCCGGTCATGCCGGTGGCGAAGTGCGGGAACAGCGCGGTGCTGACGGCGATCATCAGCGCCACCAGCAGCAAGGTGTGACGCACGCTGCGGTTGGCGGCGAAGCCGGCGAAGATATTGCCCATGACCCCGGCCACGCCATACAGCAGCAACAGCGAGCCAATGGTCGGGCCATCGAAACCGGCATTTTGTTTAAAGAATGGGGCGACATAGGTGTAGGCGGCAAAATGCGCCAGGCCAATCAGCAATACCGCTATCAAGCCAACCCGCGCTTGCGGATTGATGAACAAGGCCGGCAGATCGCTGATGCGTATGGCTTTGTCGGGATTGAGCCGTGGCAGCAACAGAACCTGCGCCAACAGCACCGGCACGCCCACCAGCGCGGTGATCAAAAAGGTCATGCGCCAGCCCATCAGGCCGCTCAGCCAGGTGCCGACCGGCACGCCCAGCACGGTAGCCAGCGTCACGCCGACCATGATGATCGAGGTGGCCTGGGCGACGCCGACGCCCTTGGGCGCCAGGCGTCCGCTGAGGGCGATGGCGGTCGCCCAGAAGCCACCGATACTGACGCCGAGCAGTACGCGGCCGAACAGCAGCAGGTTGAAGTCACTGGCATAGGCCACGACCGCATTGGCGATGATCATGATCAGCGTCAGGCCGATCAGCAGGTAGCGTCGGTCCAGGGCGCCGATCCCCACCGACAGCAGCGGGGCGGCGAGGGCGGCCATGATGCCGGGCAGGGTCACCATCAGGCCGGCCTGGCCGGCGCTGATGCCCAGGTCGCTGGCGACGTCGTTGAGCACGCCCACGGGCAGGAACTCACTGGTGACCAGGGCGAAGGCACCCACGGCAACTGAGAGAATGGCCAGCCACTGTTGCTTGACGCTCTGTTGATCATGTTCGGGAAGGCCGGGGGCGGCCTGGCTTGTCATTGACATGCGGGGGGATTCCAAAGGAGAGGATCGCCTGAAACAGACGAAAGCGAGAAAATTGAAGGCGATTATAAAAGTCGGATTCGGCCAGCGGACAAACAGGCGTCTTGATAGTAATCATCAGCCTGGTCGATGAAACCCATGACGCAGAGCGCTTGCGCTCCCTCATCCGCCGTTTGGCAAGAATCTCTGAATCATTCCTCCCATTGCCGGGTCGATTGAGCAATACCTGCCCTCAATCGAAACGGGAGATAGGACGATGAGCGAGCAACGTTGTGCCTGCAAAGCATGTTCATGCACCGTGGATGCAAATGCCCTTGTGCAAGGTGGTGAAGCCTATTGCTGTGAAGCCTGTGCCACGGGGCACCGCCACGGTGAGCCCTGCCGCATGGCCGGGTGTAAGTGCAGCGAGGCGGCAGATGCCGTACCCAGTAACAAGGCGCAGCCTGTGTAGCCTGGTCATTGCGTTGATCTAGAGGAGTGCATACGATGCCCCGTGGAGAGAAAGACAAGTATACGGAAAAACAAAAACGCAAGGCCGAGCACATCGAAGAGCGTTACGAGCAGAAGGGGGTTTCCAAGTCCGAGGCAGAATCGCGCGCCTGGGCCACCGTCAACAAGCAGTCAGGCGGCGGGGAAAAGTCGGGTGGGTCTGGGAAGAAGACGTCATCGAGCGAGAAGAAGTCAGCGCGCTCGGATTCGGCCAGACGCGCTGCGAAAACGCGTCAGGGCCATTCACGCACATCCGCTTCTTCGCTGGAAACACAGACCAAGGAGAGCTTGATGAAAGAGGCACGCAGCCGCGATATCAAGGGGCGTTCCAGCATGAGCAAAGCACAGTTGATTGAAGCATTACGCAAATAGGGCAGGGTGTCGTTCAGCCTGCCTGCATTGCCGTATTCTTCTTCCAGCCGCGAACGTTCATGGTGCACAGGCACAGCTGCAGGATGATCAGCGCCCAGGCCTGGGCGTGCCAGCCCCAGACGGCCCACAGCAGATTGCTGGCCATAAAGCAGCAAAAGCCCACTTTGCGTCGGCCCGCACGTTTTGACCCGATGAACCAGGCTGCAAGTACAGTCAGCACCATGGCGGGCCAATCAAGGAGGTCGATCCAGAATTCCATCACTCTGTTCCTTTACCGCGTTCTAATAGCGAAATGAACCGATACCTGCGCGCCCGCCTGGGCGCGCAGGTTTTTTTCAGGCGGCGTGCTGTTCGCCTTTGAGCAGCTTTTTCTGTGCTTCCATGGCCATCCCCATCTCTTCGAGTTCCTGTTTACCCAAGAGCTTCCTTGCAGTCGGGAACAGTTCGCTTTCTTCTTCCTCGATGTGATGCTCCAGCAGCTCCTTCATCACCTTCACCCGCCCTGCGAACTCAACGGTGTTGGTTTCGGTGTGCAGCAGGTCGGGAATCACCAGCGAGTCGACCGTGCGGTGTTCTTCCTTGGCCTCGTAGTACATTTTCTCCTCCTCCTTACCGCCGGCCTGCTTGATCGCCGGATACAGAATCTCCTCCTCCAAAGCAGTATGAATACTGACCTCCTGTTTGATACGGGCAAGCAGTTCGGCGCGTTTCTTCACCGCGCGCTCCGTGGTCGAAGAAAGCTCTTCAAGGAGTTTTTTGACCAGTTGATGATCCTGGATAAGCAGTTCGATCGCATTCATGGCGCACCTCCTCATGGGCTGTGAAAAGTCACGGTTGCCTTTGGTGGATTGAGTGCAAGCGGCAAGGTTCAACCCTTCTGATCAGCGCTCTTGCACTCATCCGCTGGGTGAAGCAGCTTGAACTTTGATGCCTGTGTCTGCTTCTCCTGAGTGAGAGCGCCGTGACTTAGCACGGCCTGTTTATCTTGCGTAGGAGTGGCGATCATGACCGAGCCTGTCACGTATTTCTGGATTGCCGTTGCGGTGATCATATTGTTGGTAGACCTGTGGGCCATCGTCAGCGTTTTCCGCAGCGACAAGGCCGATACCACCAAGGCGATGTGGGCGCTGTTGCTCTTGGCGTTGCCTGTAGTGGGGCTGGCCATCTGGGGTGTGATGGGGCCGCGGGGCATCAAGCGAGGGACGGGGCCATCCTCGCCTGAACATAGCAAAGGCTAGGCTGTGTACGAAATAACATAGCCTAAGGCTTGCTGGCAGGTTCATGACTGCGCGGTGCCCTATTAGCCGGGCGACTGGTTTATCGCGCGCTGTTCTTTTGAGAACCAGGCAGATGTCGCATATCCATGGCGCTGAACTCTTATCGTCCTTACCGCGTCCCCCGATTGAGTGCTTCAGGTATGAGCATTCGCACATCCACAAGCTTCGAGGGCGTCACCATGGAAAAGACCGATCAGAGTTCAAGTTCGCCACCCGGCACCCCACAGGACCATCTGCACACGATGACCGATGAGGCCGGAGCGCTGCTCGATGAGGCCCGTCACATGGGCAGCGAGCAGTTCGAGCACTATCGCGACAGCGCAGCCGATCAACTCGACTCGCTGAAGGAGAGCGCACGTTCTGCGGCCAGCGCGCTGGAGGACAATGACAGCCTTGGCCTCTCTCACTACCTGACCCAGGCCGCGAGCTGCATGGGGGAATTCGCCGAGCAGGTGCGCCATGAAAGCGCCGAGAGCCTGCTGCAACGCGGCGCCCAGTTGGCACGCGACAACCCGGCACTGTTCCTCGCCGGCAGCGTAGCGGTCGGGTTTGCCGTATCGCGCTTCATGCGAGCCAGCGCCACGCACGGTACGTCGGCCGCAGCCGCCAGTGATAAGCGCCCGGCACCGTCCGTCGTCCCTGACAAGGGCAGCGATGTATCCACCCATTCACCCTATACCCCAGTCGACCCGATGGGCGCCGGAGCGGGCACTCCGGTGGGTGGAAGCCCGTTCGAGCGTGACCCATTGAAAGGAGCCGAATGATGAACAAAGACACACTGCATACAACACCAGGTCTGCATACGCCGGAGGATGACGCACTCGGCGTCGGTGGCCTGCTGCGCCAGCTGATGCGAGAAGTTCCAGACTTGTTCACCAAGGAACTGGCGCTGGCCAAGGCCGAGCTGCAGCACAACCTTGCCACTCTCAAGGCCGGGACTGCCGCAGTCGCGGCGGGCGCGATCGTCGTGCTGGCGGGCTTCATCATCCTGCTGCTGGCGGCGGTTTATGCGCTGGCGACGGTGGTCGCGCCCTGGCTGGCTGCTCTGATCGTCGGGGCAATCACCGTTGTGATTGGTTTCATCATGCTGCAATCAGGCAAGAAGCAGTTCGAACCCACCCATCTGGCGCCTGACCGCACCTTGCACGCCATGCAACAGGACAAGGAAACGCTGAAGAGGAAACTGCCATGACCACTTCCTTCGAACATGAGGCGCAAAAGGACCCTGACCTGCTGGAGCAGGAAATCAATGCCAAACGCGAGCATATCAGCGATCTGGTCGACGCCCTGGAACAACGCCTGAGCCCCGGCCAGATGGTCGACCGGGTACTGGCCTATGCCAAGGGCAACGGTGGCGAGTTTTTCCAGAATCTCGGCACTACCCTCAAGAACAACCCGGTCCCCGCGACATTGACGGTGCTTGGATTGGCGTGGCTGGGGCTCAATCAGAATCGCCCCTTCAACGCTGGGCCCGCCCACACAGGGCCGGGGTTGGGCGAGAAACTGGGCGAGGCGGTGGACACGGTTAAGAGCGCAGTAGCTCACGCTGGAGAGGCGATGCATGGTGCGGGTCATAAAGTGCGCATGAAGGCCCATGACGTGCGCGACCGGGCCAGTGAGCTGGGCAGTGGGGCACGGGACTCGGCGCATACGGTCGCGGACCAGACCACGGCGCTCAAGGGGCAGTTCGACCATCTGCTGCATGAGCAACCCTTGGTCATGGCGGCCTTGGGGATAGCGCTGGGCGCGGCCCTGGGAGCTGCGCTGCCCAGTACTCGAAAGGAAGATCAACTGATGGGTGCCAGCAGCGACCGACTGACCGATCTGGCCAAGGCCAAGGGGCGCGAGGTAAAGGCCTCTGTCGAACAATCCCTTGATCAACAAGGCGATAAAACCTCGGACCAGAAAGTCGGCAAGCCTGAAGGCTCGGACCTTTCCGCAGGATTGGGCTTCCCTTCTTGAATCTTCTCAAGCGCCTCGCCGGCCCTTTTGCTGATAGGGAAAAGGGCTGGCAGCGCAGTCAAATGACGTTCTGATCTGTCTCCTTCTCGTCCATGTAAAACCTTTGATGCAGTGCAATGATCCCAGTGCTGTATGCTGGTGAGAATGCGTTAGCGACGCGGGTTTGCCAAACGCACTGATCCCTGCGCTGGAAGCGGGTTGCGCCTGCCATTTGCCATGACGGCCTTCAAATCAAGAGAAGTATGATGAACGAGAAAACCAAGGCAACGGCTATCGCGCCAGCGTCGTCGGCGGTTGAGAAGAATGCTGTGGATTTTCCGGTAGTTGGCATTGGCGCATCGGCGGGCGGCCTGGAGGCGCTGCAGGTATTCTTCGATCATTTGCCGGCCGAAAACGACATGGCCTTTGTCGTGGTGATGCATCTGTCGCCGGATCACGACAGTGTGATCGATGAAATCTTGCAGGCGCATACCCAGGTGCGGGTGCAGCAAGTGACTCAGTCTTGCCGTATCCAGAAAAATTGCGTGTATATCAGCTCACCTGGCAGCCGAATCGAGATGACCGGCGACCAGTTGATAGTGAAACCCGCGCAGCCTGCTGCTGGTGTGCATGTGGCCATTGACGTGTTCTTCAGGGAGCTGGCTTGCGCCCATCAGAGCCGTGCCGTTGGTATCGTACTTTCCGGCAGCGGGTCGGATGGGGCGCTGGGATTGGCCCGAATCAAGGAGGAGGGTGGTATCACCCTGGCGCAAAGCCCGGACGATGCCTCCTTCCCTGGTATGCCAGAGGCGGCGATCGCTACTGGACTGGTAGATATCGTATTGCCGGTAGCGCAGATACCTATAAAGCTGGTGGAGCTTTGGCAGAGCATGCAAGCGATCCGCCTGCCTAAATGGACGGATGATCTCCATGCATTGCACACGCCAGTGCCTGACCAAGTTGAAGTCGAGCAGACTATCCGCGATATCCTGGCGCTGTTGCGCGCAAGAACGGGGCATGATTTCAAGCATTACAAACGCGCGACCGTTCTACGACGCATTGAACGGCGGATGCAGGTCAACGCGCAAACAGAGCTCAAGGCCTATTTGAAGTTCCTGGAAAACAACACCGACGAGGCGAAAGGGCTGCTGGATGACATGCTGATTGGTGTCACCAACTTCTTCCGTGATCGTGAAGCGTTTGAGTCGCTTGAAAAACATGTATTCGGCGAGATTCTGGCCAATACCGAGCATGCTGTTAAAGATGACTCGGAAATTCGTATCTGGTCAGCGGGTTGCTCGACTGGCGAAGAGGCTTTCGCACTTGCCATCGTGGCAGCTGAGTTTCAGGCGCGGACTCAGTCAATGGCCAAGGTACAGGTATTTGCCACGGATATCGATGAACGGGCCATTGCCAAGGGCCGCAGCGGTATCTACCCGGAAACGATCGTTGCCGATGTGAGTTCTGTGCGCCTGCGTCAGTTTTTCGTGAAAGAACGCGGTGCTTATCGGGTACGCAAAGAGGTGCGGGAATGTGTGCTGTTTGCCAAGCACAATCTGTTATCCGACCCGCCGTTCTCGCAGATCGACCTGATCGTGTGCCGTAATCTGCTGATTTACCTGGACCGCGAAATCCAGCGTGAAATTCTGCAAATGTTCCACTTTGCCCTCAAGCCCGGTGGCATCTTGTTCCTGGGCTCTTCCGAGGCAGCCGACGCCTGTCCCGAACTGTTTACGCCGGTCGACAAGCGCAATCGGATCTACCGGGCGAAAACCACCAATCTGGCTATCAGGAAGTCGTTCACGATTCCACGCCAAGGCTACGTTCGAAACGAACCGGAGCCGTTGACGCCCCGCGCCGAACCCCAGCGCAAAGTCTCCTTCGCCGATGTGCATCAGCGAGCCCTGGAAGATGAATTGCCGGCGAGCCTGATCGTCGATAGCAACGCTGAAATTCTCTACATGACTGCGGAATGCGGGCGATTTTTGCGCTACCTGACCGGTGAAGTCGGGCGCAACGTGCTTTCGTTGATTACCTCGACGCTGCGGCTTTCGTTGCGTACCACCCTGTTCGAAGCGCAACACAGCGGCAAAACGGTCATCTCCCGAGAAGTCGATTATCAGGACAGCATCGGGCAGGGCACGGTACGTATCAAGGCCAAGCCCTTCAAGGATGCCAAGACGGGGCATGATGTCACGCTGGTGATCTTCCTGCTGACGCATGGCAAGGCTGCTGACAGTGTGAACCCGAGCGATAACCATGAGCACAATCAGGTGCTGGCGAGCCTCGAGCAGGAGTTGCAGCGCACCAAGTCGCAGTTGCAGGACACGGTTGAGCAGTTCGAGGTTTCCAGTGAAGAACTCAAAGCCTCCAACGAAGAGATGCAAGCGGTCAACGAGGAACTTCGCTCTGCCACTGAAGAGTTGGAAACCAGCAAGGAGGAACTGCAATCGATCAATGAGGAGTTGCTGACGGTCAACCACGAGTTGAAGAACAAAGTGGAAGAGACCGACAAGATCAACGACTACCTGGCCAACTTGATCACCTCGACGGACATCGCCACGGTGTTCGTTGACCGCGGGATGCGTATCCGTTGGTTCACGCCCCGGGCAACTGAAATCTTCAGCATGTTGCCTTCTGATACAGGTCGCTCGTTGCTGGATATCACTCACCGCCTGGATTATCCCGAGCTGACCAGCGATGCCAGCAATGTCTTCGACTCATTGAATGTGATCGAGCGGGAAGTGCGTAGCCAGGATGGGCGCTGGTATATCGCTCGGCTTCTGCCTTACCGGGCGAGTGAAAGCCACATCGATGGCACGGTCCTGACCTTCATCGACATCTCCAGCCGGCGCGCTGCCGAGGAAGATCTGCGATTGGGCCAGGAGCGCATGCGCCTGGTGGCGGAAAGCACCCATGAATTCGCCATCATCGTGCTGGATGAACAGGGCCGTATCTCCGATTGGAATACCGGCGCGGAAATCATCTTCCGTTACAACAAGCACGAAGTGATCGGTGAACATTACTCGCTGATTTTCACCGAAGACGATATTGCGGCGGGTATCCCTGAGCAAGAGCTGCAAACGGCCCGCTTGAAAGGCCGCGGTAAAGACGAGCGCTGGCATGTTCGCAAGGACGGGCATCGCTTCTACTGCAGTGGCGAAGTGGCCGTTTTGCAAGGGGAGAAGGTCAAGGGCTACGTCAAGATTGCGCGGGACCTCACCGGCCACAAGCGCCTCCATGACGAGCAGAGTCGTCAACTGGAAGAAACCCAATCCAGCAGCAACTTGAAGGATGAGTTCTTTGCGGTCATGTCCCATGAGCTCAAGCACCCCCTCAATCTAATTCAACTGAATGTGGAAATGCTTCGCCGCCTGCCGGCGGTGCGCAATACGGAGCGGGCTAAAAAGGCCGTGCTGACCATCAGTGACGCGGTCAGTAGCCAGGCGCGCATAATCGATGACCTCTTGGATGTCGCGCGCATTCGGACCGGCAAGCTCAAACTCAAGATGCTCAGCATCAACCTGACGGCACTGCTGACGGATATCCATGCTGTTGCGGTCAGTGAATATCCAGAGAGCCTGATCAGCCTGGAGGTGCATGCGAACTCACCCGTCTTCATCAGCGGCGACATTACCCGTATCGAGCAGATCCTCTGGAACCTGTTGAACAACGCGCTGAAGTTCAGCATGCCCGACCCACCCATAAAGATCACCCTGGCGCTGGAAGGGGGTGACGTCGTCATCACCGTGAGTGACAACGGCATTGGCCTGTCTCCAGGTGACAGTGAGCGTATTTTCGACTTGTTCAAGCAAGCGACCGCCACCCACGCACGTCAGTATGAAGGCCTGGGTATCGGGCTTTCACTTGTACGTCAGTTGGTGCAAGCGCATCAAGGGACTGTAAGGGTGAACTCAGCAGGGGTTGGCCAGGGTTGCACGTTCACGGTGCGGCTGCCGGTGGCAGACACGACAGAGGCCTGTGATCGGGCAGGCATCGAAACGCCGCAGCATCGCCTGGCCGGGCTCAAGGTGTTGCTGGTGGACGATTCGGTCGAGGTCCTCAATGTCATGCAAATGTTGCTCGAGGACGAACAGGCTACCGTCAGCGCTTATTCGGATCCGCTGCGGGTCGTCGAGGACGTTCGTGAATCCCATTACGATGTCATCATTTCAGATATCGGCATGCCGGGCATGGACGGCTACCAGTTGGTGGAAGCCCTGCGCAAACTGCCGCAATTTGCAAAAACACCGGCGCTTGCACTGAGTGGGTTTGGCGATCACCAGCATCGTCACCGTGCGAAGGAGGCAGGCTTCCAGATCGTGATGAGCAAACCGGTGCAATATGAGGAGCTGATCGATTCACTCGAGAGGGTCTGTAATCGAGGTTGATCATTCGGCCGGTATGACCGAGATCTTCCCATTGCGCTCGACGATGGCGAACTTGATCTGCTCGATATGCTCGATGCCCTGGCTGTCGCGAGCCGATTCCAGGATGTCGTCTTCGGTCAGGCGTGCGCGTCTCATACGCTGATGAAGAAACTTGCCGTTCTCGACGACCACGGTTGCGTGGCCGTCGAGCAGGCGCGCCAAGCGCCTGGAGTTGAGTTTGGCGAGCGATAGGCCGACGTCCAGGGCGATCAGCGTAGCGATCACCAGCATGGCATTGGTAAAGGAGAAGTCATCCCCTAACAGAGCTTGTTGGGTGGCCTCGCCGATGATCAGCAGCAGGACAAAATCGAACGTGGTCAGGTCTGCCAGCGAGCGTCGTCCCGCTATGCGAAACAACAGCATCAATGCGACATACATACCCGCCGCACGAAGGATCGAATCCATGACGTGCTCCTAGGGATAAAGGAAGGTTGAAAAGTGTACGGCCGTGGCTGGGCCTGTCCTGACCTGGCCTTGCAACCGACCTACCGACTCACTGCGCAGCGTCAGGTAAAGGGTGACGCGGCCATCGGCGCTGCTACCCGTCTGCAACAGGATCGAGTCGCCTTGAGAGCGAGACAATTGGGGTTGGGGCTGCAGGGTCTCGATGCTGGCTACGCTGAACAGCGAGCCGCTGAGTTGAATATCCACAAGCTCCCCCGCACGCCCCTGCACCCTTATTTTCAGGCTATCGGTAGTACCGCTGCGACTTAACCGCTGGTAGTCCACGTGTAACCTGCCATCACGGCTGCTGACCTGCGCATCGCTCAATGGGCCATTACCGAACACGCCTGCAAGGCCAAGTAGAATGACGACCACCAGTGCGTACCAGCCCACGCGCTCAAAGCGCCAGACGCGCCGCTGCAGGGCCATGTTTTCTTGAACCGGCTCGGTGCGAGAGGTGAACTCATCATCCATCACGGCCCTGGCCCTCAGGCGCGCTCACCGCGCAGCCAACGTTCGTGATAGTGAACCAGCCGCGTCAGCCCATACAGAGCGCCTTCGTGCATGACCTGTGAGCGCTCACCGAAAAACCGCTGGGTACGGGTGAATACCGCAACCGGTTCGCCCGCGAACGCCCAGGCGAAACACAAGGTGCCCGGTAGAATCCCAGAGGCAGGGGAGGGCCCGGCGACACCCGTGGTGGCAATGACGACATTGGCGTCGCTGTCGCGCAAGGCACCTAACGCCATCTCCCAGGCCACTGCCTCGCTGGTCAGCCCGTACCGTTCGATGGTGGCCGGGTCGACGCCCAACAGGCGTTTCTTGGCGCTGGGTGAATAGACGACATAACCACTGTCCAGTACTTCCCCAGTCCCGGGAAACGCTGCAAGCAGCGCGACCATGCAACCGGCAGTACAGGATTCAGCGGTAGTGAGCACCAAATGATGGTCTTTGAGATAGCCAAGTACGGCCAGCACCGGATCGCTTTCCATTTTCTGTCGACTCGCTCGATCTTTAGCGGTGGACGTAGTTTGCAGGCAAATGGTTCAGCACGTTTTCCGGTGGTGGCCAGTCGATCAGAGAATTGGCTTGCCCCCGGTTACGGCATAGCGCGAGCCGGAGATATAGCTGGCTTCGTCCGAGCCAAGCAAGACATAGATAGGCGCTACTTCGACTGGCTGTCCGGGTCGACCCATCGGGTAGCTCGAGCCGAAGTTTCTGACCGCTTCATCGGGCATCGTTGCAGGAATCAACGGCGTCCATATCGGCCCGGGCGCGACACTGTTCACACGAATGCCTTGCTTGCCCAATAACTGGGCCAATCCTGCAGTGAAGTTGGCAATGGCGCCTTTGGTCGTCGCGTAGGCCAGCAGCTGAGGCGAGGGATCATCGGAATTCACCGAGCTTGTGTTGATGATCGAGCTGCCTTTGGGCATGGAGGGAAGGGCGCGCTGGCAAATACGGAAAATGGCGGTGATGTTGACATCGAACGTCATCAGCCACTCATCATCGTCTATTTCATCCAGGGTTTCATGGGCCATCTGAAACGCCGCGTTGTTGACCAGAATGTCGATACGCCCGAACTGCTCGACCGTTTTGTCGACGATGTCGTAACAATGCTGCTTTTGCCCGAGGTCGCCCGGCAGCAGCAGGCACTGTCGGCCAGCGGCTTCAACCCAACGGGCCGTTTCCTGGGCATCGTCGTGTTCATCCAGATAGGCAATCGCCACGTCGGCGCCTTCACGTGCGTAGGCAATCGCCACAGCCCGGCCGATGCCACTGTCGGCACCGGTAATCAGGGCGATCTTACCCTCCAGGCGACCGCTGCCTTTATAGGACTGCTCGCCGCAGTCAGGATAGGGCTCCATCTTGCGTTGAGAGCCAGGCACATTTTGCGCTTGCGATGGAAAAGGCGGGGTGGGGTAGTCACGCATGGCAGTAGCTCCTGCGGTTGAGGATGGTGATACCTGTTGGAAAGAAGCTGCCGCTGAGTGTTGGTGTGGATCCCCGATTTTAACGACGGACGGTGAGCTTGATACCGTACTGAATTTTCGTTCTCTGTATGTCTCTACCGAAGACACTCGACCATTTCCTCGCCTAGCGCTGGATCATCTGTGGAGAAGCGCAGTGCCTCGCATCATCACACCGCAAACGCCCGAGCACGAAATCGACGCGCACAACGCCCGAATGTTCGGATCACCCAAGGAGCGCCTGGATTTCTATCGCAATGAAATCCAGTACGAGACCACAATCCTGGCCAACCGCACCGACGCCTACCTGGCCGCACAATCGTTTTTGGTCATCGCATTCGTTTCGTCCATGAGCAACCTGAATGAAGGGTGGGGCGAGATGTTTACCCTCGTCGTGCCCGCGTTCCTGGCGCTCCTGGGCATCTTGAGTACACTCAACGCCTGGCCGGGCATTCGAGCGGCCTACCGGATCATCGAGCACTGGCAGCTCAAGCAGAGTCATCTGCTGCGCAGCGAGCCATTGATGGGCTTGGCCTACGACGAATCGCCCCTGTTTTGCGAGGCGGAGACGTCACAGGCCGGGCACCGGAAGTCGCTGCTCTTTTCACTGCGAACGCCGTGGATTTTCCTGGTGTTCTGGGTGCTATTGGGCAGTTACTCGGTTTACATTCAGCTGGCTTGACCTCCCAGCGCTCTGATCAACTGCGCATTGAAAGCAGGTATGTCGTCTGGCTGCCGGCTGGTGATCAGGTTGCCATCTACGACCACTTCTTCATCGACCCACGTGCCGCCAGCGTTGCGAATGTCATCCTGCAACGTCTTGTAGCTCGTCATCCTCTTGCCGTTTGCAAGGCCGCACGACACCAGAAGCCATGCGCCGTGGCAGATAACCGCCAGCGGTTTGTTGGCCGAAGCATGGCTTTTCACCAGCTTCTGAGCAGCGGGGATGAGTCGGATCGTGTCGGAGTTTTGCACGCCACCAGGCAGTACCAGGGCATCGTAAAGGTCAAGTTGGGCGCTGTCGAAAGTCGCATCCACGGCAAAGTCATCGGCTGGCTTGTCATGGTTCCATCCCCGCACGCTGCCTTCCTTGTCACTCAGAATATCCACCACAGCGCCGCTGTTTTCCAGCGCTTCACGCGGCCCGGTGAGCTCCACCTGTTCGAAGCCATCGGTGACCAGAAAGGCCACGCGTTTGCCATTGAGTTGTGCATTCATTCTGGTATCTCCTCGTCGCCTGGGGCGGGTTTATCGTTCATTGAGCTGACCGGCCAACACCAGCAGGGCAATGTTCGTGGGCTTTACATGGATGTCACGCAGCTCGTCGGCACTGAACCACCGGCACTCCACGATCTCATCCGAGGCGCGCGGCTGCATCGTGTCGTCCACCCGCATTTCATACAGATAGTGTTCTTCCGTCTCGAAGACACGGTGCGCAATGAACCGCGCGTCGGTGAGCGGCAGCGTAGTTTCCTCGCGCAGCTCACGGCGGGCGGCTTCTTCGTGGCTTTCACCGGGGTCTATCTTGCCGCCTGGTAACGACCATTCGGGTGCTTCCTTGCGCACCAGCAAGATCTTCGCGTCGCGCAGGCAGATGACGGTGCTGTGACGTTCCAGAATTGGGTTCATGGTTTCTCCTCCGCTATTTAGGGAGGGCCTTTCACCGCCTTGGAAGTTCAATCGCAGTGCCTGCACAAAAGACCATGATTCGCCTTGATGCTTTGGTCTAGTGAGACTAATACTTAAGCACGATTGAAAAGAGGGATGACCATGCAGGCACGCTACGTTGTAATCCCCGCATTTCCCCAGGAACGAGAACGCCTCCCGCGGCGTGTCGGAGTGGCTTGTGAGGTCGGCACGGGGTACGACCTCTATGACACCCATGACAAGATCCGCTTGAGCCTGAATTTACCGACCCGGGCCGAAGCTGATTACCAATGTGCCAGCCGTAACAGCCAGGCAGGAGCGGATGGTTCTCAGCGGGTTGGGCATGGTTGAACCTGGGAAAATTTCCTAATTCCATGTGAAAAAATTCCGGCCCAGGCGTTTTGCCACTCTAATTTCACAAATTCGTAACATTGCTGCTGCACAGTGAGAAGGCCATCACACGGAGCGTTTTCGATGATTCGCCTGATCAAGACTGCTGCACTCGCGGCTGCTGTTTCTCTTTGCACCACTTCCGCAGCCTTCGCTGCAGAGAGCATCCGCCTGACGGGTTCTGGCGCAAGCTTCCCAGCCCCGATCTACCTCACCTGGTTCAAGGACTTCAGCAAGCAGACCGCTGGCGTCACCGTTGACTACCAGTCCAAGGGGAGTGGCGCGGGTGTTCAGGACTTCCTGAACAAGACCGTCGACTTCGCAGCCAGTGACTCGGCCATGAAGCCCGAAGAAATCGCCAAAGTGGGCGAGGGCGTACAGTTGCTGCCGATGACCGCCGGTGAAATCGTCCTGGCTTACAACCTGCCGGGCAACCCAAAAGGGCTGAAACTGCCACGCGATGTCTATTCCGACATCTTCCTCGGCAAGATCACCCAGTGGAACGATCCGAAGATCGCTGCCGCCAACCCTGAACTGAAACTGCCGGCCACCCCGATCACCGTGGTCGTGCGTGCAGACTCCAGCGGTACCACCGCTGTGTTCACCAAGCACCTGTCGGCCATCAACCCTGCATTCAAGGAAGCGCTGGGTGAAGGCAACACGGTCAACTGGCCAGCCACCGACAAGTTCATCAAGTCGCCGAAGAACGATGGCGTGACCGCCACCGTGCGCCAGACCCCAGGCGCCATCGGCTACATCGAATACGGCTTCGCCAAGCTGGCCAAGGTCGACTTCGCCCAGCTGCAGAACAAGGCCGGCCAGTACGTCGTGCCAAATGCTGAAAGCGGTGCCGAGGCCCTTGCCGCGGTGAAGATGCCGGAAAACCTGGTGGCCTGGCTGCCTGATCCCGACGGTGCCAAGTCCTACCCGATCACCTCCTACACCTGGATGATCTTCCGCAAGGACAACGGCAACCCGGCCAAGGCCGAAGCCATGCGCAAGATGGTCGAGTACAGCCTGACCGAAGGCCAGAAGATCGCTGACTCGATGGGCTACATCCCGCTGCCGCAGTCGGTCGTCGACCAGGTGCGTAAAGCGTCTGCCAACATTCAGTAAGGTGCATCGGCCGCTCCTGGCGTGGGTGTACACCATGCCAGGGGCGTTTGTACTTAGCCCCGGAACAAGTCAATGAACACACCTTTTGCCATACCGGACAATCCCGACTCTGCTTGCCGGCCACCGTCTGCGAAAGACTTCATGGTAGATCGCACCTTCCGCGCGCTCGCACGCATCGGCGTCGTGCTGGTGCTCGCGGTCGTTTTCGCGCTGATCTATGAAGTCGGCCGCAAGGCGCTGCCAGGCATGGAAAAGCACGGTTTTGACGTGCTGTTCGGCAGCGTGTGGGATGTCAACCAAGGCAAGTACGGTATCCTGCCAGCGATCTGGGGCACGCTTTACAGCGCCTTCATCGCACTGTTGATTGCCGGGATGTTCGGCGTCAGCATGGCCATTTTCCTTACCCAGGACTTCCTGCCGGCCAAGCTTGCAGCGGTCTTTCGCACCATCGTCGAATTGCTCGCCGCCATCCCCAGCGTCGTTTATGGCCTGTGGGGGATCTACGTGGTCATTCCGGCGATTCGTCCGTTCACCACCTGGTTGAACAGCGAGTTGGGCTGGATCCCGTTTTTCTCTACCTCTTTGAGCGGACCAGGGCTGCTGCCTGCGGCGCTGGTCCTCGCCATCATGATCCTGCCGACCATCGCTGCCGTGTCGCAGGATGCCCTGGCCAGCGTGCCGATGAAAACCAAGCAGGCCGCCTACGGCATGGGCACCACCCACTGGGAGGCCATCCTCAAGGTGATGGTGCCATCTGCTGCCACCGGGATCTTCGGTTCTCTGGTGCTCGGCCTGGGCCGTGCCCTGGGTGAAACCATGGCCCTGGCCATGTTGGTCGGCAACGCCAACAACATTTCCATTTCCCTGTTCGCGCCGGCCAACACGCTTGCCGCCTTGCTGGCACTGAACTTCCCGGAAGCCGGGCCGAACGAGGTGGAAGTGCTGATGTACGCCGCCCTGGTGTTGATGTTCATCACCCTGTTGGTGAACGTGCTCGGTTCGATGATCATGCTCTACGCCCAGCGGGGTAACAGACAATGACAGACCTCACTACGCCCGCAACTGCATTGCCCAGCCTGCAGCGCCGGTTCGAAGGCCGTGCCCTGCGCAGCCTGGTATTGACCACGTTGGTGTGGGGCGCGGCACTGGTGGCCAGCGTGCCACTGATTTCCGTGCTGTACATGCTGATCACCCGCGGTGGTGCGCGCCTGAGCCTGGAAGTCTTCACCGAATTGCCACCCACCGGTTTCGAGATGGGCGGTGGCTTTGGCAACGCGATGGCGGGCACCTTCGTCATGGTTGGTATCGCCGCGGCTATCGCGGTCCCGGTCGGTATTCTGGCAGCGGTGTTCCTGGCTGAACTGGGCCCGGACAGCAAGCTGGCGAATGCATCGCGCTTCGCCGCCAAGATGCTCACCGGCCTGCCATCGATTCTGGCGGGTGTGTTTGCTTACGCGCTGGTGGTCATGACCACAGGCACTTACTCGGCACCGGCAGGTGGCGTGGCACTGGCGGTCCTGATGCTGCCGATCGTCGTGCTGACGGCCGAAGAATCGATGAAGATGGTGCCCAAAATCATGAAAGACGCAGCCTACGGCATGGGTTGCACCCGTGCGCAGGTGGTCTGGAAGATCGTCTTGCCGACCGGCATGCCGGCGATTCTGACCGGTGTGATGCTGGCCGTGGCCCGCGCCGCCGGCGAAACCGCGCCGCTGCTGTTCACTGCGCTGTTCAGCAACTATTGGATCTACCATGACGGCAGCCTGGCGGTCATGAACCCGACGGCATCGCTTGCCGTGCTGATCTACAACTTCTCCGGCATGCCCTTCGACAACCAGCTCGAGCTGGCCTGGGCGGCCTCGCTGGTACTGGTGATGATCGTACTGGTGGTCAACATTTTGAGCCGAATCTTCGGCAAACCCAAGTATTGAGAAAGGGAGCATCCGAACTTGAACGTATCAACTGCACAAAGGGCTGCTCCCGTGGTCAATCCCTCGCCCGTAGTCATGGACTGCAAGCTGGACAAGATTTTCTACGGCAATTTCATGGCTGTGCGCGACAGCCATGTGCCGATCGAAAAGAACAAGATCACCGGTTTCATCGGCCCGTCCGGCTGCGGCAAGAGTACCGTGCTGCGCAGCCTGAACCGCATGAACGACCTGGTCAAAGGCTTCCGCTTCGAGGGCCATGTGCATTTCCTCGGCCAGGATGTCTATGGCAAAGGCGTGGACCCGGTTGTCGTACGCCGCTACATCGGCATGGTGTTCCAGCAGCCGAACCCGTTCTCGATGAGCATTTTCGACAACGTCGCCTTCGGCCTGCGCCTCAATCGCTACAAGGGCGACCTGGGCGACCGCGTCAAGCATGCGTTGCAAGGCGCGGCGCTGTGGGACGAGGTCAAGGACAAGCTCAAGGTCAGCGGCCTGTCCCTGTCCGGTGGCCAGCAGCAGCGTCTGTGCATTGCCCGTGCCATCGCGACCGAGCCCGAAGTGCTGTTGCTGGATGAACCATGCTCGGCACTCGACCCGATCGCTACCCGCCGGGTAGAAGAGCTGATGGTCGAGCTGAAGAAGGACTACACCATCGCGCTGGTCACTCACAACATGCAGCAGGCGATTCGTGTGGCCGACACCACGGCGTTCTTCTCTGTCGACATTTCCCAGGGCACGCGCACCGGCTACCTGGTCGAGATGGGCGAGACCGCACAGATCTTCCAGAACCCGCGCGAACAGCTGACCAGCGACTACATCAGCGGTAAATTCAGCTGATGGCTTCACTCCCGACCCGCCGTCTTGATCTGAACGCCATCGAGCGTGCCCTGCGCGAAGTGCAGGGCCGCTTCGGCGAACTCAGCCGGCACTTCACCGAGCCGCGTGATCCGTTCACCGACGAAGTGCTGCTGAATGTGCTTGAGGGCTACGCCCTGATTGACGATTATGTCGCCCGGGGCGTCGATCTGTTCGATCTGCAGCAGTTGAACCTCATGCTGGAGATCAACGCCACCGTACTGTGCGGCCGCGATCCTGCACGCCGTCGGGAGTTTGCTCAACACCTTGAAGCCACCGAAGCGCACTTCTTCAACAACGTCGAAGGCGGCATCAAGGACCTGTACAACTGGTACTGCTCATACCGCAGTGATTCGATCTGGAAACGCGCGGCCGGTGTCTACGTGCGAATCCTCAGCAAGCCGCAATTGTTCATCGAGGGCAATAACCGCAGCGGCTCGCTGATCGTCAGTTACCTGTTGATGCGCGCGGGACTTCCGCCGTTTGTGCTCACGCTGGACAACGCCGAGGGTTACTTCAACCCGTCCTCGGTCATACGCAACTCCGCCAAGCATGGTGTCAAAGCATTGTACGAATTGCCCAAGATCAAGAAAAAGTACGCGGCGTTCCTGGAGGCCAAGGCGCCTGATCCCGACGTGTTCTTCCTCGGTGGCACATCCATGCCCCGTTTTCAGGAGTCGTTCTGATGGACCAGGTATTGCAAGCCGTGGGGCGTATGATCAAGCGCCCGCGGGTACGCATTTCGTTCGATATCGATGACACGCTGGCCTGCCTGCCTGACCACAGTGACGTCGAGGAAAGCAAACTGCCTGAGTTCATCCATCGCTGGCTGGGCGAGCCCCTGCGCAGCGGTACCCGCGAGCTGTTCCGCGACCTGCGCCGTCAGGGCTGCAGCATCTGGATCTATACCTCGTCCGGGCGCACGCCGTCCTACATCCGGCGCTGGCTGTTGCTTTATGGCATCCACGTCGATGGGGTCGTCAACAGCGATCGCCATCAGCAGGCCTTGAACAAGCGTGGGTTGGTGAACTCACCCTCGAAGTTGCCGTCGGCCTTCGATATCGATTTGCATGTCGATGATTCCGAAGGTGTTCGACTTGAAGGTCAGGATCATGGCTTCCGTGTCGTCGTCGTCTGCCCGAAGGATGACAACTGGGCGCAGAGCGTCAAGGAGGCTGCGACTCACGTCCAGCAGCAGGTGATGAGGCAGTTCTCGTTCGGCCATCACGCCGGCAACCCCGCCAATTTCAGCCCCTCGGCCAGCCTGGCCAGATCTGTATCGCGATAGATCGGCAACCACTGCCTCAGCGTCGACACGCGCAGCTCCGGGTCCAGTGTCCGCAAGCGCGCCATCGCCTGGCGCGCGCTATCCATGCGTCCGCTCAGGGCGTGGCTGGCCGCCAGCAGGGCGACTGCCGCCAGCAGGCTGGGCAGGTTGCCCAGCGCCTTGTCCGCCCATTCCACCGCCTCATCCAGCCGCCCGGCGAAAAAATGCGCCAGCGCCATTCCCACTTGCATGCGGAACATTTCCGGATCCAGCGGGCTCAGGCGTGCCGCGTGAGCCAGATTGTCGATGGCCGTCTGCGTCTCACCGCGCAGCGCCCGTAGGATGCCGCCCAGGTACCAGGCGGGGGCCAGATTGGGGTTCAACAGACGGGCCCGGTCGAGCAGGGCGATGCCGCCATCCAGATCACCCGCCAGGTGCCCGAGCGCATGCCCGCCACGGGTCAATGCCACGGCATCGTCACGCCCCAGCTCAACGGCGAGCCGTGCCAACCGGGCACCCTCGGCAATTTCTTCGGTGCGATCGAGCATCCAGCCATTGAGCTTGCGCCAGAAGTAGCACCAGGCCGCCATGCCATATGCGGAAGCGAACTCCGGGTCGCGCTCGATGGCCTGGTAAAACAGCGGCAGCGCCTGATCGATGGCTTCACGGGTGCCGTTATGCAGCTTCGCCGTGCCGCGCAGGTAATAGTCGTAGGCGCACAGGCTGTCGGTGGGTTTGCGCTTGGCCCGTTCGATCTCGGCGCGTTCCAGCTGCGGGGCGATGGCGCCCACCACGCTCTCAGCCACCTGGTCCTGTAGCTCGAACAGGTCGTCGAGCCTGCCTTCGAAACGCTCGGCCCACAGGTGCTCCCCTGTGGTCGCGTCGATCAGTTGCCCGGTAATGCGCAGCCGCTCGCCTGCCTTGCGCACGCTGCCTTCGAGTACATAGCGCACGCCCAAAGCTTGGCCGACCTGCTGCACGTCGATGCGCTGGCCCTTGAAGGTAAAGCTTGAATTGCGAGCGATGACGAACAGCCAGCGAATGCGCGACAGGGCGGCGATGATGTCCTCGACCATGCCATCGGCGAAATAGTCCTGCTCAGGATCACCGCTGAGGTTCTGGAACGGCAGCACGGTGATCGAGGGTTTGTCGGGAAGGTCAGGGCCGGAGCGGGTGGTGAAGGGCTGGGCGGCAACGGTTGCTTCACGGTTGCTGCACTCGCGAACCTGGCCCACGAAACGATAGCCCTTGCGTGCCACGGTGCGCAGCAGCCGCTGCTCCTCGCCCGAGTCGCCAATGGCTTTGCGCACGGCGTTGACGTGGCTGGTGATGGTCGATTCGGAAACGATCTTGCCGTTCCACACGCGCACCAGCAGCTCGTCACGGCTCATCACCCGATCGCGGTTGTTGAGCAGTTGCAAGAGCAGGTCGAACACCTGCGGGCCCATGGCAACAGGCTGTCCGCGCAGGGTCAGCTCTCTGCGCTGCTCATCGAGCACATAGTCGTCAAACTCGAATGACACCGGGTGTCCCCTCGCACGCCTTAGGCTTCGTGTCCGAGGCGACTGTTCTTGATTTTTCGATGATACGGCAGGCGTTTGTCGACTGCACATGGCTTGAACAGTTTGGACGCAAATTGAATCTCGCGTGGAGATAAATCCAGCCGCTTGGCAAGGACGCAGCGCAGGGTAAGGCGCATGCTCGAATCAGACGACGGCAATGGTTGCGGTCGTGCACGCGGGAGAACCCCATGAAAATCGTGGTCATCGGAGGCACCGGCCTCATTGGTTCCAAGCTGGTCAGCGGCCTGCGCGAGCGCGGCCATCAAGCCCTAGCCGCTTCACCGAGCACGGGGGTGAACAGCATCACTCGCGAGGGCCTGGCTGACGCGATGAATGGCGCGGATGTGGTGGTGGACGTGGCCAATGCGCCGTCCTGGGAGGATCAGGCCGTGCTCGACTTCTTCCAGACGTCCACCCGCAACCTGCTGGCCGCCGAGAAGGCGGCGGGGGTGAAGCACCATGTTGCGTTGTCGATCGTAGGCAGCGAGCGTTTGCCAGAAAATGGCTATTTCCGGGCCAAGGTCGCCCAGGAGGCGCTGATCAAAGAATCCGGGGTGCCATACACCCTGCTGCGCGCCACGCAGTTCTTCGAGTTCGTCGCAGGCATTGCCCAGGCGGGCGCGGTGGGTGAGGAGATCCGCCTGTCGCCGGCGCTGTTCCAGCCCATGGCATCGGACGATGTGGTCGTTGCGCTTACCGACGTGGCACTGGCGCCACCGGCCAACGGCACGCTGGAGGTGGCCGGGCCTGAGGCCACGCCGCTGGATGAACTGGTGCGGCGCTTCCTGCGTCTGAGCGGCGATCCGCGCAAGGTGGTGGCCGATGTGCACGCCTTGTATTTCGGCGCCAAACTCGATGACCAGGCCCTCACGCCCGGCAAGGGCGCGCGGTTGGGCAAGACCCGTTTCGAAGACTGGCTGGCGCGTCAATGAGTCAGCAAAACCCTATCCCTAATCGAAGGAGCATCGCCATGTTCAGTCGCACCCTTGTGGCCGCTGCGTTCAGCGCGCTGGCCATTACCCAGGTCGTGGCCGCCGAGCCCCCGGCCAGCAAAGTGACCGTCGTTTTCGACCGCCCCCTGCCGAACGTTCCAGGCAAGAGCATGCGTGGGGTTATCGTCGACTACGCCCCGGGCGCCGCATCGCCCGCGCACCGGCACCCTAAATCCGCCTTTATCTACGCCACCGTGCTCGAAGGCGAAGTGCGCAGCAGCGTCAACGGCGAACCGGCCAAGGTCTACAAGCCGGGTGAGAACTGGTATGAGGCGCCGGGCGCGTTCCACGGCGTCAGCGCCAACGCCAGCGACAGCAAGCCCGCCAAGCTGATGGCCGTCTTCGTGCTCGACAGCAACGAGACGGAACTGGTCACGCCAAGCGAGAAGTAGCCCGTCAGCCCTGTCGGCAGTGACATGCCAACAGGGCTGATAACAGGACAACACATCATGAACACACAGCAACCTGAACAGGCCAACGAAGCGGTGATAGCAGGGCGAGGCAGGAGGAAGAAGCTGGGCATCGCGCTGTGCGTGGCGGCCGTGCTGGTGCTGGCTGGGGGATGGTTTGCGTTTTACCGCGCAGACGCCGCCTTTACCGACAACGCATATGTGCGCGGCGATGTTACTTCGTTGGCCGCCAAGGTTTCGGGTTACGTGACCTCCGTGGAGATCGAAGACAATCAGCAGGTCAGGGCCGGCGATGTGTTGTTCCGCATCGATGACCGTGACTACCGAGCCCACCTGGCCCAGGCCGAGGCCAACCTCAAGGCTGCCCAGGCGCGGGTGACCGATGTCGATGCCCAGACGCGTCTTCAGCAGGCGCAGATTCGCCAGGCCGAGGGCCAGCGCCAGTCCGCCCTGGCTGAACGGCAATTGGCCAGCAAGAGCCATGAGCGCAGCCGCAAGCTGATCCAGTACAGCGCTGTCAGCCAGGCCTTGGTCGACCAGACTGATGCGGCGCGCAGCACTGCCGAAGCCGGCCTGATGGCGGCAGCGGCGACGCTGGATGCCCAGCGCCAACGTATCGCCGTGCTTCAGGCCCAGCGTGAGGCTGCCGTGGCGGCCATCGCCCAGGCCCAGGCCGCGCGCGATCTGGCGTTGATCGACCTGGAACACACCGTGGTGCGGGCGCCGGTTGCCGGGGTGATCGGCAATCGCCAGGTGCGCGTCGGCCGATTCGTCACCCCCGGTGGCGCCTTGCTCGACCTGGTGCCGGTCGAGGGTGTGTGGATCGTGGCCAACTTCAAGGAAACCCAACTGGAGCACATCCAGCCTGGGCAGCGTGCCAGAATCACTCTGGACGGCTACCCATCGGATACCCTCGAAGGGGTCGTCGACAGCTTCGCGCCCGGCAGCGGCGCGGCGTTCAGCCTGTTGCCGCCGGACAACGCCACGGGCAATTTCGTGCGGGTGGTGCAGCGGGTGCCGGTGAAAATCCGACTGGCCCACAACCCATTGCCCGGGCGGATCGTGCCGGGGCTGTCGGCGCGGGTGCAGGTCGAGTTCGGAGGTGGCTCGTGAGCAACGGGCTGGTGGGTGGCGGTTGGGCCACGCGCTGGCTGCTGGTGGCCGGTGTCGTACTGGCCGCCCTCACCGAAGCCATCGCCAGCAGTGTGCTGGCGCTGGGGCGCAACGACATTCTGGGTGATACCCATGCCACCCCCGACGAATTCGCCTGGCTGGACATCGGCTACATCGCCTGCAAATTGATGGGGTTTCTGTTCGCGCCGTGGCTGCTGGGGTGGCTTTCAGCTCGAGCAGTGATCATTGGCGCCACCCTGATGATGGGTATTGCCTGCGTCGGTGCGGCACAGGTGACAAACGTCGATGTGCTGGTGGCCTTGCGCGCCTGCCAGGGCTTGGCGGGCGGTGGGTTGCTGGTGGCAGGTCAAGCGCTGATTTTCCTGGCCTGCCCGCAGAAGCAGCAACCGGCCCTGCAAGGCGTGTTCGCGATTGGCGCGGTGGTCGCGCCAGCGGCCCTCACGCCAGTCATGCAGGGTTGGATGATCGACAGCCAGGACTGGACCTGGATATTCCTCAGTGTGCTGCCGTTGGCTTTGGCGGCGATCGGGCTGTTGCTGCTCGTCGAACTGCCTGCGCACGCTCTTGCTGGTCGACGTCGTTCAGACTGGCTGGGCTGGCTGTTGGCCGCCACCGCGCTGCTGTGCCTGACATACCTCCTGAACCAGGGCAGCCGCTGGGATTGGTTCGAGGCACCGCACCTGCGCTGGGTCGGCCTGGCAGGTCTCGCTGCGCTACTGCTATTCCTTGCTCAGCAACTATGGGGCAAAGGGCAAGGGGTGCTGGACTTCAGCCTGTTCCGCTCGGCCGACTTCACATTCGCTTTCATCGTCAGCTTCGTGGCCGGCGCTGCGTTGTTTGGCAGCGCGTTCGTGATCCCGGCGTTTGCTTTGTCTGCACTGGCCTTCACGCCGACCGAGGTCGGCCTGCTGCTGCTGCCCAGTGGCGTGGTGTTCATCGCCGTGCTGCTGGGGGTGGCCTACCTGATTCAGGCGCGCGGTGTCGCGCCGTTTGCCACGGTGCCATTCGGCATCCTGACCCTCATGATCGCAATGTGGATGCTCTCTGGCTCGACCGGCGAGAGCGGAATCGACGACATGATGGCCGCAGTAGCGTTGCGTGGCGCTGGCCTTGGATTATTGTTCCTGTCGCTGACCCTTATCGCTTTCGGCAAGTTGGGCCCAGACAACCTGGCCAGCGGTATCGGGCTGTTCAATACCGGGCGGCAGTTAGGTGGCCTGCTCGGTGTGGCAGGGTTGCAGACGTTGCTCGATCAGCACGGCGTGCTGAATGCCCAAGCGCTAGGCGCGCATGTCAGCGCCGGGACCACTGCTGTGGTCGAACGCCTGGAAGTGACAACGACGATGCTACGGCTAGAGGGCATGGACCCACTGATGGCTGGACGGGTGGCGATAAACCTGCTGGGACGGGCCGTGACGGGTCAAGGGGCGATCATTGCCTTTGATGCGGCGTTCAACGCCGTGGCGTTGTTGTTTGCCGTGGCGGCGCCGTTGCTCGTGGGCATCAAGCTGCTGCTGGCGCGCTTGGGTAAAAATCTGAACAGTCCTGGGCACTGATGGTCATTTAACCGACATAAATCAGGCTTAGGCTAAAGACGCAGGGCCGCACAGCCCCAAGTCCAGCCAACCATCCAGGACAATTCATGAAGGCAACGGACATTGCTACAGCCAGACGAAAAGGCATCAAACTTCGCGCTACGGTGATTTACCGGAAGGACGGCGAGGTGCTGTTCGTGCGCAAGCGCAACGCCAAGTGGAACCTGCCGGGGGGCAGGGTAGAGCGTGACGAGACGCCGCTGCAGGCGGCCATGCGGGAAATGGCCGAGGAAACGGGCCTGGCGTTCGATGAGCTGCGCTATGTCACGGTGTACCGTGAGGAAAAGGTCATTCACTACCTGTTCGAAGCGCGTAAAGCCGATGATAAGCCCCGGCCTCGCAATGAGATCGAGGCATGCCGCTGGATCAAAGCCAGGGATGTGCCCAAGCGCCGCGTTCGGCGGCCTATCAAGACCTTGCTCAAGCGCTGTGCCTGAACGGCCTAGGCCGAAGTCCCCTCGGGTGATGCAAAGGCACCTGGCGCAGCTTGAAGTCGCTCCTGCAGACGGGCGATGTAAGCCTCTGCGTCATCAGTGCTTGCGAACGATACTGCATGCCCGTCAATAATCACTTTGCAGCCCGATTCGCTTTCGGATTTCTGTATCTCGATCTTCATCCACGCCATCTCCTTGGTGTTATTTTGGCGCGCGCAGCGTAACCCAGTTTTCACCTGATTAAAAATGAAAGAACCGCTCTAGAATGCTGGTTTCAAGGATTTTTTGCACCTGATTGGTGCATGACTTAAAGTCGCCTTCCTCCCGGGCCAGTGTTTATGGGTCACCCGTTCGCCTTGCGGCCTCGCTGATGTATGCAAAAACAATTCGCGCATGAGACTAAAGTCGTATTAGCGAGTTTCTGATTCAGCTCGCGTGATTGGCGGGCGGATAGTTTTTGGCACCGGATTTGCTGTCTCGTAATCAAGGCGGGCGGGGACCAGTGGTTTTACCCGATAGTGGTGATAACCACCTTAGCGTCGGGTATCAAACCCCCGGTATCGTGAGCGCTACGCGCAATCTGTGGGAGCGGGCTCGCCCCGCGAACTCAGGCATAGCCCGTGCCAGACACCTCCAGTTTTTGGGCTGGCCTCTTCGCGGGACAAGCCCACAGGATTGGATTCACAGAGATGATGCAGACGCCCAATCGCCTGCCCGTGGATGTCCGTACAGCTGCGATCTTGAAGAGAGAGACCTTTCTCTCAAGCGTATTCGAGCGCAGCGCAAGTGCACATGCTCCAATCGGTGAGCGCCGCAATTACTGGTTGCTCACGCGCTGCCTAAATCTGGCTATGCCCTGTGACCACCCTAGTCGTTTCTGCCTGCGGCAACGCGAAGGCGGGCAGTTTTGAAGGCAAGTTCAACTGCCGCAATAGCGGCGTGTCGTAGCCATAAACGTCGGGCTTGAACGTCACCCGCCCCTCGGTGCTCAAGTCGACCGTCCAATAGGCCAGCAACACCGGTACCTTGACCGGAAGCTTGATGTTCTCGGTCCTGCCATTGGCCAACTGCTTTTGAATCCCCTCGCTATTCCAGCGCACCGGGTCGTTGAACAACAGCTCGACCAACTGCAGGGGATTCTCCACCCGAATACATCCGGAGCTAGTGGTGCGCACCGACTTGGGGAACAACTCGCGATGCGGCGTGTCGTGCAGGTAAATCGCATAGTCGTTGGGGAAACGAATGACCACCTGCCCTAACGAGTTGGTAGGGCCGGCGTCCTGGCGCAGTGTGAGGCCGCGCGCGTTGTACCAGTCGACGTTCGCCGGATCGAGTTCATTGCCAGCCCGATCAAGGACCCTGATCCGGCTGGCCGCCAGGTAATCTGGATTCTGCTGAATCTTGGGCAGCATATCCTTTTCCAGAATCGTCGGCGGCACAGTCCAGGTGGGATTGAAGGTGATGTAAGTGATCTCGGATTGAAATACCGGCGTGCTTCGCACAGGCTTGCCGACCTGCACCCGGGAACGCCAGATGGGCTTGCCGTCGCGGTAAAACGCCACCTTGTAGCCGGCGATATCGACAACGACGAAGGTGCCATGGAGTTTGTAGAGCAGCCAGCGCGCCCGTTCCAAGTTCACCCGAACCTGATCAATCCGTGCCTCGACAGGCACATTCAGTGCCGCCAGGGTGGCCGCGCCAGCCACGCCATCCACACCAAGATACTGGTCGGCCTGATACTTCTTCACCGCAGCAATGACTTTGTCGTCGTAATCGCTGCGCTTGCCCTTATGCGGATCCAGGTAACCACCGGCCACCAGACGGGCACGTAACTGTGCGACCACAGCGCCGCCCATCCCCGGTTTGAGTGACAGCCCTTCGGCGATTTTCGGCCAACCGCCGGCATCGCGAACCTGACGCAACTGCGCCAATGCCAAACGCATGTTGCTATAAACTGCCTCTTGCGGCGGCGCCTGGGCGAACGCACGGGCCACATCGTGGGCATCCAGGGCAGCAAATAAACTGCTCACATCTTCACGGGGATCAACACCGACCGGGTCGAAGTTCCAATGAAAATCAAGCTGCGATGGGTTGACCTTGCCACGCCGCAATTGCAGGAGTGCGGTGATGTAGGTGCGGGTCAGCGCGATATCAAAAGCCGCCGCTTGCGCTGGCGTCGGCGCCGAGGCCTGCAATAACGATTGAGCCTCGGCCAACTCGCCGACCCGGAAGTCCGCAGGGTTCAGGCCGTCGGTGTGAGTGTCATTCAGGCTCTTGAGCAACTGGCTGACATCGCGCCCGTCTGTCCAGGCGGCGCGATAGTTGCGATGGGAATAGAAATCGAGAACAACGCGATTGATGTCCGCGCGCTGATGCTTGCGAGAGGTAATCAAGGGAGGAAATGACGACGCCAGGGGTTCAAGCGCGGCTTGGATCCCTTGTCCAACAATGTCGTCAGGCGCTGCAGTCGCCGGACTGATTTGCGTAGATGCCGACACGATCTGCGACGTTTTACCCAGCGCAATGCCACTGATCAGAAAGACCATAAATAACGCGCGGCTTATGACGAATAACCTTGTTAATTGCACCATGGATAATCCTTAATCTCTCGCAAATCAAAAAGCTGGCGTCCCAACCGCTGCTAGACTAGGCATATTCTTGATGAGACTCACATATGGCGCTTCATCGCTTTGGCTTTCCACTCACAGCGCTGCTGTTGACGTCGGCCTTCCTACCCACAGCCTACGCCGACTCGCTTGAAATTGCGTTAGCCAAAGCCGCTCCAAAAGCCAATGCCAAGGTCATCGCCCTGGCGGTTCGTGCCACCCAATGTGCCCGCGCCCAAGGCGCTGCTTTGGCGCAGAGACTGGCAGTGATCGATTACTCCCTGCCCTCGACCGAACAACGGTTGTGGGTATTCGATCTGAAAAAGCGCACATTGCTGTTCCACGAGCTCGTTGCCCATGGCCGTAACAGCGGCGAGAACATGGCTACCCAGTTCTCCAACCAGAACGAAAGCTTTGCCACCAGCCTTGGGCTTTTCCGTACCCAGGAAAGCTATCGTGGCCAGAATGGCTACTCCTTGCGCATGCAAGGCCTGGAACCGGGCTTTAACGATAACGCTTTTGATCGAGCAATCGTCATCCATGGTGCACCGTACGTCAGCCCGGTGCTGGCCCGGGCCAACGGGCGCATCGGCAGAAGCCTCGGCTGTCCGGCAGTCAGACCGGCAATTGCGCACCGGCTGATCGACGCCATGAAAGATGGGCAGTTGCTGTTTTCCTACTATCCCGATCAACGCTGGCTGAAGTCTTCTTCCTACATCAATTGTGGGAGCGGCACGGTGGCGTCGTCTGAGAAGGCTACGGAGCGTCAGTAGCCCAAGCACTCGCCTGTCAAAACTGAAATCCCTGCCTCAGCCTGCCTCGTCAACATCGACGAGCAGGGCTTGCCCCTGATTTTATCAAGAACGTGTTCATTCGCCTCGCTGTAAGTACTGTTGCAGCCTGATACGACCGGCGGCTTTGAGTCGAAAGCGGCCGCTGGCGAGTGACGACTTCGACTCATTGCGGGCGGTGCATGCCTTGAGGTCAGTGCGGTGTTCGGATGTGTTCGCCTTGAAATTTTCAGCGCCTATGAGATCGAGCGCCGCCCGCGCGGCGCATCGCGAGCAACGCTCGCTCCTACGTTTGTTTCTGGCCAGTAACGTCAGTGACAGACGCGCGCGAACGCCTTGTTCGTACGACTCGGTATCGCGTCAGGCACCAAGGCGGCCGCGCACAAATCTCACTGACATAATTGGCCAGAAACAAACGTAGGAGCGGATGTTATCCGCGATGCGCCGCGCGGGCGGCGCTCGATCTCATAGGCGCAGACGATGTCATGGCGAACGTCCGCAAAGGGTCGATAGCGGCCGCTGGCGAGTGACAGCTTCCGAGCCATTGCGGACGGTGCATGCCTTGGGGTCAGTGCGGTGTCCGGATGTGTTCGCCTTGAAATGTTCAGCGCCTGTGAGATCGAGCGCCGCCCGCGCGGCGCATCGCGAGCAACGCTCGCTCCTACGTTTGTTTCAGGCCAGTAACGTCAGTGACAGACGCGCGCGAACGCCTTGTTCGTACGACTCGGTATCGCGTCAGGCACCCAGGCGGCCGCGCGCAAATCTCACTGACATAACTGGCCAAAAACAAACGTAGGAGCGGATTTTATCCGCGATGCGCCGCGCGGGCGGCGCTCGATCTCATAGGCGCAGACGATGTCATGGCGAACGTCCGAAAAGGGTCGAAAGCGGCCGCTGGCGAGTGACAGCTTCCGACCCATTGCGGACGGTGCATGCCTTGGGGTCAGTGCGGTGTTCGGATGTGTTCGCCTTGAAATGTTCAGCGCCTATGAGATCGAGCGCCGCCCGCGCGGCGCATCGCGAGCAACGCTCGCTCCTACGTTTGTTTCAGCCCAGTAACGTGAGTGACAGACGCGCGCGAACGCCTTGTTCGTACGACTCGGTATCGCGTTGAGCTCGGAATTGATTAACAGCCGACCTCCATTCGAGACAAAAACACCGCCCCCGCTGTTGCCGGCCACCTGAGCATTACTGATGAGCAGCACGTTGCCCACTCCACTGCCGCCACCGGTCAGGTCGATCAGGCCACTGTTGGTGAAGGTGCCCACACCCAGCAGCTGGCTTTGTACCGCGCCACCCAATAGCGTGGCGTTGGCGCTCTGGCCGAGTGGCAGGTAGGCACCAGTGGCACCCGCTGGAGCTGACCGTGACCTTCCCCTGTAACGATGGCGCGGGTATGTAAGCCAGCATGGTTGCCGGTGCCCGCTTGAGGGTCATTCTCGTCGTCGATGTTCGGATCGCCGGCGGACAGAGGGTCGTTGTTGTCGACCGTCAGACTGACGCCCGACCCCACTGTGGCATTTACATCTGCGCTGGCAGCAGCCTTCAGCCAGATGTTGTTGCCGCCATAGGTGAGGATGCTGCCCGTGCCTGCATAGCACTTGTATGCCAAATGTAGCTCAGTGCCTCGGAATCGCTACAAAGTGCCGCGCATCATGCCGCGCCAAGTGAGCAATATTGACCTTTGAAATACAGCAAAGGCTGAGTCGCAACCGCATCTTGCAGGTTTAATGCTTTCACTTCCCCGACCACAATCAGGTGATCACCTGCAACGTGTTCGGCGTAGATTTCACAATCAAGCCAGTGCAGGCTGCCGCCAATGATCGGATTGCCCAGTGGCGACGTCTGCCAAGCGATACCGTGCCACTTGTCCGTGCCTCGTCGAGCGAACTGGTTGGAAATCCCGGCCTGCTCACCCGAGAGGATATTGACCGCGAAGCGGCCTGCCCGGCGGATTTTTGGATAGCTGGCCGAATTGGCCATGACGCTGAACGACACCAGCGGCGGGCTCATCGACACGCTGTAGAACGACTGGCAGGTGAAACCGATGGGTTCGCCATCAACCTGTGATGTGATCACCGTGATACCAGAAGCGTAGTGCCCGAGCGCCTCGCGAAAGCGCGAGGGCTCGATGGCAACACTAGGAATTGACATGGAGGGGCCTGAAGTTTGGCTGTGGCCTGAAGTGGCAAGACTGCTTGCTTGCCACATCCGGCATTGCTTTAGCGCTGGTTTGCATGCAATCCCTGTGGGAGCGGCTTCAGCCGCGAACACGGGCGAAGCCCGTGCCATGCACCGCAGCGCCTGCTTCGCGGATAAATCCGCTCCTACCGGCGAAATGCGAGTTCTCTGCGGACGATCTCTGCGCCTGCGCTCAATGC
The DNA here is from genome assembly GCF_044748725.1 of Pseudomonas sp. NPDC089752. NCBI lineage: Bacteria > Pseudomonadati > Pseudomonadota > Gammaproteobacteria > Pseudomonadales > Pseudomonadaceae > Pseudomonas > Pseudomonas sp. NPDC089752. The sequence goes on from NZ_JBIVGP010000010.1 coordinate 69,068, forward strand.
GTTGAGCTTGCCGTTTGCAACGCGTCGGGGCAGGGGCGCCATGCCGCAGTTGGTGCAGGGGTAGAGCTTGTCGGCATCGACGAACTGCAGGGCTTTGCGCAGCGTGTTGGCGACTTCCTCAGGTGTTTCAATCGCGTGGTTCGCCACGTCGATGGCCCCTACCATCACTTTCTTGCCACGGATGAGCTCGATCAGTTCCATGGGCACGTGCGAGTTGTGGCATTCCAGCGAGACGATGTCGATACTGGACTTCTGCAGCTTGGGGAACGCCTCTTCATATTGGCGCCACTCTGACCCGAGCGTCTTTTTCCAATCGGTGTTGGCCTTGATGCCATAGCCGTAGCAGATGTGCACCGCCGTTTCACATTTCAGCCCTTCAATGGCCCGCTCCAGGGTGGCAACGCCCCAGTCGTTCACGTCGTCGAAGAAGACGTTGAAGGCAGGCTCATCGAACTGGATGATATCGACACCAGCGGCTTCCAGTTCTTTCGCCTCCTCGTTGAGGATTTTGGCAAATTCCCAGGCCAGTTTTTCGCGGCTTTTATAGTGGCTGTCATACAGCGTATCGATCATGGTCATGGGGCCAGGCAGCGCCCACTTGATCGGTTGCTGGGTTTGCTGGCGCAAGAACTTGGCGTCTTCGACGAACACCGGCTTTTGCCGAGCGACGGCGCCCACGACCGTCGGCACGCTGGCATCGTAGCGATCGCGAATTCTGACGGTTTCACGCTTCTCGAAATCGACGCCACTGAGGTGTTCGATAAACGTCGTGACGAAATGTTGGCGGGTTTGTTCACCGTCACTGACGATATCAATCCCGGCCTGCTGTTGCTCGTGCAATGCCAGGCGCAATGCGTCGTGTTTGCCCTCGGTCAATTCATCGCCCTGAAGTTTCCAAGGGGACCAGAGGGTCTCGGGCTGCGCAAGCCAGGCGGGTTTGGGCAGGCTGCCGGCAGTCGAGGTAGGTAGCAGTTTTTTCATGAAAGAAGACCTTGTCCTTGGGGTACGTCAAAGCGCGTAGTGAGCGGACCACTGCGCGAGCACAGTCTGGTAGGGTTTGATGAAGTTGGCTTCGGCAAACGTTCCCTGTTCGATAGCCAGTCGGCTGCGCTCTTCTCGGTCGTAAACGATTCGAGTCAGTGAATAATCCTGATGCTGCAGGCTCGGCTGATAGGTTTTTCCGGCAGCCGTATTGGCGTTGTAAATTTCAGGGCGATAAATTTTCTGGAAGGTGTCCATCGTGCTGATGGTGCTGATCAGTTCGAGGTTGGTGTAATCAGCAAGCAGGTCGCCGGAAAAGTAAAAAGCCAAAGGCGCGACGCTGTTGGCGGGCATGAAGTAGCGAACATTGAGCCCCATTTTCTTGAAGTAGTCATCCGTCAGCGAGTATTCATCCTGACGATACTCAACGCCCAGCACCGGGTGCTGATTCTCGGTTCGGTGGTAGGTCTTGCTGCTGGAAACGCTCAGGCAGATGACTGGCGGCTTGTTGAAATGATTTTTGTAGGCGCTTGAATTGACGAAGCACTTGAACAGCTTGCCATGCAGGTCGCCAAAATCGGCGGGCGTGCTGAACGTTGCCTGGCCTTTGTTATGCCCGAGCAGCAGCACGCTGAAGTCATAGTCACGCACATAGGATGAAAAGTTGTTGCCGACCATGCCGTCGATGCGTGCGTTGGTTTTTTGATCGACCACCGTCGTTTTCAGGATTTCAATCAAGGGCAGGGCAGGGGCTTCACGTTCAGGGTCTACACACACCTCGGCAGAAATGATTTCCAGCTCTACCGTATAGCGGTCTCCCTTGGGGTTGTCCCAGTCCGCCAGCGCATTGAAGCGGTTGTCGATCATCCGCAAGGTGTTGCGCAGATTCTCTTGGCGTTGGGTGCCCCGCGCGAGGTTGGCGAAGTTTGTCGTGGCGCGGGTATTGGCCGAAGGTTGGTAGTGTTCATCGAAGCTGATGCGCTTGATGGCGAACGTGAACTCATTATTCATTTTGATCTGACACCCTGATTTCTGCGGGCCGGGTGTACTACCCAAAGCCGTGTTGGCCTCCAGTGGCACCCTGTCCATGCAGCGGAAAATTCAATGCGGGGATTGTCAGTAAAAGGCGGTTATGAGGAAAGCTCATTTTTTTAAAGAACAAATGCAATATTGTTCATGATCGCTTTCTGTACCCGTTATTGGGTGGAGCGCTCTAGCTCGCTGACCTCACTAGCTCCACTACGCTTGCGCACCAAACTGCCACACAGCACGCCGATCTCGAACAACAGCCACATGGGCACGGCGAGCAGGGTCTGCGAGAAGATGTCCGGCGGGGTGAGGATCATGCCGACCACGAAGCAGCCGATGATCACGTAGGGGCGGATCTTCTTCAGGTACTGCACATCGACCACGCCGATCCACACCAGCAGCACCACCGCCACCGGGATCTCGAAGGCCACGCCGAAGGCGAAGAACAGGGTCATGACGAAGTCGAGGTAGTTGGCGATGTCGGTCATCATCGCCACGCCATCCGGGGTGGCAGCGGCGAAGAACTTGAACATCAGCGGGAACACCAGGAAGTAGGCGAAGGCCATGCCGGCGTAGAACAGCAGGATGCTCGACACCAGCAGCGGGATGGCGATGCGCTTTTCGTGGCGGTACAGCCCCGGTGCGATGAAGCCCCAGATCTGCTGGAGGATGAACGGGATCGCCAGGAACAGCGAAACGATCATGGTCAGCTTGAACGGCGTCAGGAACGGCGAGGCCACGTCGGTGGCGATCATCGTCGCGTTGGCCGGCAAGTGGTCGCGCAGCGGCGCCGAGACCAGGGTGTAGATCTGCTGGGCGAAGGAGAACAGCCCGGCGAAGATCAGGAAGATCGCGGCCACGCAGCGCAGCAGGCGGGTGCGCAGTTCGGTCAGGTGCGAGACCAGCGGCATGGGCTGGTCGTCTTGCAGGTTCAGGTTCATTGGGCTCGCGGCGGTTGAGGCTGTTCGGGCGCGGTAGATGGCTGCGCCGGCGGGGTGTACGCGGTGGGCGTGGGGCGACGGATGTCGTCGGCGCCGATCTCGTGCTCGATATCGGCCTTTATTGCGTTGAAACTGCGTTTCGCCCGGCCGATCCACAACCCGGCCGTACGGGCAGCACCGGGCAAGCGCTCGGGGCCGAGAACCAGCAAGGCGACCAGGCCGACGAGCAGTAGCTCGGTAAAGCTGATGCCGAACATGGGTCACCCTTTATGCTGTGGGTCTTGCAGCGGCTGAGCAGTCGCTTGGGCGGGTGTGTTCTCTTCCTCGTGCATGGCTTTGCGAAAGCCCTTGATCGATTCGCCCAGGTCGCCGCCGAGGTTCTTCAGCTTCTTGGTGCCGAAGACCAGGACCACGACGACCAAGAGGACGATCCAGTGTTTCCAGTCAAAAATACCCATGGTGTTCTCTGCTGTTGTGCCGTTCAGGCAAGGGGAAGGAGGCTGGCGCGCGAGGCGCCAGCCTGCCAGGTCAGGCTTCGAGGCCAGCTCTTGCCTGGCCGGTGCGCAGGGTGAAGTTCACGCCCATCGAAAGCGCCGGCTGAGGTGGGTTCCAGTTAGGCTTTGGCGCGGCCAGCAGGAACTCGGTCAGCGGCTCGCTTTTGCCCGCCAGCATGTTGGCCAGCAGGGTGCCGGTAGCGGTGCCGCGCACTGTGCCAAGGCCATTGCAGGCCAATGCGCCATACACGTTTTCACGCAGCTCGCCGAAGAAGCCGGCGCCGTTGCGGGTCATGCCCAGGCCACCGCCCCAGGTGTGCTCGAACTGCACGTCGGTGAGGGTCGGGAAGCGACGCTCGAACGACAGGCGGTGGGCGGCACGGACCTTGTTGGTATAGCCATCCTTGGAGCGGCCGTCGGGGTTGAAGCTGAAGCTGTTGCGCACCAGGATGCGGTTGTCGTGGGTACGACGCAGGGTCGAACCGAACGGGTCGGCCGGGATCACGCCCCAGAATTCCTGGCCACCGATGCTGGCCTGCTCGGCCGGGGTCAGCGGACGGGTCAGGCTGCCGTAGGTGAAGATCGGCAGCATACGGTTCTGCAGGAAGCCGAAATGTTGACCGAAGTGGTTGTTGCCGAGGATCAGCTTGTCGGCAGTGATGCGACCGGTCGGGTGATGCAGCACGATCTTCTGACCATAGTCGACGGCGGTGATCACCGTGTCTTCGTACAGCGTGACGTTCTCCGGCAGGCTGTCGGCCAGGCCTTTGACCAGGGCCGAAGGCTGGACCAGCATGGTGCCTGGGGTGTACAGCGCCTTGCGGTAGAACGAGGTGCCGATGTGGTCCTTCAGCTCGTTGCCTTCGATCAGCTCGACCTTTTCGCCCAGGGCTTCCAGGCCACCACGGTAGGCATTGAGCACCGCAATGCCCTTGTCCTCGATGGCGGCCTGGTACTTGCCGGAGTGGCGCAGGTGGGCGTCGACGATGTTGTGCTCGGCCACCAGGTCGCGAAGGATGCCTTGGCCGCGCTGGTTCAGGTGCAGGATGTTCTTGGCGTTGGCCTTGTCGCCGATGTAGTCCGGCGCGCCGATGTCGTGGGGCACGTCGATCAGGAAGCCGGCGTTACGGCCAGAGGTGCCGAAACCGACCTGCTGTGCTTCAACCAGGATCACCTTGTCCTGAGGGAAGTTCAGTGCCAGCTGGCGCGCGGCGGCAAGGCCGGTGAAGCCGGCACCGATCACCACCCATGGCGCCTGGTCGTCACCGACCAGTGGTGCTTTTGGCTGGCGTACGCGGCTGGTGTGGAACCAGCCTGGGGAGGAGTCGTCACGTGGCAGCGCATCGACGCGCACCAGCGAGGCCGGGTCGGCCGGGATTCCGTCATTGAGCAGCGCAGTGGCGCCACCGGCTGCGACAACACCGGCACCAACGCCGGCCCCGATAAGTACTTTCCTGCGGGTAACTGCCATTTACATCCATCTCATTCAGAGTGTTGGGTGACACGGCCGGGTGCGGTTCAGTGTTCGCCCGGCACGGCCGCTTGGGACAAGCCCATGCGTCGCATTGCATTTGATGATGAAAATACAATGTGTATACAGATTGTATGATTGACTGTTGGGTGCGTCAATCTGCCTCGCCAAGATGGTGCAACCCGATAGCCCTCATTTCGCTGCCAACACGGACTCGCCCTTATGCCGGGCGAAAAAAAGCCCGCAGCAAGGCGGGCAAGGTCTGTCATTTTCAGGGCTGTCATCTGTCAACCGTCAGATTGTTCTTCGGGCGGCACCTGGCCGTCGGGCCAGTCGGGTGCCTCCTGTTCCGGCTCAGGCTTGGGAATCGGTTCGCCAGGGTTATGTGGCACCTCATCGACATAAGGGTCTGGATGGTTCGGATCGATCATGATCTGGCTCTCGCAGCGGAATGTGCAAGGTGTCAGGCCGCGTCGCCGGGAGGACTGTTCAATCCGATTGCCTCGCAGGTAACCGGGGGTGGCGCCGGCGCAGGCTCGCAGTCCCGAGCGGTTTCGCCCAAGCGGATGCGCTGGTCGCAGACAGCATCGATCAATGCTTCATCGTGGCTGACCAGGAGGATGGCGGTCTTTCGTTCCGTGGCGGCGTCGAGCAGCAGTTCGAGCATTTCCTTCTGGGTGATCTGGTCCAGTCGCGAACTCGGCTCATCGGCGAAGATGAACACTGGGTCGAGCAGCAGCACCCGCAGCAGCGAGAAACGTTGCAGTTCACCGCCAGAAACCTGGCCGGGCAGGCGCTGGAGTAGCGCTGGTTCGAGCCTCAAACGCTGCAGCAATGGGCCGATGCGGCTGGCGTCCAGGCGGTGCAGCTTGACCAGATCCGCCAGATTGCGGGCCAGGGTTACGGTGGGTGGGAAAGCGGCAACCGGGTCTTGGAACAGTTTCTGAAAGGCCACGTCAGGCGCCATCGAGGGCTTGGCAACATTGCCTTCGCTGCTGCTCATCAAACCCAGGATCACATCGCCCAGCGTAGACTTGCCGCAACCGGATGGGCCGGTGACGCCAACGATTTCGCCGGGACGCACGTTGAAGGACAACTGCCTGAACAGCGCCCGGCCACCTCGGTCCACACCCAGGTCGGTCACCCTTACCACGGGGTCCCCGGCAATTTGTGCAGGTGCACGCCGTGCCCACTTCGCCGGAGCCGCCGCCAGCAGCTGCTGCGTATAAGCATGCCGAGGTACGTTCAGCACCTGCTCGGCGCTGCCTTTTTCGATCACCTTGCCCTTGAGCATGATCATGACCTCGCCGCCCAGGCGCCGGGCGACTTCGGTGTCGTGGGTGATGATCAGCAGCGCCCCGCCTTTGGCCAACCCTGCCTGCAACAACGTGATCACTTCATCGATGCGGTCGCTGTCCAGGCCTTTGGTCGGTTCATCGGCTATCAGCACCCGGGCGCCGCCTGCATAGGTGGCGGCGAACGCCAGGCGCTGGGCCATGCCACCCGATAGCTGGTACGGGTATTTGTGCTGTGCCGCCTCAAGCCCCAAGCGGGACATATCCTGGCTCGCCAGCGCCTGTGCCTGTTGCTGGTCGTGGCCGACCACGTATCGGTAGGTCTCGCTGACTTGCGGCAAGGCGCGCATGGTTGGGTCCAGGCTCAGCCACGGCTCCTGGGGCAGCACTGCGATTTCCCGCCCCCACAATGCCTGCCTGCCGTTGCTGCGGGCGTCTTCGTCGAAGCTGTCGGCGAACGCGACATGGCCATGAGCTTGCAGGCCCGCAGGCAGGTTGCCGACCACCCCTTGGGCGAACAGGCTTTTGCCCGACCCGGTCTCGCCGATGATCGTCAGCACCTTGCCCGGCAACAGTTCGATCGACAACGGCTGTACCAACTGCGCAGTAGCGCTGCGGATTTCCAGGTTCTCGGTTTTCAGCAGCGGTTTCATGGTTTGCGCCCCCCGGCGATCAGCATCAAGGCGAGGATAATCAGGAAAATGACCAGGATCGGCAGGGCGATGATCGATGGCGCCTCGGCAAAGTAGGGCAGCAACTCGGTGATCATCAGCCCCAGCTCTGCGGTCGGTGGCCGTACACCAACGCTGACGAAGCCCAACGCGGCAATGGCCATCACCGCCGAGGCGGCGCCGAAGGCGGCGATGGTCATCACCATCGGTGCCAGCTCTGGCCACAGGTGGCGCCGCACGATGTACCACGGGCCGAAGCCCAGCAGGCGGCTTGCGGTAACGGCAGGGGAGGCCAGCACCGTACGCGACAGGGCGCGGCTCATGCGAAAGTATTCGATCCACAGCACCAGCGCGACCGCGCCATACAGGGCCACGAACGAGCCAGGAAAGATGGCCACGATCAGCAGCACCAGCAGCAACCCGGGCAACGCCAGGAACATTTCTGCCAGCAGGCCGAGGCACTTGTCAGTCAGACCACCCTTCCAGGCCGCCAGCATGCCCAACAGCACGCCAGGCACCGCCGCACTGGCCACACTGACCAGGGCCAAGCCAAGTGACAATTGCACGGCCGCGGCCAGGCGCGCCAGCATGTCGCGGCCCAGGTGGTCGGTGCCCAGCGGATGGTCTTGCGTCGGCAGCGAGAGGATTGCGTTGTAGTCCTGCCTGGCGACATCGGCGCCCCATAGCAGTGGCACGAGGACGGCGAACCCGGTGAGCAGGGCGAGGACGGTGAAACCGATGTAACGCGGCAGGCTGCGTGGTTTTGGCGCCGCATCGGCGATGGCGAGTTCGAGGTTCATGCGTCTCTCCGGCGCGGGTCGATCAGATGGTTGGCCAGGTCGACGCAGGTGTTGAGCACGACGAACATCAACCCCATGGCCAGCGCTGCGCCTTGCACCACGGGGATGTCGCGTTGGACGATGGCGTGTACCAGGCCATGGCCGATGCCAGGCCAGGCGAACAGCGTTTCGACCACCACCACACCTTCGATCAGGTACACCAGTTGCACGCCCAGGTAGGTCACCACGGGTACCGCGATGTTGCGCAGACCGTGGCGGCGGAACACCGTGAAGCCGTCCAGCCCTTTGAGGCGGCCGAAGGCGTAATACGGCGAGCTGGCGACCTTGACCGTCGCGTCCCGGGCGACTTGGCTGGAAACAGCCGCCAGGCCCAGGGCGAGGGTGAGTGAGGGCAGCACGGTGTGGGTCCAACCGCCATGGCCTGCCGACGGTAGAATGGCCAGCCACACTGCAAAGATCAGGACCAGGATGACGCCCAGTACGAAGTGCGGAATGGCCCGTGTCGCGGTACTGATCAGCAGCAGCCCGCGGTCGATCAAACCGCCGGGATTGAGCCCAGCCAGCACGCCCAGAGGCGGGCCGATCAGGAACGACAGCACAACCGCGCCAAGCGCGAGCTTCACCGAGCTACCCAGTTCATGCAACACCACATCGATGACGGGCGTACCTGATACCAGTGACTTGCCCAGGTCGAGGCTGAGCAGGTCGCCCATCCAGGCGGTGAATCGCCACAGCAGCGGCTGGTCCAGGTTGAGCTCGGCGCGGACCGCTTCGGCGGCGGCGCCGTTGACCATGTCGTAGCCATAGCGCCCGACGGCGATGCGATAGGCGGCGTCGCCAGGCAGCAAACTCATCAACAGGAAGGTGAGCGCGCCGACCAGCACGGCCACCATCAGCGCCTGCAGCAGGCGCGAACCTAGCACCCGGATCATTCGGACCACCGCATATCGCTGAGGCCGAAGGTACGTTCGAACGGGTCGATGGCGGCGCCTTCTATCTGCTTCGACACGGCAATGGACTGGCGATACCAGGCGATGGGGATGATCGGCAGATCGTTGTGGATCTGCGTCAGCATCTGATTGCGCAGGGGCTGCTGCTCGGTGGGCTGGGAGCTCGACAACAGTGCAGTCAGCGCCTGGTCGAACTGGGCATTGTGCCACCCCAGAGGGCCCCATTCGGCACCACCATGGGCAAAGTCACCGTACAGGGTCACCAACGGGTCGGGCACCAGGGCGTAGTTGCGTGAGAACAAGGCCATTTGCAGGCTGCCGTCCTGGTAGGCGGCGGGAATGGCGCTGGCATTTTCGACGGCAACGTCGACGGCGATGCCAACCTCGCGCATTTGCGCTTGCAGCGCCGTGGCGATCAAGGGCAGCTCGGGGCGGTCGCTGAAAGTCTGCAGTTTGAATTGAAGGCGCTTGCCGTTCTTCTCCCGGATACCATCGCTGCCGGCTACCCAGCCCTGGGCCTCGAGCAGTTGACGGGCCGCTTGCGGATCGTACTGCAGAGGGGAAAGGCCGGGGTCGTGCCAGGCGGCGACGTTGTCGGCGAACATCTGCGTCGCGCCGGTGCCAGGCGCACGCAGCACCGCAGCGGCGATGCCTTCACGCTGGATGGCCAGGCTCAGCGCCTTGCGAACCTCCACATCAGCGGTACTGCCGTCGGCCGAGTTGATGGCCAGCATCACCACCCGCGGAACCGGCCCCATCAGCACCTGCACTTTGTCGGCGCGGGAAAGGCGGGCGATGCTGGGTGGGTCGAGCTGGAAGACCAGTTCGGCGCCGCCACTTTCGGCCATCAGGGTGCGGGTTTCGCCACGCCCTGCGCCCAGGTAAGTGGTTCGCTGGATGGTTGGTTTGGCACCCCAGTAATCTTCGAAGCGTTCTGCAGCCAAGCGCTGAGGCGGCTCCACCAAGGTTGTCTGGTACGGCCCGGTGCCGATGACCTTGAGCACATTATCGTTGGCGTCGTAGGCGCTGGCAGCGAGGATGCTGGTCGACGAGTGGGCCAGTAGCGCAGCCAGCGGCGCGAAAGGCTGCTGCAGACGGATCACGACGTCGCGTCCCTGCGCGCTGATCGATTCTATATTGGCGTTGCGCAGCATGCCCGGTTTAGTGCGGGCGACATTGAGTGCATGGGCGGCGACGGCGGCGTCGAGGTCGCTGCCGTCATGGAACTTGACGCCTTGGCGGATGGACAGGCGCCAGGTTTTACCCTCATCGGAAACGTGCCATTTTTCGGCCAGCGCGGGTAGTGGTTGGCCCTTCGCATCGGCCTCCAGCAACGTCTCGGTGATCTGCATGCGCTGGAAGATGAAACCGCTCACGGACGGATCGAGGCCGACGATCTCAAACGGGGCGACGACGTCGAATACACGATCCGCTTCTGCGGCATGTGCTGCGCAGACTGCACTCGTGGCTAAAACAAACGCTGCGAGCAGTTTCAAGGTGGGCTTCATGACAAACGGCATGGAAATCCTTTCGTGAACGTGGCCTGTCTTGCCATCAGGCCTGGCAACTGAATTCTGATGTAGAAAATTTCATCAGGCGGGGCGCGCATGGTAAATGATGTAATAACGTAACACTACTGCGGCCGCTCAATTTCTACTGCGAAGCTGTCCAGGCCGCAATGGCCGCTGACCTGTTCCAGGTGAACCTTGCCGCGTCTCTGAGCTCGACAGTCAAAGCGTGCGAGGCTGGCGACATGAATGCGATCACTCAGCAGATTGACCAGGAACAGCGCCGACTGGCTGCGGTGAATCGATGGTTTCTGCTGTATGACGATGTCGAGCGCAGGCGCGATTGCCCAAGCAGCCATTACGAAGAATTGCTCCGCCAGGTCGACGAGATGGATCGCTTGCAGCTCATTGACTGGCGCGAATGGCGGGACCTGCGTCGTCTTGCCGACCGTGGATTTCACAGAGCCATAGCAGGCGCTGACTACCATCCCATTCAGTCAATGTTACGCAGATGACCTTCATCGTCTGGTTCGCCATGCTCGGGGCAGTATTGCTGCTGCTCGCGCTCTCTTCCTCGTATCTGCGCTGGCTTCCACTAACGACTTCAGTGGTTTGCCTCGGGCTTGGAATCGCGTTGGGATCCTCCGGCATTGGCTTGCTGCATCTCGATATCGCCAAGGCGAGCAGCTGGATGGAGCACCTCACTGAAGTTGCGGTACTGTTTTCCCTGTTCTTCAGCGGGCTCAAGCTCCGGCGATCGCTGCTGAGCCGGCGGTGGTGGCCGGCTTTTTTCCTGGCCGGCCCCGTCATGCTGATGTGCATCGCGGGCGTCAGTGCGCTGCTGCACTACGGTTTCGGCCTCGACTGGGGCGTTTCAGTACTCATCGGCGCCATTCTGGCACCCACCGATCCGGTGCTGGCGACCCTGGTACAGGTTGTCCATGCGCAGGACTATGATCCCGTAAGATTCAGCCTGTCGGGAGAAGCAGGCTTGAACGATGGCGTGGCGTTCCCGTTCGTCATACTTGGGCTGCTGCTGATGCAGGATACGGCGTCAGTCGAGTGGTTCAGCGGATGGCTGATGAGGGATGTGTTATGGGCGGTGAGTGCTGGCTTGCTGAGCGGCTACTGGATGGGGCGCGGGCTAGGTAAGCTGACCCTCTATCTGCGAATTCAGCACGAGGACAGCACGGTTTCGCCCAATGACTACCTGGCATTGGCCTTGATCGCCATGGCCTATGTCGTCGCCGAAATGATCCAGGGTTACGGCTTCCTCGCCGTTTTCGCTGCAGGGTTAGGGTTGCGCCAAGCGGAGGTCAATACCTCCGGCGACGCCAGCGAGCCTGCGGAGCATCTTGTTCTACCCGTGGTGGGCCATCAGCATGTTGCACCGGAGCATGCGGTCAAAGGGGATGTTGATCGTCTGCCGGAAACCCAGGTGGCTGCCGGCATCATGCTCGGTGACATGCTCGCTTTTGGCAGCCTGGTGGAGCGTGCGTTGGAGGTTTTTCTCGTGACGCTACTGGGCGTGGTGCTTCTGGAACATTGGGACACTCGAGCCGTGATCGTTGCTGGCCTGCTATTCATGGCTATTCGCCCAGTCGCGGTCATGTGTATCCCAGGCAGGAGGCTGGCCAGCTTCAGGCAGCGAGTGCTGCTCGGATGGTTCGGTATTCGGGGTATAGGGAGCTTCTACTACCTTTTCTACGCGCTGAATCACGGCCTGGCGACCCACGCGGCTGCGCAGACAGTCAGTATGGTGCTGTCGGTCGTTGCGCTCAGTATCGTGGTACATGGCCTCACTGCGCAGCCCATCATGGCGCGTGGCGAGTGAGTAGGCATTCCCGCTTACGACAGCTGTCCCCATAGGGGCGCAGCGCACCGCCGCCCCCACAGGGATCGCCAGTTCTGCAATCATCCCCCAGATCCACCGCCGCTCGAACCACCGCCGCCTGCGCCGCCCGAACCGCCGGTTCCACTACCTGTACCAGAGCCCGAACCGGTGCCTGTGCCCGTGCCAGTCCCCGTGCCGCTACTTCCCGATCCGCCCATTCCGGAGCCATTGCCCGAACCGCTGGTAGTGCCGTCACCTCCCGTACTGTCGGTGCCATTGCTACCCGTACCGCCGCCTGACCCGGTTCCCATGCCATCACCCGGTGTACCGGATCCGCTGGCGCCGCCGTTCATCTGGCCATCGTCTTGCGTTTGTGTGCCAGGGACGCGCTGATCGTTCATGTTGGTTGCCGCCAGCACGATGGGTGCGCTTGCACTCAGGCACAGCGCCAGTAGCCATGTATGAGCCTTCATTCTCTTCATGATGAATCTCCTGTTTGCGGTGTTCGCCTAGTGTTCGGCCAGTGGCGGAGTGTGCGGTGCGATGCGACCGACGGACGGGCGACCGGTAGCAGGGAGTTGCTGATGCCACCGCACCCGGTCGATTGCACCCGTGGAACGACGGCCGGCCCTGTCAACTCCATTGCAGCAACGGCGTGATTTGGAGTGCCATGATGATCTACCTGGGTTGCGCGGGCTGGAGCTTGTCCCGCCAGTATGCCAATGAGTTCCTGCAGCCTGGCAGTCACTTGCAGCGCTATGCCGTGCGGCTTGATGCCGTGGAGATCAACAGCTCGTTCTACCGGGCGCACCTGCCTGCAACCTATGCCCGTTGGGCTCGCTCGGTACCGGAGCATTTTCGCTTCTCCGTCAAGCTGCCCAGGCTCCTCACTCACGAGCTGCGTTTGGAAAACTGTGAGATTGCGCTGGATGCCTTTCTTGGCCAATGCCAGCAATTGGGTGACCGCCTGGGCTGCTTGCTCGTGCAACTTCCGCCGTCGCTGGCCCATGATGCCCGCCGCGACCAGCGTTTCTTTGAAGCCCTGCGCCAACGTCATGCCGGGTTGGTGGCGGTGGAACCCAGGCACGCCAGTTGGCAAGCCGCGCAGTCGATGCTGACCGACTTGCGTATAGCTCAGGTGGCGGCGAGCCCTTCACGTTTCGCTGCCGATGCGCAACCCGCTGGCTGGCCCGGATTGGTTTATTGGCGCCTGCACGGCGAACCGCAGATTTACCACAGCGAGTATTCGCAGCAGTGCCTGCGACAGTTGGCTGAGCGGTTGCAGCGCAGCCACGCTGCAGGTGCGGTTACCTGGTGCATCTTCGACAACACGGCCTCTGGTGCCGCTCTGGGTAACGCGCTGGCGCTTGAGCGGTATCTGCGCTGAAGCAACCGAATCGAACCTTTTTGCTGCCGTGGGGCTCCTTTGAGAACACATTGCACCGGGAGGAGCAGCCCATGAAAATTGACGATGGCAAGACTGGCGACAAAGTCCCACGACCACTTTCTTCTGAAGAGGCGCAGCAAGGCGATCGGGCGCCAGACCCGGTGCTCGAGCGACCAGACCGGGATACCGATGCAGTGGACAAAGTTATTACCCCCACCTCTATCAAGGAACTGGAAGAACAAGCGCGCCAGATCAACCAGCAATTGGCCGAGGCCGAGAAGAAAGCCCGTCGCTGATGGAGTTGTGCTATCGCGGGGACAGTTGTGCACTGTCCACCCTTGGCCATTCGGCCCGGAGTATCGATGTATTCGAGGCTGTGCGTTGGTGCGGTTTGAGCGAGGTCCATACCTGCAAGTACAGGCCGGTAACTTCGCCGTCGGCGTCCTACCCGTCTGCTCTGTGGATCCTGAGGGAACTCGATCAGAGACTGTCAGGGGCCCCATAGAACATTTGGACATGGCTCTAGGGCGGCGATCAAGGTTCGAAAAACCATAAATGTACCCTCAAAGATACCCGCATACCCCCAGCAGTAAGCGCGATAGAGAATGGCGATTCCTGACAATTGTCGAGGTGGTACACACTGGACTCCAGTGTACCTCGAAGGCGGGCGGTCGTAAGCAAGGTGGGGCTGCGTAGGAGTGGAGGCGTTTATCATTAACGGCAGCTGTCGTTGCATGGCCGACTTTCATTGGCTCTGTGCAGATCCACTCCCCGATCTTCAGGCGCTCCCGGATCCGACGTATCGTATGATGTAGATTCTGAAACTGGATCCGAGGCTCGCGTGTTCAAGTTCCTGGTCATCGTTTTCCCCTACTTCAATGCTGCTGCGACCTCTGCATTTGTCGATCCTTTCAGGGCAGCCAACTACCTCAGCGGAGAGACTCATTTCCACTGGGAGTTCGCCTCACTCGGTGGCGGTGGCATCCGAGCTTCAAATGGCATGGACTTGTTTACGCAGTCCCTGGCGAAGGTGCGAACCGAAAGTTGGGACCTGGTGGTGGTGTCCTGCAGTTGGACGCCTGAAAAATTTCACAGCCCTCGCTTGCAGAACCTGCTCAGGGCATGGGCGAGCAAAGGGTGCATGCTTGGTGCACTCGACACTGGCACATTCTTGCTTGCAGAGGCCGGTTTGCTCTCAGGACGTCGTGCGACGGGACATTACGAGCACATTGATGCGCTCATCGAGCTTTACCCTGACGTGAGAATCGTCGAGGACTTGTATGTATTCGACGACAATCGTTTCACCTGCTGTGGTGGCTCAGCAGCGACCGACACCGCCCTGCAACTTATCCGCAACATGCAGGGTGAGACCGTCTCCAACGAAGCTGCCCGCTATGTCTTTCATCAACAGTTTCGGCCAGGCAGTACTCAGCAGAATCCGCAAGACCATCAGCCCTTGGGGCACACCATAGCGCCAGCGGTGATGCATGCGATCAAGCTGATGGAGACCCACCTGGAAGAAGTCATCAGCATTCCGGAGATCAGCGAACGGGTGGGAATCTCACAGCGACAGCTCGACCGCTTGTTCCGCGATGTGACCCATAAAACGCCTGCACTTTACTACCGCGATATCCGGCTGGATCGTGCGCGCGGTCTGGTCACCCAGACCAGCATGGCGCTGACCAAGGTGGGTGTGGCTTCGGGTTTTCCCAACCAATCCCACTTCTGCAAAATCTATCGAGAACGTTTCGGGTTAACCCCTCGCCAGGACAGGCAGGAGGGGCGCGTGCCATTCAACTATCGAGCTTGGCCAATGCACCAGGGCGGTAAAGATCGATAAGGCGTCGTTCATTGCACGCACTTATCTAAAAACGACGCCGACGAAATAAGCGAATAAATCGGCGAATTATGAACATTTTCTGCTTTTCAACCAGACCACTATCAGCGCCACAGAACGGGTAAAACTTCATGCCCGTGATAATAAAAGGGCCGTTGACATGTCTGAGTTGCTGCATCCTCGCCAGTTCGAATCGATCAAACAGGGCTATGATCCCGACCCACTTGTCTCTCAGTCGTTGCGCGCTGACGCCTATGTCGAACCTGAGTGGTTCCGCCTCGATCAACAGGCAATCCTTGCCAAGTCGTGGCAGTGGGTCTGCCACGTCGAGAAGGTGCGCGAGCCGGGTAGTTACACCACCGTAGACATTGCTGGTCACCCTATTGCCGTGGTTCGCGATCAGGATGGCACACTGCGCGCGTTCTACAACGTCTGCAAGCATCGCGCCCATCCGGTGCTGCAAGGTGAAGGCAAGACGCGCCGCATCGTCTGCCCGTATCACTCATGGTGCTACGGTCTCAACGGCAGCCTGGTCGCTGCACCGCACGTAGGCGGGCTCAAGGAGTTCAACAAGGAAGAGATCCACCTGACCCCGGTGCAGGTCGAAGAATTCTGTGGCTTCGTCTACGTCAACCTTGATCCCCAGGCTGCCCCGCTGCACGAGCAGTCCGGCGATCTGGCCAAGGAGATCCTGCACTGGGCACCGGACATCGAGAAGCTCACCTTTGGCCACCGGCTGACCTACAAGATCAAGTCCAACTGGAAGAACGTGGTCGACAACTTCCTCGAGTGCTACCACTGTCCGACCGCACACAAGGACTTCTGCACTCTGGTCGACATGGACACTTACAAGGTGCAGACCCACGGCATCTATTCCAGTCACATGGCTGAAGCAGGCAATGGTCAGAACTCGGCGTACGACGTGTCCAAGGCCAGCGTACGTACCCACGCGGTCTGGTGGCTGTGGCCCAACACCTGCCTGATGCGCTACCCGGGCCGCAGCTCGATGATCGTCCTGAACATCGTGCCCATGGGCCCCGATCTCACCTTTGAGACCTACGACTTCTTCCTCGAAACGCCCGAGCCGGACGACATGGAAAAAGAGGCCATCCGCTACCTGGATGAAGTGCTGCAGGTTGAAGACATCTCACTGGTCGAGAACGTGCAGCGTGGCATGCAGACCCCGGCCTTCGACCAAGGCCGGATCGTCACCGACCCGAATGGGTCGGGTAAATCCGAGCATGCCTTGCATCACTTCCACGGCTTGGTACTGGACGCCTATGCGCGCTGTGTGAAGTCATGAGCGGTGGCCTGAGCGACAAGGTGGCGCTGGTAACCGGTGCCACCGGGGGCATCGGCAGGGCGGTGTGCGAGCGCCTGCTCAAAGAAGGGGCGGTGGTTTATGCCGCTGATCTGTCCCAGCAGCATCCAGTGCTGGGTGCGACTGCGGTGCAGTTGAATGTTGCCGACGAGGCGCAGGTGAAAACGGCGATGCAGCAGGTGACGCAAGCCCATGGGCGGCTCGACGTGCTGGTCAACGCCGCCGGCATCGAGGTGGAACACACCATTGAACACACCACCTTGGACGTGTGGAATCGGGTGTTCGCGGTCAATGTCACCGGCACCTTCCTGGTCAGCAAGCACGCCTTGGCACTGATGCGCGAAAGCAGCGGGGCCAGCGTGATCAACTTCGGCTCCTACGACGGCTTCATTGCCGACCCGGGGCTTGCGGCGTACTGCGCCAGCAAAGGCGCGGTGCATGCACTGACCCGTGCCATGGCCTGTGACCACGGCCCCGAGGGCATCCGCGTCAATGCGGTGTGCCCCGGCTACATCGACACGCCGATGTTGCGCAGTTTCTTCCAGGACCACGGCGACATCGCCAGTCTGGAAAGCGCAGTGCGCGATGTGCACCCCACCCGGCGCTACGGCACTCCGGCCGATGTCGCCAACCTCGTTTACTGGCTGGCCAGTGATGAGGCCCGCTACGCCAGCGGCCAGTTGTGGATTCTCGATGGTGGCCTGACCGCCCAAGTACAACAAATGAAATTGTGAGCCTTGCCATGCCAAAATCCGTGATCATTACCTGTGCCACTACCGGTGGCGTGCACACCCCTACCATGTCGGAATACCTGCCAATTACCCCGCAGGAAATTGCCGATTCGTCCATTGAAGCCGCCAACGCTGGCGCCTCGATTATCCACCTGCATGCCCGCAACCCCGAGACCGGCAAGCCGGATCCTCGCCCTGAGCTGTTCCAAGACTTCATGGGACAGATCCACCGTCAGAGCGATGCTGTGCTCAACGTGTCGACCGGTGGCGGCCTGGGCATGACCCGTGAGGAGCGCCTGCGAGCTGCCCTGGCGGTCAGCCCGGAGATGGCTTCGCTGAACGTGGGCTCGATGAACTTCGGCATCTTCCCGATGAAGGCCAAGTACTCCAACTGGAAGCATGACTGGGAGCCGGCCTTCCTCGACAGCACCCGCGATTTTATCTTCCGCAACACCTTCGCCGACATCGAATACATCGTCAAAGAACTGGGCGAGGGCCATGGCACCCGATTCGAGTTTGAATGCTACGACTTGGGCCACCTGTACAACCTGGCGTGGGTGATCGATCAGGGCTGGGTCAAGCCACCGTTCCTCATCCAGATTGTGTTCGGTGTGCTCGGTGGCGTTGGCGCCGACCTGGACAACCTGATGCACATGCACACGGTGGCGCAGAAGCTGTTCGGCAAGGATTACGAATGGTCGGTATTGGCAGCTGGCAAGAACCAGATGAACTTTGCCACCCAGGCTGCAATGCTCGGCGGCAACGTGCGAGTAGGTCTGGAAGATAGCCTCTTCATCGGTGCGGGTGAGAAGGCCAAAAGCAATGCCGAGCAAGTGCTGAAGATCCGTTCGATCGTCGAAAACCTCGGGCTCAAGGTGGCCACGCCTGAAGAGGCTCGAGCGCGCCTCGGATTGAAAGGTCGCGACAAGATCACCTTGTGATTCGTGATTGGGGATACGCCATGCATATCAAAATGTTGATCAACGGCGAGCTCGTTGAAGGCGCCGCTGCGCCGCTGGCTGTCATCGACCCGGCCACGGGCGAGGAGATCGTCAGTGTTCGCCAGGTGGATGATGCTCAGTTGGATGGCGCCGTGCGTAGCGCGCATGAAGCGTTCGAGTCCTATTCGAAAACTACCCCGACGCAGCGTGCTGCTCTCTTGCAGGACATTGCAGGCGTGATCGAGCAGAACGCTGAAGAACTGGCCTCCTTGGAGAGTCAGAACGTCGGCAAACCATGGCCATCGGCGCTCGACGACGAAATGCCGATGACCCTCGATACCTTTCGGTTCTTTGCAGGAGCCGCCCGCACCATGGCTGGTGTGGCTGCCGGAGAGTACGTTCCTGGTCACACAAGCCTGATTCGTCGCGACCCGATCGGCCCAGTGGCGGCTATCGCACCGTGGAACTATCCGCTCATGATGGCGGCTTGGAAGTTGGCGGCGCCGTTGGCAGCAGGCTGCACCGTGGTACTAAAGCCCTCGGAGGTCACACCGCTATCGACGCTGCGCCTGGGGCAATTACTGGCGGATGTGGTACCCAAGGGTGTCATCAACATCGTGCACGGGATTGGCACTTCGACCGGGGCTCGTCTGATCAATGCTGAAGGTATCGAAGCCGTAAGCATCACCGGTTCGCCGGCAACAGGAAGTGCGGCCATGCGAGCGGCTGCACAGCAGATGCGTCAGGTTCACGTCGAACTCGGCGGCAAGGCGCCCGTAATCGTTTATGAGGATGCCGACGTCGATAAGCTGGTCGCGACCCTGCGCGCCACGGCATTTTTCAATGCGGGTCAGGACTGTGCACAGCCTTGCAGGGTGCTGGTCGCCAGCAAGATCTATGACCGCGTCGTCAGTGCCTTGGCCGAAGCTGCGACATCGATCAAAGTTGGTGCGCCAAGGGCTAACGGAACAGAGATGGGGCCGCTCGTGACCGAAGTGCACCGCCAACGGGTAGCCGGGTTCGTAGACCGCGCTCGGGCTTACGCTGAGGTAGTAACAGGAGGAACGGTCGAACCTGGCGGTGGCTTCTTCTACAGCCCAACCGTGGTTGCTGATGTCGACCATCATGCTGAAATCGCAACCCAGGAAATGTTCGGGCCGGTGATATCGGTATCTCGGTTCACCCCGGATCAAGACCCCGTCGCGATCGCCAACGCTACCCGTTATGGCCTGGCCTCGTCCCTGTGGACGCGTGACAGTGGGCGTGCAATGGAAGCCAGTAGCCGCCTGCGTTATGGCTTCACGTGGGTTAACACGCATGGTGTTGCAACGCCAGAAATGCCTTGGGCGGCCATGAAGGGCTCGGGCCACGGTTGCGACATGTCGGTGTTTGCGCTGGATGCCTACACCAGTGTTCGTCACGTCATGCTTGCTCACGGGTGATCAGCATGGACAGATCCGCAGTAATCGTGACGGGTGGTAGCCGAGGCATTGGCTTCGCCATCGTGGAAAAATTTTTAGCGCAAGGGCGCCAGGTCGTGACGTGTGGGCGTGGAGTAAGGCCAAGACACTTTGATGCATCGGTCGAGTGGGTGCAGGCCGACGTCTCCAAACCCGAAGACGCTCGATACATCGTAGAGCGTGCTGAGCAGCGCTTTGGTCGAGTGAGCATCCTGGTCAACAACGCCGGCGTGCAGATCGAAAAAACTGTTCTGGAAAGCACTGATGCCGATTGGGATGAGGTGATGGGCATCAACGCCCGCGGGACTTTCAACCTTTGCCGTGCAGTTCTGCCAGGGATGGTTCAGAGCGGCGGTTCGATCATCAACCTGGGCTCTATTTCAGGACAAACAGCTGACCCGTCCATGGCGATCTACAACGCGTCCAAAGCGTTCGTACACGGGCTTACCCGCTCGATTGCGGTGGATCACGGGCCCCGAGTGCGTTGCAACGCCATATGCCCCGGCTGGATCATGACTGCGATGGCCGAAGACGCCTTTGCCATGGCGGACAACCCTGACAAGGCCAAAGCGGATGCTTTGGCTCGTCACCCAGCAGGCCGGTTTGGACAACCTGACGACATCGCCGAAACGGTGGTGTGGTTGGCATCCGATGCGGCGCGATTCATTACCGGACAGTGCTTTGTGGTTGATGGCGGCCTGACCAGTGCTTCCCCTTTACAACCGAGGTTTTTCTGATGAGTGAATTTCAAAATGTCGCGGTGATCGGCGCTGGTGTCATCGGTGCTAGTTGGGCCGCACTGTTCTTGGCGTCCGGGCGTAACGTCGCCGTCTATGATCCGTCGCCGACCATGGAAGCTGATGTTCGTAGCTACATCGACAATGCTTGGCCGACACTGCGCGAGCTGGGCTTGACCAGCGCAGAGCCGGGTCAACTGAGTTTCCACGATGATGTTGCCAGCGCAGTGCAACACGCCGATTTCGTGCAGGAAAGCGTGCCGGAGCGGATTGCGATCAAGCACGACCTTTTCGCTAAGTTGGAGGCGGCGCTCAAGCCAGGTGCCATCGTGGCGTCGTCCGCGTCCGGCCTGCGCCTGGGCGAGATGCAGGCGGGTTGGAAGAATCCGTCGCACTTCATTCTCGGCCACCCCTTCAACCCGCCGCACCTCATTCCGCTGGTGGAGGTCATGGGCAACGACAAGACCGCTGCCGGTGTCGTCGAGAAGGCTGAGCGCTTCTATGACCTAGTCGGCAAGGTGACCATCCGGGTCAACCGTGAAGTGAAGGGACACGTTGCAAACCGCCTGCAGGCTGCGCTGTGGCGAGAGGCCATTCACCTGGTCAAGAGCGGTGTCGCCAGCGTGGAAGATGTCGACAAGGCCGTATGGGCGGGCCCAGGTCTACGTTGGGCTGCAATGGGGCCAACCATGCTGTTCCACCTGGGCGGTGGATCGGAAGGCCTCAGTTCCTTCTGCCAGAAATATACCGATAGCTTCAACGGCTGGTGGGATGACCTGGGTGACCCACGTCTTGATGCAGAAACGGCCACCATGCTCGTGGAGGGCGTTAATCACGAAGCCGGGGCCAACAGTTGGGCTTCTCTCGCGACAACTCGGGATGAACTGATCACTCACATGTTGAAGGCAACCGCGCCACTGCGGCGCCGTTGAGTTTGGGCCCGAGGCGCTTACCGTCTCGGGCCAGTTTGCCGTTGCGTGAGGTTTGCCATGCCTGATGACGTATTGACCCTACAGATAACCGACCTGATCGCCGAAGCCAAAGGCATCATGGTCATAGAGCTGCGCTCTCCTTCGGGTAACGCGCTGCCGTCCTTCAAACCCGGCGCCCATATCGAACTGCATTTGCCCGGCGATATCGTGCGCCAGTATTCCCTGTGTAACGACTCACGAGAGAACCACCGTTATTGCGTTGGGGTTGGCCTTTCGCCCATCAGTCGCGGCGGCTCCCGGCATGTGCATCAATCGCTTCGCGTGGGAGACACGCTGAAGATCAGTCCACCGCGTAACCATTTCCCATTGGAAGAAGACGCGTCCGGTTTCGTTTTCTTCGCAGGCGGAATTGGCATCACACCGGTGTGGTCGATGATCCAGTGGTGCGAAGCCAACAAGCGTCCTTGGCACCTCTTTTATCTTGTACGTAATCGTCAGCGTGCGGCGTTCCTGGAGGAGCTTCGTGCTTTTGGTGATCGGGTCACCTTGCATGCTGACGATGAGGCGGGTGGTTTGTTCGATATCGCTGGTGCGATCGGTCAACAGCCGCCAGATGTTCACTTCTATACCTGCGGGCCTACGCCACTAATGCTTGCCGTAGAAGCAGCCGCAAGTGGCTACCCCGATGAGCAGGTGCATTTCGAGTGGTTTACGCCGAAGGAGCCGAAAAACTCGGGGGCAGATAAAGCCTTCACTGTAGAACTGGCCAAGAGCGGCAAGTCGTTCGAAGTGCCGGCAGACAAAAGCATTCTTCAGGTACTGGAGGCGAACGGCCTTCGCGTCGAGAGCTCTTGCCGGGAGGGGACATGCGCCTCGTGCGAAATTTGCGTCCTGGAGGGTATCCCCGACCATCGCGACAGCGTGCTGACAGCAGCCGAACGCAAGAAGAACGATGTGATGATGATCTGCGTTTCCCGGTCGCTTTCAGAAAGCCTCGTTCTCGATCTCTGAAATGCGCCCATGACTTCTGGAAGGATTTACTCGTGAACAACCTGCTGCTGATTCACCAGGCCACCATTGGCGAAGACTGGATCGATTACAACGGGCACCTGCGCGATGCCTTCTACTTCCTGCTGTTCAGCCATGCCACCGATGCGCTGATGGATCACATCGGCCTCGACGCCGACGGCCGGGCCATTTACGGCCACACGCTGTACACGCTGGAGGCCCATATCAACTACCTGAGCGAAACCCGGCTAGGGGAGGAGGTGCAAGTATTTACCCAGGTGATCGACCATGACAGTAAGCGGCTGCACATTGTCCATCACTTGTATCGTCCCAAGGACGGAGAACTCTTGGCTGCCAGTGAGCAGATGCTCATGAACATCGCCAGTGAGGCTGGGCGTGCGGCTAAATTCGCCACGTCTGTAGAAGCGAAAATCAGCGCGATTTACGAATCTCATCGATCACTGCCGCGTCCCGGCTATTGCGGTCGTGTGATTGGCATTCGTCGCTGAAATATCTGTTGCTGCACCCATAGAACAACAAGACTGCGTTGCCTCTGAATAACAAAAAACTGCCGCTTCCCATAGCTGCTACAGAGAGGATTTGCGTCATGAAAAATGCACTGCGCGTTATGTTCTGCTCCGTCTTGGCCCTTTCCGTGAATACCTATGCAGCTGAGCCATCTCAGTGCCGCTTGGTGCGGATGTCTGATCCCGGCTGGACTGACATTCAAACCACCACCGCCATCGCCACCACACTGCTGAAGAGTCTCGGCTATCAAACCAAATCCACGTTGGTCGGCGTGCCGCTGACCTTCAAGGCTCTGGCTGACGGCAAGAGCATGGATGTGTTCTTGGGCACTTGGCTGCCAACCATGGAACCTGATCTCAAACCCCATCGTGATGCAGGTGCAATCGATATCGTTCGAGTCAATCTGCAGCATGCCAAGTATACGTTGGCAGTTCCGCAGACCTTATGGGATCAAGGGCTGAAGGACTTTGCCGACATCCCGAAATTCAAGAACGAGCTGGGTGGCAAGATCTATGGCCTTGAACCCGGTGACGGCGGCAACAATGCGGTACTCAAGGCCATTGGCGATAACGCTTTCGGCCTGAAGGACGCCGGGTTCTCGGTGGTCGCGTCCAGCGAGTCGGGCATGCTGGCCCAGGTTGAGCGCGCGCAGCGGCGCAATCAGGCGATCTTGTATCTGGGTTGGGAGCCGCACCCGATGAACACCCGCTTCAAGATGAAGTTCCTCACTGGCGGCGACGACTACTTCGGCCCTGATTTCGGCGATGCCACGGTCTACACCAGTACTCGAAAAGGTTACGCCGAAGAGTGTCCGAACGTTGGGCAACTGCTCAAGAACCTGAGCTTCACCCCTGGATATGGAGAACCACATAATGGGCGCCATCCTTTACGACAAGATGGAGCCGGAGGCGGCTGCCAGGGCCTGGTTGAAGCAGAATCCTCAGGTGCTCGATGGTTGGTTAGCAGGGGTGACTACATGGGATGGCCAGCCTGGCCTTGAGAAAGTCAAAGCGGAGGTGGCGCCATGATGAACTATCTCCAAGGGCTGAAGAAGCGCTCACGTGCGTCATCGTGGATCGCACTGGGCCTTGCAGGGGCAGTGTGTGCCCTGTCGAGTGGTGGCAGCTGGGCGTCTAATCCCGTCGAGTGCAAGATGGTGAAACTGGGATCGACCAACTGGTCGGATACCGTAGCGACTTCCGCAATGGCTCAGCTCGCAATGGAGCCGCTGGGTTATCAGGTGAAGCTCACAACAGCTTCCCAGCAGATCATCCTCGCCGGCCTGGCTGACAAAAAGCTGGATACGTTCCTGGGTTACTGGCAGCCAACCATGCAACCGGTTGCTACTCCCTATATCCAAAAACAGCAGATCCAGGTACTCGCTCCCGCTGCATTGCCCGATGCACAGTCCACCTTCGCTGTACCGCGTTACGCGTTCGATGCAAGACTACGTACTTTCGGCGACATCGCGAAATTCAAAGACAAGCTCGACTCCAAAATCTACGTCATCGAACCTGGCAGTGGCTCAAACCGCATCACCGCGAAAATGATCGAGAACGACCAGTTTGGTCTCAAAGGTTTCACTCTGATGGAGTCGAGTGAGGCGGGGATGTTGACGGCGGTGAAGCGCGCCGTGAGCAGGCAAGAGTGGGTAGTGTTCTTCGGTTGGAAACCACATCCCATGAACCTTCAGCTGGACATGGTCTACCTAACCGGAAGCGATGATGCATTCGGCCCAGGCGAAGGCGCAGCGACCGTTTCGGTGATGACAGCCAATGGGTACGAACAACGTTGTCCCAACTCTGGCCGGCTACCACAAAACCTGTCCTTCAAAAGCGATCAGGTAAGCCACCTGATGGTGCCAATCCTGGAACGAGTTTCTCCAAAAAGACGCGGCGTTTGCTTGGCTCAAAGCCAACGCCGAACAGGTAAAGCCCTGGTTTGATGGGGTGACGACTCGTGATGGAAAACCCGGTTTCGATGCGTTCCAGCATTTTCTGAATAAGTAACCTTGCCCCGAAAGGGGCACATTGAAGGGGTTGTCTGAACGGCCAGGCCTTGCCTGTCTGGGGAAAGGCTCGCCTGAAAATAAGGACAATAAAATGAAAGTCGAGAAGCGAAGTATCGAATTCGTACCGCACAACGAGCGCTATGGTCGGCCACGACGGTTGTTCACTGTGTGGTTCAGTTCAAACCTGCAGGTGACAGCATTGATGATCGGTACATTGGGTGTGGCCTCAGGGCTGAGCCTGATGTGGACGCTTGCAGGGTTACTGATTGGCTGCATGTTGGGCACCATCTTCATGGCAGCTCATTCGGCGCAAGGGCCGCATCTGGGGGTGCCTCAAATGATCCAGAGCCGAGCCCAGTTCGGCGTATTCGGAGCGGCTATCCCACTGTTGGTGATGGTGACTGCCGCAGTGCTGTTCATGGCGGCCAGCGGCGTCTTGATGCGAGATCCGCTCAAGGCGCTGATCCCAGTCTCGGACAACCAGGCAATCTTGATTATCGGCATCTTGACGTTCCTGATTGGTGTCGTTGGCTATGAGCTCATTCATCGCATGGGGGCTTGGATGACCTTGCTGTCATCAGTTGTGTTCGGCGCTGCCTTGGTACTGGTTTTGATCCGAGCAAGCGCTGCCGAGGCAATCCATGTGGATGCAGGTGGTTTCTCGATGCCGGTGTTCAACCTGGTGATCGCACAAGCTGCATCCTGGACACTAGGATATGGCCCCTATGTGGCAGATTACTCCCGTTATTTGCCAGCGGATGTCCGCACCAAGGATACGTTCTGGACGACTTATTTTGGCTGCGCACTAGGCTCTCTGGGAATGATGGCGTTGGGGGCAACCCTGGCTGCTGTGGTGCCATCCGCTCTTGACGTCGACCCAGGGACTGCGATCGCCACCCTGTTTGGCCCTTGGGCGAAAGCCGCTCTACTGGTGGTTGCGCTCGGAGTAATTCAGTACAACGTCTTGTGTCTTTACAGCGCCTACATGTCCACCACGACTATTTTCAGTGGATTTGCCAAACTGCAGCATGTGCGGCATGGCACCAAGACATTGCTCATGGCGGTTCTCTCGGTACTTGCCTGTGTCATTGCTATCCAAACGCAGTATCACTTCGACACGTTCTTTGCCGACATCCTGATAGGCCAGCTTTACCTATTAATTCCTTGGAGTGCGATCAACCTTGTGGATTACTACGTAGTTCAGCGAGGTTGCTACAGGATCGACGATCTCTACGATGCTCGAGGTCGATATGGCCGTTGGAACGGGAAAACCATGATCGTTTATGGCGTATCAATCATCGGAACCGTTCCATTCATGAAGTTTTCGTTCTTCGAGGGCTACTTTGCGAAGCTGATTGGGGCAGACGTTAGCTGGATCGCTGGATTGCTCTTGGCGGGCTTCCTTTACTTCATCATCAACTGGGGTCGAGCATCGTCACTAAGCATTCAACCAGCCAAAGATCAGCGAGGTGTCAGAGCCTTTGTGAATGCAGAGGAGTAGAGTTGAAAGTGAACAGGTAATGGTCTGAGGCATGCGGCAGTCAGCTGCTCGTTTCGCCAATAGCCGGACACTGGAAGCTGTTCGGAGTTCGCCGTGACGGGGGAGTGGCAGTCGTCAGACGATGGAGATAGCAAGTGATCCCTATCAAGGTTGTGCAGATCACGGAATACTTGTTGCTGATCCGTCATGCGAGCGCTTGTTGCTGTGTCTTGGCCCGCATGACAATCACCCTGGCCATGAGCCTTCTGACCTGGCAGCGATCAGACCTTGATGGCTGCACTACGACCAAAGCCGAAACGCATGACCAGGTAGTAGACAATGCCCAGTAGCAGCCAGCAGCTGCCCATCCACAGCGTCATCGGGCGCATGGCGGACATGATTGCAATGATGATGATCAGGGCGACCAGAGGAATGGCCAGGTGCTGCAGCACGTTACCGGTGCGTTTGCGGCCCCAGAAGTACCCCACGACCGAGATGTTCACCAGCATGAAGGCGGTGAGGGCGCCAAAGTTCTGGAACAGGGCAATTTCTTCCAGGTGGTCCTGGAACAGCAGGGCAATGATCAAGGTGACAGCCGCGACGAACAGGTTGGCGACCCAAGGCTGGCGTGTTTTCTTGCTCAGCCGGCCAAGCACCGACGGCAGCTGCTTGTCGCGGCCCATGGCATAGATGATGCGCGTCACGCCCATTTGGCAAACGATGGTGCAGGGCACGCCAAAGGCAATGGCGGTGCTGATCGAGGTCAGCGCGAACAACCAGTCGCCACCTGCGTAACGGGCAATGTCATAGAACGCGGTGTCGGCTGATCTGATATCTGCACCTGCCGCCAGGTCACTGGCGACCCAGGTCTGCGCAACGGCGAGTATCGCGATGATGATCAAGGTCGCCATGCCGGCAAAACCAAGCAGATGCCGCTGCTCCTTCTTTACCTCTTCACCCAGCGTGGTGATCGCATCGAAGCCCAGGAAGTTCGAGGAACCCAATAACACCCCGGCGCCAATGGCGGACCAGGTGAAGGTGTCTTTGTTGAAGAACGTATCGAAGGTCAACGCGCCACTGCCTTTGCCTTGATACAGCGCATGGCAACCGGCAATCAGGAAAGTGGCCAGTACTGCCAGCATGCCGATCAGGAAGAATTTATTGACCTTGGCCGTCACCGATACACCCACGAGGTTCAGCGCAGTCCCCAGGCTGACAAAACCGATGATCCAGGCCCAGCGAGGGATTTCCGGGAACAGGTTGTTCATGGCGGCGCCGCTGATGACTGCCAGCAACCCAGGGATCAGGATGTAATCCAGGAACACCACCCACCCGGCGAAGAAACCGACGAACTCGCCCAGGCCTTGTGTCGCATAGGCATAGGCAGAACCGGCGACGGGAAACTCCCGGCTCATCAACTGATAACTGCGCGCGGTAAACATCATGGCCACTACGCTGAACACATAGACTAAGGGGACCATCCCGTTCGAGGCATTCGCAATGATGCCGTACAGTGCGAATGGCGCGATCGGGAGCATGTAAACCATGCCATAGACGATAAGATCGGTAACGGTAAGCGAGCGCTTCAGGGTAACTTCACGCCCATCATCAGATTGAGCGTCGATCATTTCAATGTCATGTACATGTGGTTTAGTGGTGGTCATGCCTTGTTCCTCGAGAAATAGTGTGCCCTGAAGCAACGCCGGTATTTCTTCTTATCGGTCATTTTATTGTTCGAGTGCGCAGCACATTGCACGCTGCGCCCTCGCTTTTCACTGAGGGCAGTTAGATCTACAGATGGCTTGTTTATTATTTTTCCACGTGTGCACAGGCCTCGAGTTTCAATCGAATGCCATTACCGGTTCCTTCAGGATTTTCTCGTTGACGTTGATGCCTAGACCCGGTGCTTTCGACACCGTTATTCGTCCTCCCTTGACCACAATGGGGTTTTCCTGGTCGTAATGCCCGTCGATGTAAGGTTCGGCGATCCAGGTGCCTTCGAGCAGCCGCGGGTCTACCGTGGCTGCCATTTGCACGCAGGCCGCTGCGACGATATCGCCACCCCATGCATCATCGCAGGTATGCGGGATTTTTTTCGCGGCACAGGCATCTCGGAACGCCTGCATCGCCCGCAGGCCGCCCAGGCGGCTCACTTTCATGCCAAAGCCGTCGATGCTGCCCGATGCGATCGCATCGATGGCAATGGCCAGGTGGGTACTGCTTTCGTCCATGTAGACGGCATGGCAAATGAGTGGGCGAATCGCCTTGAGCTCTTCGAAAGAGTCGCAGGGCTGCTCAAGAATGAACGGAATATCCTTGCACGCCTGGCTCAAGCGGATGGCGTCGCGTTGCAACAAGCCCCGGTTGGCGTCCGCAGCAAGCCTGGTGTCCGTGCCCTTGATCCTCTCCCAAACCCTGTGAAGCGTTTCGATGTCTTCTTCGATGGCTCGACCGCCCACTTTGACCTGCAGCCTCGAATAGCCTGCCTTTTGCTTTTCCGCCAGGGTTCGGGCGGTTTCTTCGGGTGAGGCAATGATCGCTGCGTAATAAGAAGGGATGTGCGCTGTGACGGCGCCACCGAGCAGGGTGCTGACCGGCACGCCGAGTATTTTCCCCAGCAAGTCATAACAGGCAATATCAATCGCTGATTTTGCGTAATGATGCCCGTTCAGTGTCTGTGCCATCTTCTGAGCAATGGCATTGGGCATCACTTCAGTGCCAATCAATTGCTTGGCCAATACCTTCAAGGCGGCCAGCGCGCCGTCGATGTGGGATTCCGCATAAACCGGCCCCAATGGGCAAGTTTCGCCCCAACCCCACGCACCCTCGTCGGCGGTCATTTTAACCAGCGCGGCGCTCAGTGCATAAACATCACTTCCCGCCATCCGGTAGGGGCCATTCTTGACGGGCAAGTCATATTGGTAGACTTCAATGGTTTTTATTTTCATGATCTGGGCCTGGTAAAAGAGTGCGGTCATTCACTTAGGCGGGGTGAGGACGATCTTTCCCGCGTACTTTTTGGACAGGAAGGTTTCTTGCGCCGTGGCGATTTCGCTCAGTGGATACACTTTGCTGACCAAGGGTTTGATCTTCCCGGATTCCACGTAGTTGATCAGCGACTGGAATACCGCGTCGTCCTGCCAGGTGCAGCCGACCAAGGTCAGGTCCTTGAGGTAGACGGTGCGCAGATCGAGCTGCACCAATGGCCCGCCGATGGCGCCTGATACGGCGTAGCGGCCACCTTTGACCAGCACATCGAGCAGCTGGCTCCAATCACTGCCGCCTACCAGGTCGATCACCACGGTGACGGACTCCTTGCCCAGCGTCCTGACCAGATCACTTCCGCGAATCACCACCTCGTCCGCGCCAAGCCCGAGCACATCCTGCTTTTTGTCTTCGCTGGTGATGGCGATCACTTTCGCACCACGGCACTTGGCCAGCTGTACTGCGCCAGAGCCAACGCCGCCGCTTGCACCAGTGATCAGTACAATGTCCTTGCCCGTCACCTGGGCGCGTTGCATCAGTAGTTCTGAGGTGGAGTAAGAGCAAGGAATCGAGGCCAGTTCGATATCACTCCAGTCTGAACGTACCGGCCAGGTGTCGACCGAGGGTGCAACCGTATATTGGGCGAACGCACCGTTGCACTCCGATCCGTACGTCCAGCAGGCAAACGGCGCACCGTTCACTGGCCCTCGCAACATGTTCCGAACGATCACCCGCTCACCGATCCGCGCAGGATCGACACCTTCACCCACATTGACGATGATCCCGCAGCAGTCTGCACCCTGAATAAGCGGGAACTTCAACGGGGTGCCAGACCAGGACGCATCTTCGGCATCGCGGGTGAAATCGCCATTGGCGCTGGCGGCAGTATCCTGAGTGACGGATTTTGAGTACCAGCCGATTCGCGTATTCACATCGGTGTTGTTGACCGCCGCTGCGAGGACGCGAATGAGCACTTCGCCGTCTTTTGGCGCGGGTGTCGCGACGTCGGTGCGATACTCCAGCTTGTCGAGCCCTCCATGCCCGGTGAGCAAGACGGCATGCATGGTACTGGGGATTGGCTGCTGCATTACTTCGATCTCCTGAAACGTACAATGGGCTGCCTGGCATTACGCACAGCGAAGGTTGATCGGGGAGAGCGCCTGGCCCAGGACGGCATCGGACAACTTCTCCGCGATCATGATGGTTGGCGCGTTGGTGTTGCCTGTGGTCAAGGTCGGCATGATCGAAGCATCGATGACGCGCAAGCCGTCCAGTCCATGGACCTTGCCGTTTTCATCCGTCACCGCCATCTCGTCGAAGCCCATCATGCAGGTCCCCACGGGGTGGTAACCGCTGCCGGAGTTATCCCTGACCCAGTTTTCCAGTTCTGCGCGGGTTTTCATTTCAGTGACTTTGCCGAAGCCGCCTTTTCGCAGTTCATCCCAGGCAGACAGCCGGACCATTTCCCGGGTCATTTCAACACCGTCGGTGAGCGTCTTGATGTCGAAGGGATCGGTCAGGTAATTGAACTTTAGGGTTGGGGCCGCCTTCGGGTCTGCCGACTTCAATGTCACGCTGCCGCGGCTTTTGGGGTGCAGAATGCTGGTGAAGTATTGAAAACCTTCAGTGGCTGTCGACTTGCCCTGGTGGAACAAGCCGATCATCGGGAAGAACTCTTGTTGAATGTCCGGGCGATCGAGCCCGTCGCGGCTGCGCATGAAAGAGCCGACTTCAAAATAGTTGCTGGTGCCGAGCCCACGCTTGGCCAGTACCCACTTTGCACCGGTGACAATTCGGCCCACCGGTGAAAGCTGTTTAACGGGCGAAACATCGCGGTTAGTTGTGTATTGAATCGGCACGCCCAAGTGATCCAGCATATTCTGGCCGACACCTGGAAGATGATGAACCGACTTCACACCGTGCTCGGCGAGTTGCTGGCGGTCGCCCACGCCAGAAAGCATCAGCAAGTGCGGAGAGCCGATGGCGCCTGCGCACAGGATGACCTCACGGTTGGCTTCAGCCTGGAACGATTTGTCATTCACAGCGTACTGCAGCCCGATCGCCCGACGGCCGTTGAAGATGATCTTCTGGGCAAGGGCATTGGTGACCACCGTGAGGTTCTGGCGGTCGGCGGCAGGGTTCAGAAAGCTCGCAGCGGTGCTTTCCCGCACGCCTTTCCTGATGGTGGCTTGCACATAATGCACACCGTCTTGTTGCGCGGCGTTGTGGTCGCGTGAAAGCGGCAAGCCGAACTGTTGGCCTGCCTGAATGAACGCATCATAGAGCGGGCCTTTGGCCTCGCAGCGCTTGACATTGAGAGGCCCGCTGCCGCCGCGGTATTCGTTGGCACCACCCTCGAAACATTCCATGCGCTTGAAATAAGGCAAACAATGGGCGTAAGACCACTTCGCCAACCCTGCTTGCGCCCACGCATCATAGTCACGGTGATTGCCGCGGTTGAAGATCATGCCATTGATGGATGAACTTCCGCCGAGCACTTTTCCGCGGTGCTGAACATCGACTCGGCCATTGAGGCCGGGCTCGGGTTCCGACGAAAACATCCAGTTGTACCGCGTGGCTTCGAGGGGAAGCCCCATCGCTGCCGGCATCTTGATGATAACGTTGTTATCGCTAGGGCCGGCTTCGATCAATAGCACACGATTAGTGGGGTTGGCCGACAGTCGATTAGCCACCACGCAGCCAGCCGAGCCCGCGCCCACGATAATGTAATCGTAGGTTTTTTTCGCGTCGTTCATGTTCTACAACCTCGCTTTATATTTTTTATTGGCGTGCAAATGCCACAGCCATTGACTCAGCATGTTGCAACAACTGAACGATGCTTGAGTGGCAAGGCTTTAGTATTCACAAGTACTCTGACGTTAGTCCTGAAATAGTAAAAGTTGATGCCGTCGCTTCAATTCAAAATCGCACGCGTCTTGTTGGTGGTCAATAGCGGTCAGCGTGAGTCTGCCGCTGCGCCGTGCACGACGGCACATTTATGCGAAAATTTTGTCTTTTAATATCAATGACTTAGAAGTATGAGAATTTTTTGTATTTGTCGCTAACAGGACGTCAGAGGTCGTTTTAGGGATGGTTGCCAGTGACAAGTTATGCGCTGACGTGTTTGGTGTCGCTGCCTGTCGTGTTGAGGCATCGGCAGCAAGCACGTCACCGGCTCAGTGCCCGCCCACCTGTTTACGGATCGTTCGTAGCCGTGAGGGCGTCGTCTGGTAGGTGCGTTTGAACCATAGAATCAGGTGTGCACTGTCGGTGAATCCGCATTCGTGAGCGATCTGGGTGATCGAGCGGGTGCTGTTCAACACCATCCAGTGTGCGGCCTTGAGGCGGATCTGCCGCCAGTAGGCAGCTGGAGGTACATGCAGGTGCAGGTCAAACAACCGGCTCAGTTCGCGCTCGGACACGCCCACGGCAGAAGCGATGCTGGTTACCGACCCGGTCTCGTGCATGCGTTGGCGCATCAGGCCTACTGCGTTCACCACGCGCTGATCCGAGCAGTTCAGCCCGATCTCGTCGTCGGTAGCGCTGACCACCTGCATCTGGTCGTAACCTCGGTCGGCCATGAGGAAATGCAAGGTCTTGTCTGCCCTGACTTTTCCGCAGTGTTCAGTCACCAGGTGCATGGCCAGGTTGATGGCCGCCAGCCCCCCCGGGCAGGTGATGATCGCGTCCCGCACCACCGGCTCATCGGTCACTGGGATCGCACCTGGGTGCAACTGGCGCAACGCATCGGCCATCGAGAAGTGCACGGCACAGCGGCGGCCCTCGAGCAGCCCCATGCGGGCAAGTAGAAATTGCCCGGTGCACAGGCCGATCAGAGGGACTCCCGCGCTGATGGCTCGCTGGATGAAGTCGATGGTCGCGTCCGGAATCGGCTTGGCGGTGTGCAGGATGCCGCCGTGCACGACCACGTAGTCGTAATCGGCTGGATCGCCAAAGCGCTTGGTTGGCAGCATCGGGAACCCGCAACTCGCCGTGATGGGTTTTGCATCTTCGGCCAGAAGATCCCATGCGCAGTAGATCTGCCGGCTGTAATCACGCTCGTCCGCAGAGAGCCTCAAGAATTCCACGAAGCAGGAAAGCGACATCAGCGTGAAATCCGGCAAAGGGACGATGCCCACGCGCAGGGGGGGCTTGGCGTCTGGGGCTGGCCGGGTTGGCCCGAGGTAGGACTGATCGACGTGCATGATGCAGATGCCTCTGCTGAGATCTACTACGAATTTTCCTGAATCTACAATTACCGCCCTTGCAAAGCCACTATCCTCGTTCGAAATCGGTCCAAAGGCAGGAGCAAGGCGCGTGAAGATTTCCAAGATTTCGATCTACCAGGTTGCACTCCCTCTGCGGGAACCCTACAGCTGGTCGACCCAGACCTACACCGCGTTCGACAGCACCGTGGTGCTGGTCGAAACCGACAGTGGCCTCACCGGCGTCGGTGAGATCTGCCCCCTTGGCCCGTCTTACCTTCCTGCATTCGCAGCGGGCGCTCGCGCCGGGCTGGCTCAGCTCGCCCAAGGCCTCATTGGTGAAGACCCGTTGCAGATCGGCCGTATCAATCAGCGTATGGATGAGCTGCTCAAGGGACATCCCTATGCAAAATCGGCCATGGACATGGCCTGCTGGGACTTGCTGGGGAAAGCCACCGAGCAGCCAGTTTACAACTTGCTGGGCGGCTTGCTGACCGAGAACGTCACGCTGTTCAAGGTGATCAGCCGCGATACGCCGGACGTCATGGCCAGTAAGCTGGCAAGCTACCAGGATCAAGGTTTCCGCCAGTTCCAGATGAAGGTGGGGGCGAAGGCGAGTGACGACATCGAGCGTATTTTCGCGGTATCGGAAAACCTCAAGTCCGGAAATGTCCTGGCGGCGGACGCAAACACTGGCTGGAAGCAACATGAAGCCATCCGCGTCGTCAAGGCGATTCGCGATGTTGACATCTATGTCGAGCAACCCTGCCTTTCTTATGAGGAATGCCTGGCCGTTCGTAAAAGCACCAGCCATCCCATCATCCTCGATGAATGCATGGATGACCTGCGCGTATTGATGCGTGGCTACCAGGACAGTGCCATGGATGTGATCAACCTTAAAGTGAGCCGCGTCGGTGGGCTGACCAAAGCGCGCCAGTTCCGCGACCTTTGCGTGAGCCTGGGTATTGCGCTCACCATCGAGGATACCTGGGGTGGCGAGATCGCAACCTCGGCGTTGACGCACCTGGCACACTCGACGCCCAAAGGCTTCCACTTCCAGTCCTCGGCATTCCATGAGTACCACAGCGCGGCGATAGCTGACGGCGGCCCGGTCATCAAAGATGGCTACATGGTTGCCTCTGATGCACCTGGCCTGGGAGTCACGCCACGCATGGATGTACTCGGCCAGCCTCTTCAAGTGATTACTGGCTGAACAACGCGCTGTCACCTGTAACGGGGGGGCTTTGCAGCCCCCTTTGTTCGTTGGAGAACTTGTTATGCAGATCATCTCGAAAGACCAGATCGAGGCAGTGGCCGAATGGGGGGCGATCATCCAGGCACTGCATAATGGGCATTTGGGCGACCGCCCACAGAACGGCGAATTTTTTGTCGGGGATGCCGAGGCCGGACTTTTCAGCCGAGGTGTCGTGCTCGCGGGTGTTGGGGCGGGCGTCAAGATCGCTTCGATACGAGCAGGCAACGCCGCACGTACGCCGAGCCTGCCTAACGAGCACGCAGCCTTCTTATATATAGAAGAGCAAACCGGGGTCGTTGGCGCCTTTCTCGACGGCCCCGCCATTACCCAGCTGAAGACCGCAGCAGATTCGGCTCTCGCAGCCAGCCTGCTCAGCAGGGAAGACAGCGAGGTGTTACTGGTGCTCGGTGCTGGGCCCATTGCGCGGGCGCTGACTGAGGCCTACCTGCATGTTCGCCCGAAATTACGGCATATGTTGCTGTGGAACAGAACGCCGGCAAAGCTTGAGCACGCTGTTCAGCGTATTGCCAGCCTTGGGGTCGAGGTGTCGATTGTCGACGAGCTCGAGCAGGCGGTATCGCGGGCCGACATCATCGTCTCGGCGACTTCGACAGCAACGCCGTTGATTGCAGGCCGGTGCGTTCGTCCTGGCACTCATGTCGATCTGGTGGGTGGCTACAGGGCTGACATGCAGGAGGCCGACGTCGAACTGGTCGGCAAGGCGCGCATTTTTGCAGATGATCGCGCATCAGCGCTGGCATCAGGTGATCTGTGCATTCCTTTGAGCCAGGGTGTAATCGAAGCAGGTTCCATCGAGGCTGATCTGTTCGAATTGTGTCAGCGGGCCGATTTTTCACGATCATCTGCAGATATCACCCTATACAAGAATGCGGGCGGCGCGCACCTTGATCTGATTGTCAGCCGATACGTCCTCGCTGCTGTCAACGCATAGGCGTCGGGAACGATGGGCCGGTCCGCGTCGCCAAGCTTACCTGTGCGGCATCCCCTGCAGCTGAATGCTCTGCGTGCGTTCGAGGCAGCAGCCCGGCTTAGTGGCTTTGCTCAAGCAGCTGGCGAGCTCCAGGTCAGCCCAGGTGCGATCACTGCATTGATCAAGAAGATTGAGCAGCAATACGGTGCTGCACTGTTCGAGCGTCATGCTAATGGCGTGAGGCTTACACCGCTGGAGGAAACGCTAAGCCCATTGTTCACTCACGCATTCGATGCGCTCGAAACCTGTGCCCGGACGTTGCGTCATCGAGCCGCGCCAGTCGCTGGCAAAAAGGACGTTAGTCTGACCAGCTACCCCGATATTCACTCGGGCTCACCCCACACTGCTTGCGAAAAAACCGGCTGAAATACCCCACATCGGCAAACCTCAGTTCATGGGCATTCGCCTTCACGCTCGCATCCGCCCTCAAAGACTCTCAGGGTCGCCAAAGAACATTTGGACATCCATGCTAATCAACAAATTATGAGTGGGGAATTCAATTTGTACCCCCAGAAGTACCCATTTTTGCAGTGGTTACGATTGGACGATAGTGGACGCACTGAGGGGCGGTGTTGAACGTGATATCACTCTCCAAAGCGTGCCGGTTACGCCTTGGGCTCGTCCCAGTCGCTACGCGTCCCAGCAGTCAGCGCATCCCAGTCATCAGGAGGGTTGCCGCGGCCCAGCATCTTCTCGAATACGGCGTAGGGATCGGATTTGCTGCCTGCGGACCGTAGGGTATTTTCGTCGTTGACCCATGCATACACGATGACCTTGGACCTTGAATCGTAGCGAAAGAACAGCCGAAAGCGCCTGCCGATTTTTGCCCGACGCCAATGTCGGTAGGCGGTGCCCAGCGTGTTGCCTTGGCGGAACTCATCACGACCCGGGTCGGCAGGCACAGCCTCCATGATCAGATGGCTCAATGCCCGAAACAGCTTCACGTTGGCGTTGCCTTCAAAACCCTGAGGGTCGTTCTGCTCGGCCCGGACGGCTGCTTCTTGCAATTTGCGTAGCTGTAAAGTCACACCTTCATGGAACAACAGTGTCCAGCCATGTCGCACCATCAGATCGCGACCTCACCGTCGATCTCTTCGTCCAGGTTTACGGAGTGGTTTGCGTTGGCGAGCATGGTTTGCGTCAAATCCTCCGGCAGGGTGGTGAGGTTGCGTCCGCTTCGGATATCAGCCTCCAGCAAACCCAGGAATGCACCGATGGCAGGGTCTTCGTGGGTGGTTTCTACGCGACTGACTACGATTTCACCGCCGCGTACGTCGAATGCGATCTTGCCTCCAGTGTCTATTCCCAAAAGCTGGCGAACGGATTTGGGCAGTGTGACCTGCCCCTTCGAGGTCAACGTGGCGATTTCGTGGATGGCAGGCATGAGTGTTCTCCCGGGTATGGTGGGTGAATGGTAAGGAATAATCCTTACATGGTCAATCTTCGTCTTCTGCTCATCAAACGTAAGCGGGCAGGTGCTCAACAACTCCCTAGGATTACTTACTCTACCTACCGGCATCATTTTGCAGGTGGTCGAGCAACCTCTAGCGAGTGTTGCCGACTTGAGTGTTGTGCAGCAAGGGATATTTTATTCGTTGTTGAACGTGCGCCTGCTTCAACCCCAAGCGACTCAAGGGATTTTGATCCCCAACGCATTCAGCGATGGCGTATCCATCCGGCCATTGACTGTCAGCCCACTGTCCATCTGAAAGGCCATCAACGCACCACGCGTCGCTTTGCCCATCACCCCATCAATGGTGCCCTGGTAATACTGACGCACCATCAGCGCGGTCTGCACACGGGTGACCAGGTTACTTTTCTGCTCATTGGTCGCGCGGCTCTTTGAAGTGTTCGTGCTTGTCCCACGGGTAGTGCCAGACGACTGATAAAGGCTGTTGCTGCTCGGTGTGCTGCTCTGTGCACTCGATGGGCTGTAGCTTCGGGTACTGGTCGCGGGTGGACTGTAGTAGCGAGGTGCGCTATAGCCACCCGAGCCGCTGTAGTGAGAACTGTGCGAACTGTGGGACCGGTGTGAACTGTGCGAGCGATGCGCAGCATAGATGTTGACGGTGTCTGGCGCATTGAGCGTATCGGCAAAGACCGGGGGCTGTAGCTTGTCGTTGGGTTGCCATTTTGCATCGGCGAGCGGCGTAGGGACCACCTGTGCCAGGGTGGTACTTGCCATTGGCAGCAGGCTGATCCCACTGATCAGGACTTTCCAGCGGTCGAGCAATTTCACTGTGCACTCCTTGCATAGGCACTAAAGGCTTCGGTCGATAGTGGTTGTACGCCGCGGCTCTGCCAGCGGTCGGTATGGGATTTGAAAAAGCCAGAGCAATGTTTGACGGCGGCGCATTGTTGGCAGGTATCGATGAACAGGTTTTTCCAGTCCGAGATGCTCTGGCGGGCGAAGCGTGAGAGGCGGGCCGGGATCAGGCACAGGGGCAAGTTGTAGATCGAAACCGGCACCCCGCGGTTGAACAGGAAATACACGGCTTGGCTCAACGACTCCTGATAGTCCAGCGGGTCAATCCACAATTCTTCATAGTTCTTCCTGGCCAGGCCGGTACTTTCAATACCCATCAGCGCAACATGACGCACGAATGGCAGATTTCTGAACACGTAGTAGGCGAGCTCGGGCAAACGTGGCGTAGTCAGGCGATTGAGCACCACACGTATTTCGATGATTTGGTTGGCCCGCGCCAGGTTGTAAAGACCTTGCAGGGTTTCGCTTAACGCGCCTGGAGCCTGAACCACATGGTCATGGTCTTCGGCATTGTCGGCGTACAGCGGGATGCCCCAGCTCAGCTGAGGGTGGCCGATGGCAGAGAGCGCTGCGATCCAGCTCGGGTCTTGGAACAGGCGCCCGTTGCTGAGTACATGAATGGATTTCTGCGGCATAACGGCTTTGCACTTGGCCAGGATTTCCAGCAGGCCGTCGCGATAAAGCGTTGGTTCTCCGCCGCTGATTCCCAGATTCTCCTCGCCCGGGTCCATCAGGTCGATCAGCCTTAGGTTCTCCTCAATGTGCCAACGGTCATCAATATCTTTGGGCGGCTGCGAGCACATCAGACAGAGGCTGTTGCAACGATCGGTCATGAACAGCAGGTTGCTGTCTGAGCCTCGTCGATAGAGTACTCGCACCAACGTGTTGCCTGGCGTGATGGCAATGACATCGCCGGGCTGCACGACATCCGCATCTTTTGGTGTGTGGAGATAGGGTCGCGCGCTGTCGAAGTCGCCGATCAATGGTTCCGGGATCAGGAATCCACCCACTGGTAATGACAGTAGATGCGGGCTCCGTAGCCGTTCTTCGTTTGGCAGCCAAAGTAGCAGGTCACTTAACTCAGCGCTTCCGGCACAAACAGCCAGGCCTTGTTCGATGAACTCATCCAGCGTGATGACCTTGAGCAGTTTCGGCCCATTCAGGTGATGGATTTCGAAGTGAGTATCTTTGCGCAGCATCGCCATCAGCCCCTGTAACCCGGAAACCGAACATCGTTGTAAGAGCGCCTGTTCAACCAAGACAGAAGCACCCTCTGCACGTTATCGTCGCCATCGTAAAGCAGACCGAATAGATGCTTCAGAAGCCCCATGTTCTTCTTGCAGAAGCTGCTGAACACTCGGTGTCCGATCGGATCAGCTTGGCGGGCATAGTGCTCGATAGGGTCAGCGCCACAGTACGGGACAAGTGCGCAATCGGAGCAGCCCGGCAGCGTCTCTGCTACACCACTGGCGAGCAACGCATTCATAACTGGCGATGCGAGTAATTCCGATAAGGGTTGCTGCACCGTGCCGAGCCGCAAGCCGTCTTCACCCATTTCCAGCAGCATTCGGGCTTCGTCCGAGGGATAGACGTAGCCGTCATAGTTGTAAACCAGTGCTGCAGTGCCAGCGCCAGCAGGGGATCGCAGGTCTACATACCCGGAGGAGAAGGGTGTCAGGATATTTTTCAGCAGCAGGCTTGTGTAACTCTCTGAGAGGTATACGCCCTGCTGGTTGATGTGCAGCAAATAGGCCAGTGCTTTCTTGTAGAAGGCCAGGTATCGCTCAATAGGGTAATCAAGTCGATGGGCACTCTTGGTGGCAAACCCATAAGGGCTTAGAGGTCGAAGCG
This sequence comes from Pseudomonas sp. NPDC089752, assembly GCF_044748725.1. Taxonomy (NCBI): domain Bacteria; kingdom Pseudomonadati; phylum Pseudomonadota; class Gammaproteobacteria; order Pseudomonadales; family Pseudomonadaceae; genus Pseudomonas; species Pseudomonas sp. NPDC089752. Next base: position 108,968 of record NZ_JBIVGP010000010.1, read on the forward strand.
AGATGCTGGAGAAACCCTGGCTTACATACTCATCGATGATCGCTTCAGGTTGTTCGAGGCTTCTTGAAGTCAGCGTGGTCAGTGCGGAAACCGCATCATGGCCAAGGTGCTCACGGACCCACTGGATGCCTTTTACAGTGCGTTCGTAGGAGTTTCGTGACGGGGTGGGGCGGTTGGCATTGTGCAGGGGCGCGGGCCCATCGAGCGAGGTCGAAAACTGGATGCGATGTTGTTCTGCGAAGCCGAGTATTTCTTCCGTCAGGTGGTGCAGCGTGGTGGTGATGACGAACTGGATATCCCGTTGTTCGACCACGTTCCGTTCAACGATCCATTCGACGATCTGGCGGACGCGCTCGAAGGCCAGAAGCGGCTCGCCACCCTGAAACTCCACAGTCAGGGCGGGAGCGTTCGATTCGAACAGGCGATCGACCGCCGCTTGTGCATCCGCTTCCGATAGGTCGTGTCCGGACCCTCCCACAGGGGCCCGCGACACTTGGCAGTACTGACAGGTGTGGTTACAGCGCAATGTAACCACGAACAAGTGCAGTGCAGGCCCCTGGAAGAGGAAGTCCTTGCGGCTGCGATACTGCGCAGCCATTTCCGGGAACGGGTCGTGGCGGCCTGGTTCGTAGATGTAGTGGCGGGCCAGCAGGTCCTTGTAAAAAGGCGTACTTGCTTGAATGTCAAAGTAACTGAGGGCTCGTAATTGCGCGTCGTTCACGTGCATGTACTCACCGGTATCGGAGGTGAGCAGGATGTCACGGTCATTTCCCGTGTTCATGCGCATGAATCGAAAAGGCAGCAAGCGGTAGTGCTTGGCGTCTGTCGCAATCAATGTCACTGGGAAATCCCACATCCAGCGAGAGCGGCTCGGGCCAGGACTTCGCGCAACCCTACTGTTTCGCGGTTGATAAGGTCGCGTAGGGCGAAGTCGTTCAGATGTTGAAGGATCAGCGAGTGAGCCTGCTCCGGGGAAAGCGTTAGCCTCACTTCAGCGGGATGGGCCGTGAGGCTTATCTGATTGGCTTCAATGCCGACCTGAATCGTGACAGTGTCGGCCAGGGAATAAGCGGCGCGTTGCACCACGCTGAGCGGGTAGGCTGCGCTGTCGAGTTTCAGCGTGACTGGCCATGTCATCGGAACCGGTCCTTAAAATCCGTTAGGAACGTGTGGATTTTGCCGGTTGCCGAGGCATTATGCCATCATAATTTTTTACATTTGCACGCATTTGCCCAGCGTGGTGGGTGGTGCGTTCTCTAGGGATCGGTCATTGATATGGGTAGGGGCTCCACATCTCCCTCAGTGCATCCATCCTCATCAATAGCCCACTTGGCCCAAGGCTAGGGGCATCCTTTTCAATCAATCCAACGCATGCCCTCAGATGTGGCCCCACCCATGTAACAATCTACCGGAAGTGAATGGAGCTCAATGGTTTGTGGAAAGGCAGAAATGATCAGATAAACAGCCTAACCGGCGACGCCTAAAGACTATCAGGGTCCCCAAAAAACATCTGAATTCTGGACCTCAACCACCGCTCCGCCGGGTCATTGTCCTGCGCCCCGCGCCAGGCCATGTGCAGCTCGAAGCTGCGCACTTCCATCGGCAAGTCCTCGGCGCGCAGCCCGCCTGCCGCCGTCAAGGCATCGGCCGTATAATCCGGCACGGTCGCAACGATGTCTGTCCCCGCCAGCAAACTCCCCAGGCCGTTGAACTGCGGCACAGCCAGCACCACGTGGCGTTTGCGGCCGATTTCCTCCAGCGCCTCGTCGATGAAGCCCGACAGGTCCCCTGCGAACGACACCAGCGCGTGTGGGCGGCCACAGAAGTCATCAAGGGTGATGCTGCCTGGCACGCTGTCAGCGCGCAGCAACTTGGGCTTGCTGCGGCGCAACACCTTGCGCTTGGCGTTGGCCGGCAGCTCACTGGTATAGCTCACGCCTACCGAGATCTCGCCCGAGGCCAGCAAGGTCGGCATCAGCAGGTAATTGACCCGGCGCACCACCAGCACGATGCCTGGCGCCTCGGCGCGCACGCGCTTGAGCAATTGCGGCAGCAGGGCGAATTCAGCGTCGTCAGACAGACCAATGCGGAATACCGCATTGCTGGTGGCGGGGTCGAATTCGGCGGCGCGGCTGACGGCGGTGGAGATCGAGTCCAGGGCCGGCGACAGCAGGGCAAAGATTTCATGGGCCCGTGCCGACGGCTCCATGCTGCGGCCGGTGCGCACGAACAGCGGGTCATCGAACAGGTTGCGCAGGCGCGACAGCGCCGCGCTGATCGCCGGCTGGCCGAGGAACAGCTTTTCCGCGGCGCGGGTCACGCTACGCTCATGCATGAGGGTTTCGAACACGATCAGCAGGTTGAGGTCTACGCGACGCAGGTCGTTTCGATTCATCGGTGCGCTTCGCCTAAAGTGGGGCAGGGGTGAATCTTAAGGCCAAAGGCTGCTACCCTGCACCGATTTGTGGGGGCCAATGCACAGGAATGTGCGGTGCCCAATCGATGACAGGCATGTCGACTATTAATAGCCACTGATGGTCTAACGGCAAAAGCCCGGATAAAGTCCGTGGTAATACGAGATTCACAAAGGCGAGGTATGCGATGTCCCGCATGATCCGGTTCCATAAGTTCGGCGCTGCCGATGTGCTCCGTTGCGAGGAGCAGGCCGAACCGTCCCCAGCTGTCGGCGAGGTGCAGATCCGCGTCGAAGCGATCGGCGTGAGCTGGTACGACGTGCTTTGGCGGCAGAACCTGGCACCGTCCCAGGCACGCTTGCCGGCCGGGATCGGCCATGAGATGGCTGGCGTGGTGACGGCGGTGGGCGAGGGTGTCGAGGACATTGCGGTGGGCGACAAGGTCGCCAGCTTCCCGGCGACCAGTGCCAACGAACATCCGGTCTACGGCGAAGTCATCGTCCTGCCACGCAACGCGATCACTCGTTACCCGGACGTCCTCACCCCGATCGAAGCCAGTGTGCATTACACACCCTTGCTGATCGCCTACTTTGCCTACGTCGACCTGGCCCGGGCCAAGGCCGGCCAGACGGCGCTGGTAACCGATGCCAGCCACTGCGCCGGGCCTGCGTTCGTGCAGCTGGGCAAGGCCCTTGGCCTCAAGGTATTCGCCGCCACCAAGGAGCCAGAGCAGCGCGAATACCTGCTGGGCTTGGGCGCCGACAAGGTGATCGTCACCGAAGAGCAGGACTTGCTGATGCAGGTCGGCAAGTACACGGATGGCCGTGGCGTGGACATGGTCCTCGATGGTATGGGTGGGCCGCAGATGTCGCTGCTGGGCGATGTGCTCGCGCCACGTGGCAGCCTGGTGTTGTATGGCCTGCAGGGCGGCAACCAGACCCCGTTTCCGGCCTGTGCGGCGTTTCAGAAGAATATCCAGTTCTATGTGCACTGCATCGGCAACTTTACCGGCAAGCCGGAGCTGGGCATCAGCCAGGACCAGGTTGCCTTGCAGCGCGCCCTGCGAGATATCAACCAGTTCACCGCGGACCAATTGCTGACGCCGCAGATCATCAAGGTGTACCCGTTCGAGCAGGTGGTCGAAGCCCACCGGTATATGGATCAATGTCCTTGTGGGGGACGGGTGGTGCTGGATATGGCCAACGGTTGAAAGACTGCTCAAAGTAAAACCCGGGTAATATACTCGGGTTTTTTTTGATCTTTTTTGGGGTTTTCCTACACAATTTAAATGCGCGTCCTACATTCTGACTGCTGCATTGCTTGATCACAGGTAACAAGTGGCAATTAATTGTTAGTGGCTCTCAGTGCAAGCTGTGTTATCTACAATGTGAATGGTTTTTTTACCAAAATCTGTATCTTTTATTCGTCTGGCAACGCTTGATAATGGCGCAGTGATGGATGGCGCAAGGAGCGTGCAATGGATAAGAGAGGGGATTGCAGTGTGCGACAGGCGGCGTCTTCAGCGCCACGCAACTGCCGGTTTTTTTCAATGGCCTGGCGACAGAAACTCAGAACTTCAGTGTTTCCTAAAATTTTGTAGGAAGTTTCTTAAACCTAACTTCCGCATTCATTCCTCCTGTCGTTGTCAAGGATGCGGAAAATGACTGAAGTTGCGAGGTGGCGCATGACCATTATTCATGACCAGGCTATGCACTATATTTACCAGCAAGTTCTGGAGCGCTTGTTGAGCCATATGTCCCAAGCGCAACGGGCCTCCCTGCAATTGCTGATCCAGCGCCTGCTGGTGGCTGCCGGAGGTCCGGAATACATCGGTACGTTCCGGGTACTGGTCGTGCAGGGCGGTGACCACGCCAGCGCACGCCTGTTGGCAATGGTGCGCGCGGCCCAGTTGAGTATCGCGCTGCGCGCTCCGGTAACATTCCAGCTAAGGGTACTCGTGGTTTGCCTGCCGGTCGCCAGCAGTGCGCTACTGGAGCAGCATGAACGCAGTTTCAACACCTTGTTCATGCAGGATGATCCGCGGGTTCAGTTGCAGATGATCGATGCAGGGGCTGTGACGCCGTTCAGCCGCCGGCCCACAGCGGCGGCTGATTCCAGGGCTCTGGCCCGCGACGGCCTGCTGTTGTTCGGGCACCTCATCGATTCGCGCCCAGAAGCGTTGCTTGGCAGCCGCTTGCACCTGGAAGTGGCCGACAGTGTTCGGCTGGCGCTCGGTGGGCAGCCGAGGGCAGATGTACTGCTCACGGCCATGCCTGTAGGCCAACGGCGGCGTTATCTGGTCTGGGCCCGCAGGTCATTGCGTCTGGCGGGAGGAGGCGGGTCTGGCACCTTGCATCAGTGTGTGGCCGGTCTGGCCGAGCGGCTCGGTCGCCTGCAGCATGTTGCCGTTTTGCCCCAAGAGCTGCCAGACGATCTCGACCAGAGTCCGCTTGTCGATTCGCCGCTGAGGCTCATGGCGATCGATGATCTGCTGCCACAACTGCTGAGTGAAGGCGAATTGGACCGGATGATGGAGCTCGGCATGGAGCCTGCCCCGCAGGCCAAGCCGTTGGCTGCTTTTCTCGACACCTTGGCCTTCGAACAGTTGCAGGGTCTGCGTACGCGCTGCACGGCCCTTACCGGGAGTCGACGGACGCTGAGTCTGGTTGGTCAGCCTGGTCTGGGCGAGACGCAGGTGCCGCAGTCTCACATTGCCAAGGCCTATGGGCTGGAAAGAACCCAGCTGATGTGCTTGTTTCACAGCCCATTCGTCGATCACGGACGTGGTCTTGAGCGTTTTCTGCAGTGCTGCCACCCCGATATGTTGGTGGCCTTGCCTTACCTGCATCGGGCGCTGCAGGGCAAGGCATGTCCCGAGGCGGTCAAGCATTGGCTGACCAACACCAGCGGACTTTCGCTGACACAGTTGCGCACGATCTATGACAGCCGCGTGCAGTCCAGCGTGTGGCGCATGCTGGAAAGCCTGGCCAGGCGCGATGTACACCTGGCGCTGCTGTCGCGACGGCGCACTGCCGACCGGGTCGTGTGCGAGGCCTGCGCTGATGGGGCGTGAGTTTGCCTATCAAGCGGTTTATCGCTATTTGGAAGCGCTGGTCGAAGAAGCGCAGCGGGGAGGCCAGCTGCGTTTGCCCTCGTTGCGAGCATTGTCTCGACGACTGCGGGTGTCACTGTCCACCGTGCAAACGGCCTATGGGCTGCTTGAGCACGAAGGGCGTGTGCTGTCGGTGCCCAAGTCCGGCTACTTTGCCCAGGCCGTCGAATCCCATCGCTGCCCCGCGACGCCCATGCAGCCGTCGATCGAACGTGCGCTGCTTGCCCATGAGCGACGGCTGGCCCGCCAGCGGGCCCGCTCATTGTGCCTTCACAGCGCTGGGTCCACACGCTTGCGCAAGGCATTGGCAGAACGCTATACCCGCTCATCCCGGCAGTGCTGGCTGCCAGAAGATGTGCACTTGGCCCCCGATGTGCAGGCATTGCTGGAAACGTTGCTGGCGGCATTGGCGCTGCACGGCAGCACGGTGCTGGTCACGTCACCGTGCTGCTGGCGTCTGTGGCGTGCGCTGCAACGTGCAGGCGTGCAAATCCAGGAGCTGCCCTTGAATCACCTCGGCAGCCCCGACCTGGGGCGTCTTGCACGGGTGCTCGGGCAGGGGGTGGTGCGCATGGTGGTGATGCCGTCGTGCCTCGGCATGCCACTGGGGTTGTCGATGTCGCCAGAAGATCAACAGCAGATCGCGCGCCTGTTGGCGTTGCACCCTGTCTGGCTGCTGGAGAACGACCTGGACAGCGAGCACTGTTTCGCAGGGCCCGTGCGTTCGCGCTTGCGCGACTGGGTAGACCCCCATTGGCTGCTGGTGATGGGTTCGCTGGAAGCGGCAGTCGGTGCTGAGGCGCCGTACGCTTATGTACTCGGCCGACCCGCCGCCCTGGTGCAAACCTTTGCCCAGCGCGATTTCCAGCTCGCACCGTTGCGTCAACAGGCATTGGCGCAAATGCTCGGCATGGGTGAGATCGATGAACAGATGGGCAGGCAGCGCGTCGAGCTGCAGCGGCGCATGCAACTGTTGTGTCAGCAGTTGCAGCGGCACCTGGGAAGGCAGACTGCTTTCGCGATCCCTGAAGGCGGGCGGGTCGTATGGCTGCGGCTGGGCAAACGAGTACCCGCTCGGCGCATAGTTGCAGCGCTGGACGGCTCGGTCCTGCGTGTGGAACCGGGCGAGCAGTTCGGGGTGCAGGGGCGTTATCAGCAATACCTCGCGCTGAGCTGGGTGGATGATCAGCCAGAACCGCTGCAAGATGCGCTGTGCCTGTTGGCACAGGCGCTGAAGGTGGGCGGCGCGCACTGATGGCACAGGCTTCGGACAAGCAGGGTGGGTTGGTTTACCATGGCGCGATTGTCGAACATCAGGAGCCTAAGGCATGAGCAGCACGCACTTGCGCCAACCCGTCATCCAGGACGCCGAACGCTGTTACCAGATCGAAATCGGTGCGTATGAAGGGGATGAAGCCGCAACCCTGGAAAAAATTCGTACCCGTATTGCGCAATACCCCGAAGGTTTTCTCGTTCTTGAACTCGACGGCCAGATCGTGGGCTTCATCAACAGTGGCTGCGCTCACGAAGTGGTCATGTCCGACGAAGCATTCAAGGAACTGGTGGGCCATGATCCAGTTGCCCCCAATGTGGTGATCATGTCGGTGGTCGTCGACGCTGACTTTCAGGGCAGAGGCTATGCGAAAGTCCTGATGACTGCGTTTATCCAGCGGATGACAGCGCTCGACAAGCAGACCATTCACCTCATGTGCAAGAAGCAGCATGTCGAGTTGTACGGCAAGATGGGCTACCAATATGTGCGGCCGTCGCCCTCCGACCACGGCGGCATGGCCTGGCATGAAATGATCATGACGCTCTGACCGCGTCGTCATGCCATTGGTCGGCGCCTTGCCGACCTGACTTGTGGCGCTTGCCAGTACGGTATGTCTGTATGTATAAACAGTATCCGATTTTACTGCCTGCGCCCGCCTGTGATCGCCCATTCCGTCACTGACCCGTTGTATTACCTGCATAACTTCCGCCAGGTGCTGCTGTGGGTCGAACAGCGCTACGCCGATTTGCTCGACGCAGAAGAGCTGGCCTTCCTGCAGGCTTTTGCCGCGTTGCAGGCGCCCGCCCAGGCGCTGTTGGTGCGTATGGTGATGCGCAAGGGTGAGTTGTTTCGCAGCGACCGGCTCGACTATCCCGAAATCGGTGATACCCCCAGCGCCTTGCAGCCTTTGCAAGCCTTGGGATGGGTCCGCGAACCTGAGCAGTTGAGCCTGGAACAGCTGTTTGCCCTGCTGCGCAAGGATGAGCTTGCCTGCGGTTTTGCCGGGCAATTGAGCCGACCCCGCGCCTCCAAGGCCGACCTGCGCGTGCAGCTGCAATCGTTGGCACTGGGCCCAAGGCCGTTGTCCGAATGGTTTGCCCAGCCTCCGGTAAGCATCGTGCAATGGTGCCTGCAGCCGCTGTGCGACCGCATGCGCCTGCTGTTCTTCGGCAACCTGTATCAGGACTGGTCAGACTTCGTGCTGGCCGATCTCGGCCTGCTGCGCTTCGAGCAGGTGTCGTTCAGTTCCAGCTCGCGCGCCTTGCAGCAACGTAGCGAAGTCGACCTGGCCATGGCGTTGCACCAGTGCGCCGAGCGGCTGGAGCAGGGCGACGAACCGGCTTCGATTCTTGCCGCCCTGGCAGGCTGGCACAGTGACAACGCCTGGCTTGCCCGGCGCCATGCGCGCCTGCTGTTTGCCCTCGGCCAGCAGTGCGAGCGTCTCGGTGACTGGGACCAGGCGCTTGCGGTGTATGCCCAGTGCGGTCATGCGCAAGCACGCATCCGCCACGTGCGCGTGCTGGAGCGCAGCGAACGCTGGCCGCAGGCGCATGCACTGGCCCTGCAGGTCGCGCAAGCCCCCGCCAACGCTCTGGAAGTTCAGGCGCTGCAGCGCATGTTGCCGCGCTTGGCCCGCAAGCTCGGCGGGCCGCCACAGCCAAGGCGGCGCTCGGTTGCCGCGCAAGTGATCGAACTGGAGTTGCCGCACGAGCACGCCATGCTGGGTGTCGAAGAGGCTGTTCGGCAACACCTGGCGCAAGCGGGGGGGCAGGTGCATTACGTTGAAAATACGCTGCTCAACAGCCTGTTCGGCCTGCTGTGCTGGGAGGCGATCTTCGCCCCGGTCCCCGGTGCGTTCTTCAACCCATTTCAGTCCGCGCCCCAGGACTTGCACGATTGCGATTTCCAGCAGCGCCGCGCCGCTTACTTCGATGCTTGTCTGGGGCGGCTCGACGACGGTACGCATCATCAAGCCATTCTCGACTGCTATGCCGCCAAGCAAGGCCTGCAATCCCCCTTCGTGTTCTGGTCGATGCTCGATGAGAGCTTGCTCGCCCAGGCTTTGGCCTGCCTGCCGCCCGCGCACCTCAAGCAGTGTTTTCTGCGCTTGCTACAGGACATTCGCAACAATCGCGCAGGCATGCCCGACCTGATTCAGTTCTGGCCGGAGCAGGGGCGCTATCGCATGGTCGAGGTCAAGGGGCCGGGCGATCGGCTGCAAGACAACCAGTTGCGGTGGCTGGAATTCTGCGCCGAGCATGGCCTGCCCGTGGCGGTTTGCCACGTGCGCTGGAGCCTGGCGGCGTGAGTTACCGCGTAGCGGTGCGCGCGTTGTGCGAGTTCAGCGCCAAGGTCGGTGATCTGGACTTGCGCTTCACACCTTCACCTACAGCTCAGGAAGGTATCGAAGGGCATCGCCGGGTGGTGGCGCGGCGCGCAGCTGGCTACGAAGCGGAGGTGGCCCTTGAAGGCGACTATGAGGGCCTGCAGGTCCGTGGCCGCGCCGATGGTTATGATCCGTTGGCCAATCGCCTGGAAGAGATCAAGACCTACCGCGGCGACCTGGCCCGGCAACCGCCCAATCACCGTCAGCTGCACTGGGCCCAGGCCAAGGTGTACGCCTGGCTGATGTGCCAGGCGCGGCAATTGCCAGCCATCGAGGTGGCGCTGGTCTACCTGAACGTCGACAGCGACGGCCAGACGCTGCTCAGCGAGCATTACAGCGCCGATGAACTGCGAGTGTTCTTTGAAACCCAATGCCGGCGCTTTCTCGCCTGGGCCCAAGGGCAGGAGCAGCGGCTGGCGGCGCGCAATCACGGTCTGCAGGCGCTGGCGTTTCCCTACCCGCAGTTTCGCCAGGGGCAGCGGCAATTGGCCGAAACCTTGTACAAGGCGGTCAGCACCGGACGCTGCCTGATGGCTCAGGCCAGTACCGGCATCGGCAAGACCCTCGGCACCCTGTTCCCCTTGCTCAAGGCCATGGCGCCCCAGCAATTGGACAAAGTGTTCTTCCTCACCGCCAAGACCCCCGGCCGAGCACTGGCGCTGGACGCCCTGCAGCAGGTCACCAGGGCCACTGCGCAGCCAGCGCTGCGTACCCTGGAGCTGATTGCCCGCGACAGGGCCTGTGAGCACCCTGACAACGCTTGCCATGGCGAGTCCTGCCCCTTGGCTCAGGGTTTTTACGACCGTTTGCCCGCAGCGCGCGAGGCTGCTGCGCAGCTGCCAATACTGGACCGCGCAAGGCTGCGGGAGGTTGCCCTGGCACACCAGGTCTGCCCCTACTACCTGGGGCAGGAAATGGCGCGCTGGGTGGATGTACTGGTGGCTGACTATAACTACTACTTCGACGCCCACGCCCTGCTTTACAGCCTGACCCAGGCCAACCAATGGCGGGTTGCGGTGCTGGTGGACGAGGCGCATAACCTGGTGGAGCGTGGCCGCAGCATGTACACCGCCAGCCTCGACCAGGGCCAATTGCTCGCGTTGCGCCAAGCCAAGCCACAAGGGCTGGCCGGGGCGCTGGATCGGCTCAACCGCCAGTGGAATGCCCTGTACAAGGATCAGCAGGCGCCCTATCAAGCGACAGAGCGAGTACCGCAAGCGTTTGTGCGTGCGCTGCAACAATGCGTCGGGCTGATTCAGGAGCGCCTCAACGAAACGCCCACCCAAGTGGATGCGCAGACCTTGCAGTTCCTCTTCCAGGCGCTGCAGTTCAATCGTGTCGCCGAATTGTTCGACGAACACTTCCTGTTCGATGTGAGCCTGCGTAACGGCCCGCGCAAGCGGCGCCTTGCCACCCTGTGCTTGCGCAACGTCACCCCGGCACGGCTGCTGGCGCCGCGCATGCAAGCGGCGCGCAGCGTCACACTGTTCTCGGCGACACTGAGCCCACGGCATTTCTATACCGACTTGCTCGGCATGCCGGCCGACACCGCGTGGCTCGAAGTGGCGGCCCCCTTCAGTGCCGATCAGCTCGAAGTACGCATCGCCAGCCGGGTATCCACGCGCTATCGCGAGCGCCAGGGTTCGCTGGCCCCGATCGTTGCACTGATAGCGGAGCAGTATCAGCGCCAGCCGGGCAACTACCTGGCCTTCTTCAGCAGTTTCGAATACCTGCAGCAGGTCTACGCGCTGCTTTGCGAACGGCATCCGGCGATACCAACCTGGGCGCAGGCCCCAGGCATGGATGAGTCGGCGCGGGATGATTTTCTTGCGCGCTTTGCCGCTGATGGGCAGGGCATCGGGTTTGCCGTGCTCGGGGGCGCTTTCGGTGAGGGTGTGGACTTGCCCGGGACCCGCCTGATCGGTGCTTTCGTCGCCACCCTGGGCCTGCCGCAGGTGAACCCGGTCAACGAGCAATTCAAGCAACGCCTGGGGCGGCAGTTTGGCGCGGGTTTCGACTACGCCTACCTGTACCCCGGTGTGCGCAAGGTGATCCAGGCCGCAGGCCGGGTCATCCGTGGCGATCAGGACCGTGGCGTGCTGGTGCTGATCGATGAGCGGTTCGCCGAGCCGCGGGTGCAGCGGATGTTCCCCAGCTGGTGGCAGACGGCCAGCGAATAATCCGCGGCAGGCCCTTCGCATGGCCTTGCAACTCCCAGTACACTGCGCGTTCCAACTCCAACATCCGTTGAACTCGAGGTTTCTGCATGACGCTCAGTCCTTTGGCAGGCAAGCCGGCTCCGGCCAGCGTGCTGGTCGATATCCCCCGCTTGCTCACCGCTTACTACACCGGCCGCCCTGACGCGTCCGTGGCGGCCCAGCGCGTGGCCTTCGGCACCTCGGGCCACCGGGGCAGCGCGTTCGACCTGAGCTTCAACGAAGACCACGTGCTGGCGATCACTCAGGCCATCTGCTTGTATCGCCAAGAGAAGGGTATCGACGGCCCATTGTTCATCGGTGCCGACACCCACGCGCTGTCAACGCCTGCTGCCGCCAGCGCCCTGCAAGTGCTGGCCGCCAATGGCGTGCAGGTAATGTTGTCCAAGGACGATGAGTACACCCCGACACCTGCGGTGTCCCATGCCATCCTCTGCTACAACCGTGGCCGCAACGAAGACCTGGCCGACGGCATCGTCATCACCCCGTCGCACAACCCGCCACAGAGCGGCGGCTTCAAGTACAACCCGCCCCATGGTGGCCCGGCCGACAGCGACGTGACCAAGTGGGTCGAGGCCAAGGCCAACGAACTGCTGGCCGCAGGCCTGGCGGGGGTCAAGCGTGTCGAGCACGAGCAGGCGCTGCAGGCACCTACGACACACCGTCATGACTACGTGAGCAACTATGTCGCAGACCTGGAAAACGTCATCGACTTCGACGTCATCCGCAACGCCAAGCTGCGCCTGGGCGTCGACCCGCTGGGCGGGGCAGGGGTGCGCTACTGGTCGGCGATTGCCGAGCATTACAAGCTTGACCTGGAAGTGGTCAACAGCGAGGTCGACCCGACCTTCCGCTTCATGACCGTCGATTGGGACGGCCAGATCCGCATGGACCCGTCCTCGCCATACGCCATGCAAGGCCTGATCGGCCTGCGCGAGCGTTTCGACGTGGCTTTCGCCTGCGACCCGGACCACGACCGCCATGGCATCGTCACCGCCGATGGCCTGCTGCAGCCGAACAACTACCTGGCCGTGGCCATCGATTACCTGTACCGCCATCGCCCGCAATGGCGCAGCGATGCGGCCGTCGGCAAGACCGTGGTGTCCAGCGGCCTGATCGACCGCGTCACCGCACGTCTGGGGCGTGACCTGTACGAAGTGCCGGTGGGCTTCAAGTTCTTCGCCCAGGGATTGTTCGACGGATCGTTGGGCTTTGGCGGCGAAGAGAGCGCTGGTGCATCGTTCCTGCGCAAGGACGGCACGGTGTGGGCTACTGACAAGGACGGGCTGATTCCGGCCTTGTTGGCGGCAGAAATGACCGCACGTACCGGTCGCAATCCCAGCCAGGCCTATGCCGACCTCACCGCCGCCCTGGGCAAGCCGTTCGCTACCCGCGTTGAAGCCAAGGCCGATGCCAGGCAGAAGGCATTGCTGAGCAAGCTGGCGCCGGAGCAGGTCAAGTCGACCGAACTGGCCGGTGAGCCCATTGAGCAGATTCTCAGCCATGCGCCGGGCAATGGCCAGGCGATTGGGGGCCTGAAGGTCATGACCGCCAATGGCTGGTTCGCTGCGCGGCCATCGGGGACCGAAGACATCTACAAGATCTACGCCGAAAGCTTCATCGACGAAGCGCATCTGCAGCGCCTGGTCGCTGAAGCTCAGGTGCTGGTGGATGCAGCGATTGCCTGATTGATTAGTGAAGGGTGGCTGCTGCGCAGCCTATTCGCGGGCAAGCCCGCTCCCACAGGATCTGCGCTGTGCCTGAGATCAGCGCGATACCTGTGGGAGCGGGCTTGCCCCGCGAATGGGCCGCACAGCGGCCCCATTCATTCACGCCACATCGACCAATACGATCTCGCTGTCCTCGATCGCCGTCACCCGCAGCACGTCTTCTTCCTCGATCGCCACGCCATCGCGGCCCTTGGCCCGCAGTCCATTGACCTCCACCAGCCCTTTGGCCGGCACCAGGTAACCTCTGCGCCCGGTGTCGAAGCGGTACTCGGCCGTCTCACCTGCTTTCAGGGTGGCCGCTACCAGCCGTGCATCGGTACGGATCTGCAAGCTGTCTTCATCACCCGCCCGACCGCTGGCCAGGGTGACGAAGCCTTCACCGCGCTCGCCTTTAGGGAATGGGCGGGTACCCCATGAAGGTGCATCGCCCACACGCTCCGGCACGATCCAGATCTGGAAGATGCGGGTATCGACCTCTTCCAGGTTGTACTCACTGTGCACGATACCGGACCCGGCACTCATCACCTGCACATCCCCGGCCTCGGTACGGCCCTTGTTGCCCAGGCTGTCCTGGTGAGTGATGGCGCCTTCGCGCACATAGGTGATGATTTCCATGTCGCGGTGCGGGTGCGGCGGGAAACCGCTGCCGGCGGCGATCAGGTCATCGTTCCACACGCGCAGGTTGCCCCAGTGCATTCTCGCTGGGTCGTAATACTCGGCGAACGAGAAGTGGTGGTGGGCATCGAGCCAGCCGTGGTTGGCGTGGCCGAGGCCTTCGAAGGGTCGCAATTGCAGCATGGTCGTGCTCCTTGAATCAGTGGAATGAGGCAATGATGCTGCAAAGAAAGATCGAAAATAAGCGTAAATATCGGCTTGTTATCATCTAATAATTCGATTTAAATGCCGATGTTGGTTGTGCGATTCATCGCCTAATCCTCTGATCTGTAAGCATTCGCTGGCGATTTTTTGCCGATGCGGTGAACATGCACCCTGATTCAATTTTCAACGGAGTGACCGTGGCTCACGAGCAACCCCTGGCCCCCGCCGAACTGACCCCGCCTGCACAACTGCCTTGGTTTCGCCGCCTGGCCGCCCGCCTGTTGGGCCGCGGCTTGAGCCACCTGCAGGCGCAGCACCGCGATTCCTGGTTCCTGGGTCATGCCACTGGCCAACGCAGTGGCCACGCCGATGGCCTGCGCGAAGGTTTCGAGCGCGGGCGGGTCGAGGGGTATGAGGCAGGGCGACAAGTGCTGGTGATTCGCGATTCACGCCCCGAAAGTGCTGCCGTGCCCGGTCAGGATGACAACCTATTCGATGACTGGCGCCTGCCGCTGAGCGCCGACCTGAAGAAGCGTTTCAAAGCCGATGTCGCCCAGCGCCTGCCCGCCGAGGCCCAGCCCAGCGCAGCGCAGTGGAAGCTAATCTTCAGCGACACGCCTTCTACCTGCGTGATCGCCGGGGCAGGGGCGGGCAAGTCCACCTCGCTGGTGCTGCGTATTCTGCTGTTGCGCCACTATCTGGGCTACGAGCTGGACGCGATGACCGTGGTCACCTTCACCCGCGAATCGCGCAAGGATTTCATCAAGCGCCTGGTGCAGGTGTTCGCCCTCTGGCAGCTCGACCTGCAGCCAGCCAAGGCCCGCGAGCTGGTGCGCACGTTCCACTCACGCATCCTGCCGCTGGTGCGCAGCCTGCCTGGCTTCGGCCAGGTGCGGGCGTTCGAGACCCTGGGCAATGAGATGCCCGTGGGGCGTGAAGCCGAAGCCGAGAGCAACCCGTTCGACTTGCGCCTGAACGATGCCCAGCGCCAACAGCTCAACCAGTGCTACAGCCACTTGCTTGGGGAAAACCCACGCTTCGCCGAGATCATTACCCACTTGCGGCGCGAGGCGTTGCAACTCAAGCCGCTGGACCCGGACCATCCGGATGTGCAGAAGCGGGTGCAGGTCACCCAGCTCGCCGCCCAGCGTGACGAAGAACTGTGCGACGTGATCGAAGACCTCTGGTTCGCCGCAGGGGCGTGGCCGATCAAAGGCATCGAGCCGTGTCGCGAGACAGTCCAGATCAGAGGCAGCCGGTTCCATGTGCATGGCCGCCTGGAAGGCGTCGATGCCTGGGTGGTGCTCGGCTTCGACCCGTCGGAGAGTGCCCAATACCAACGTCCCGGCGCCAAACTGGCGGTGCGCGCCGAATGGGCGGTCAAGCGCACGCTGTTGCAGGCGTTCTGCGACAAGCCGCTGATCTGGCTTGACAACTACACCATGGCCCGCGGCCTGGCCGCATCGCTGGCCGGCAATGCGGTTGCCGGCCCTGGTTTCGAATACAAGGTCAAGGGCGAACTGGCTCCGGCACCCTTGCTCGATGCCTTCGTCGCTGCCGCCAATTTCATCGAGAACCTTGGCCTTGAAGTGAATAGCGCCGTCGCGGCCATGAGCTTCCCCGCAGCCGACAGCGACGCGTTGTTCTTCGAGGCCCTGGCGCTGTACTGGAAAGCCTTGGAAACCCAGCTGATGGACCAGTCGCCGCCGGTGATGACCTACAACCGCATGTTCGCCTTGTTCGGCGAGAATAACCCCGAGAACCTGCAGCTGCTCCCGGACCCGCTGCTCAGGCCGCTGGCGCACCTGATGATCGACGAGTTCCAGGACGTTTCTCCACAGATCGTCAGCTGGCTACGCGCCTGTCTCGCGGAGATCCGCCGTCGAGGCCCGGCCATGCATACCGGGCGCAACGCACAGCACGCTTCGCTGCTGTGCGTGGGCGACGACTGGCAATCGATTTACGGGTGGCGCGGCAGTTCGCCAAAGTACTTCATGGAGTTCACCAAGGCCTTCCCGTCGCCAGCCAATACGCGGGTGATGCTGGTCGACAATTACCGTTGCCAGCAACAGGTCATCGACGCTGCCGAGCATCTGGTCAAGGGAACCCCGGCCATTGCCGGCAAGAAAGCGCGGGCCAGCGGGCCAGCTGCGCAGCTGCCGGGCTCTGCGGTCAAGGTATTCGAGCGTGATGAAGCGGCGTTGGGAGCAACGCTGATCGAGCATTACCAACGCGGCGAGTCGGTGATGCTGCTGTACCGCAAGGGCAGTGACAAGGCACTGATGCACGAGCACCTGCAGGCGGTGCTGCAGACCGAGGCAAGCCTGCCTGCCGACCAGCGCCGTCTGCGTCAGTTGACCTACCACAGTGCCAAAGGCCTGCAAGCGGATGCCGTGTTCATGCTGGGCGATTGCCAATACCTGACCAGTTCCCCCTACAAGAATCAGGTGTATCGCCAAGCTGGCCTGGGCCGGCCCGGCGATGCTCAAGCGTTCGATACGGCGCAAAAGGAAGAAGTGCAGCGTCTGGCCTATGTTGCGGTGACTCGCGCGGTCAGGCACTGCTATTGGCATGTGGAAACGCCGAGTGCGGAGACAGCCAAGCTGCCCCGCGCTTCGAGCCAGGTGGATGGACGCCAGGACTTCTTCGAGGACCTGCGCGGCCAGTAGGCCGTTTCACATGTTCGGATCGTGCATGGCAGTGCGCTGGTAGAGCAATGCCTCTTCTTCGAGTTCGCGGCCCATTTTGATGCCGTTGGCGGCCGACTCATACAGGCCGCTGTTGATGTTCACCCGGCGCAGTTGCCCATCTGAGCCCAGCGGCGATTCCGTGAAGATGCCTTGCAATACCTTCAGCACACGCGGGTCGAGCTCAGTGACCGCGTCGGCGTTGGCGTCCAGGCAGTAGTGCAAGTACTCGAGCCCCTCGTTCCAGCGCAAAAGGATCTCATCGAACTGATCGGCGTAAAGCGATTTGAGATAACTTTTCCAGCCGGGTGCCCGGGCAATCCAGCGTCTGCGTGCCACTGCGCTATGATCCAGCGCGTTTACCGCATCCTCGACTTTGTAGGTCGTGGTGTAGGTGATCATCGCGGTGTCGCGATAGAGCATGTCCGAGCTCGGCTCCGGGAAGTTGAGCCGCTGGGCCAGTTCCTGACGCAATGCCAAACGAATCTCGATCAGGTCCACACCGCCCTGCAGCAGGTCTTCATCGCCAATGTCATCGAGTTCATCGAGCGCGGGCATGTCAGGTGCAGGTGGCCGTGCTTCGGTCGGCAGCCGCTCCCACGCGAACAGGCCCTCGCGCCGTGCAAAACGCGCAAGCTGGAGGCGTTCGCTCAGCACGTTGACCATTTCCCTGCGGTAAAGGCGCCTGTAGAAGTTGAACACGACACTGGGGCGACTCGATTCTTCGCTGACGGTTGCGTGAGCCAAGGCTTCCACCTCCAATGTGCTGAAGCCGTCGGTGGCAGAATCACCGCAGGACGCGGGAAACTCGTCGGCCACGCTGTTCAGGCGGTCGCGCAGGTGCTCATCCTGTGCTGCACTTTCGAGCAACTGCCAGACTTGTCGGGCCATGCCCTGGGGATTCTTGCGTGCCTGGGCTGAAAACCCCACGCGTTCTACCGAGTCACGCAGCATGGGATAGTCGCCCTCAGCGAAGAGGTCTGCCCACAGTTGACGCTGCGCTTCGCTGGCGTCCGACAGCCAGTCGACCGCCTCCAGGGGAGGGGCGATCACTTCGATCTCGGCGCCAACAGCCCTGAACCTCTGCGCTGCCTGGGCATCGATGGGATTGAAGGTCAAATCCCAGGACATGAAACGCTGCCGAGCTTGCAGAGCGGTGGCGAACTCACTGTTCAGTACCCTGTCCAGGTCGGGGGTCTGGGCGATGTTGTTGTCACTCAGGCCAATGAACCGCAACTGGGTATTGCGCACATTCATCAGTTCGGTCAGCCCTTGTGGCCAGTGCGTCAATTGGCAGTTTCTCAGCTCCAGTCTTACCAGGCCGATCTGGCCCGTTACGTCGGGGGCATGCTGCAGTGGATTGTGACTCAGGCGCAGGTCGGTCACCCGCCGCAGGCTGGAAAAGCGGCTGGCCATTTCAGCCGTAAGGGTGATCAGGTTGTTTTCCAGGTCCAATCGCTCAAGTGGCAGTTGCGCCAAGGTTTGCAGATCAGTATCGGAGAGCTGCAGCCCATTATTGCGCAGGCTCAACCTGCGCAGCTCATGCAGGTTGCCGATGCGCAGGCGCATCGCCTCGCTCAGTTCGCCGAGCTGATTGCTGCCCAGCTCCAGCCCTTGCAATCTTGGCGTATGTTGCAGGGCCTGGGCGAGCTGATCGAAATCCAGTTGTGGAGTTTGCACCAACCGCAGTGTGCGAAGGGAGGGGAAACTCTGGAAGAAGTCATCAGGGATCTGCCGGATGCCAAGATTGCGCACTTGCAGGGTGGTGATGTGATCGAACCGCGCGGGCAGGGACGGCAGCGTTTCGATTGCCAGGCCTTGCAGGGTGAGGGTGGCGCCGTCGTCTCGGCGCCAGCTGCTGTTCAGGCCATCCCGAAGGCGTTGCCGATCGGGCTGTTGAGCGTCGCTGCCCTGCGCTACCCAGCGGGCAAGCGCGCGGTCGAGGGTTTCGCGCTCGCGCTCCAAGGCGGTAATCTGGGCGCCGATGTCACCACGCTGGTGGAGCTGCGCGTGCAGTGCGCTTGTCTGCTCTTTGGTCAAGCCTGGATACAGTCGATTCAGCTTGCGACTGGCGGTGTCGAGCCACTGTAGCCGACCGCTAAGGGGGTAGCCGATGCGTCCATGGGCCAGCCGCAGGGGGGAACGGAAACCTGGCTTGATCGGTTGCTGGCCAAGCGCCGTGGCACATCCTCGACGGTCTTCCAGGGCCAAGTCCAGCAACTCGGTTTCGCTTGCTTGCGTGTGTTTGGCCAGCAGTGCCTCGCGCAGCAGCTGGCTATCGTCATTGGCCAGGTTTGGCCGGTACAGGCCAAGCAAGGCGCGATCCACGCGGGCGCGGGCTTGCAGGTAGCGTGCTTCTTCAGCCACGCGCAAGGGCACGCGGCCACTGGTCATGCGCTGGCGTTCGTAGCTGTGCGCCTGGGCGACGATCTCTTCCAGGGCATTTTCAGGCAAGCCTGGAAACTGGCGGCCGAGCGTCTGTATCGCGATGCTGGGCGTTGCTTGATGGCCTTTGAGCATGCTCTCGAAAATACGCTGGCGGCGCTCGGTCAAACGGTTGGCCAATAGCTCATTCAGGTCTCGCCAGCGCCGTTCAGGTGCGGACTCAGGTAGCAGCTGGCTCAAGCTGTCTTCATCCATCGCGGCCGCGACTATCTTGCTCAGATTGCCCTCATTCAGGTCCGCGCGGCTGATCTCGATCTCCAACGAGTCGGGCGTCTCTGCGGGCCCGAAGTAACTGGCATCGCCCCATTTTTCAGCGCCGGTGAAGACTTTCAACCGGTAGCGTAAAGGCCAGCCCGGCATGTTGGTCAATTCCGGCAGTGCGAAGTTCTTGTAAGCATCCAGCGCCAGCCCATGGCGCACGCGGGTGATGATGTGCTGGGTCTCGTTGTCCACATGCAACCGCAGCAGCATGTCGGTCAGCAAGGCTGGAGGGCGCTTGCCGGTGATCTGGAGATTGCGCAAGGCTTTTGCATCGACGCCGGCAATACGCAGTGCGGTGAGCTGCTCCGATGCTTCCAGGGCTTCACTGAACTGCCCGAGCCCGCGAACCAACCGCGCGTCGTCCCAGGTGAGCGGGTCGTCATGTACCCACTGCCAACGTTTGTCACCCAGGTAACGCAAGTCCGGGGTGTAGGCGTCGGGGACACCAGGTTGATGAGCGAGCCACTGCCCCTCTGCGCTTTGTGACACTTCATACAGGTGGTCATCCAGCGACAGGAACTGTTTTTCACCTACGGTGTAAAGCCCTTGCTCGTCAGGCAGCGCTCGAACGGGCAACGGTCGTGTACTCGCATAGGGCGCCATGTCGGGATTCCAGAGCCGCGGTTTGCCACCTTTCCAGACACTCTCCAGCCCATCGACGAAACCCGATGCCTTCACCAGTTTGGCTGTACCTGCGAAGCCCCCAATCGCGGCGGCATTGATGGCCAGCGATTCGAGTTGCAGCAATGCTTCATGGGTATCGCCTGCTTCCCAGGCATCGAATCCGGTGAACACCGAATCCATGATGTCGTAAGCGAACACACCCATCATCACCACATCCGCGCCGGGCACGAAGAACGCGGCCACGTTGAGCAGTGTCAAGCCTTGCTCGAGCCAACTTTTCAGCCGCTCCATGCGTGCCTTGGCATCCGCATCGGCGGTGGGGACCGCAATGGTTCGGGCATCGGCCATCAGCCGTCGCGTGTGGTCTGTGTACAGCGCAGGCCAGATGGGCAGTGACAGGCCGGTTTTACTGAAGTGAAGATTTTTAGGGGTCTTGCGCGGCTTGCGCAGGGAGTCGTTCACCTCGAACACCGCGTCGTCCAGCATGCTGGCCAGCTCGGCTTGCCTGTTCTTGTCAGCGAAGCTGATCAACTGGCGGCGAAATGGCGTGTGCAGCAGGTGCTGACGCAGGAAGTCGCCGACCTTTTGCAGCGATGCGTATTCCCTTATCGGATGCTCGGTATCCTGGGGAATGTAGAGGATGCAGGGATTGGCCTGGTCGTCCTCATCAGGACCTATCAGCAGCACATCATGGAGCGCAATATCGAACAGGCTGATTCGCCAACAGTGAAGGGGGCGATCACCATAGGCCGGCGCACGCTCGTTGTTGCACAGTTGCGCCAGCGCGGCGCGGCCTTCGAGGGTCAACAGGCCTTTGAGGTAAGCGGCCATCGATTCGACAGCGAGTGCCTGCTGGGTTGCCTCTGTCCACAATCGCTGGACTTCTGCGCGGTTGGAGCCCTCGTAAACGGCGTGCAGATGGTCTTGATATCGCTGGCCCAGATCGAGCGCCCGACATTGCTCGACGAACGCCCGAGGTTCTAGAAGGGGTATCGATCTGCCATCGTTCAGGCCTAAGGTCAGCTGATCAAGGGTCCCCACTTCCTCGGGCCCTTCGAAGTTATGCAGGGCGGCTTCCAGCAGCGAGCGCTTTTGTGCAGGCCCGTCGGGAATTGCAAGGTAGGGTTGGTCAGCGCCCATTGATAACGCTGGGTCATGGGGTTGGTCCCGGCCCAGCGATATCTCCAGGCCGGGTGGGTTTACCTGATGCTTGTAGGTCTTGGATGGCTGATGGATGTATTGCGCCTGATCCACTTCGACACTAAGACCCAGCCGTGCTGCCAGCAATGGCTTGCAGAATTCACGGATGGATTTGAAATCCTTGAGTGCACCATGCAAGGCCTTGATGCGGGTGTCGCGGTCGGTCATGAGTTGCTGTAACAGCGCTTGATCGTCTTGGCTGGCAGTGCCGTACCAACTATACGGCGAGCCATTTTCATCCAGGTAATCCTTGCGCACGGCCTGTACGATGCGACCGATGTGGTCGGGGTGCATCGTCGAGACCCAGCCTGGCAACGTATCGAGTATCTGGGCCTGATGAAAGGGAGGAGGGGCGGTCGTCATGGCTGAACGCACTCTGGTCAATTAGGGGGGCATAGTCGACAGCACAAGCAGCGACCGGATGCGGTACTTAATTGGCGGCGTGCGGGCCAGTGGGTCAATGAATAGGGGCGATGGCCAGTGAGTGGGTTTCTGGGCTATGGTAGCGAACGCCGCTGAACAACCGCCACAAGGAGAGCTGGCATGCGACCGTTCGCCATCAAACACATCGATCACCTGGTGCTACGGGTCAGCGACCTGCAGCGCAGTGTGGCGTTTTACCGCGACCTGCTGGGGTGCCTTGTCAGCCGTGAACGCCCGGACCTGGGCATGGTGCACCTGGCGGCCGGCAGCGCAATGATCGACCTGGTGACGCTCGACGGCCCGCTGGGGCAACCGGGTGGCGCGGCACCGGGGGCGCAAGGGCGTAACCTGCATCACTTTTGCCTGCGCATCGAGCCATTTGACGAACAGGCCCTGAAGGCGTACCTGCAGGCGGAAGGGGTTGCGGTAGAGTCGGCCGAAAAGCGCTATGGCGCCGAAGGCGAGGGACTGTCGCTTTACTGTTTCGACCCTGATGGTAATCAGGTCGAGCTCAAGGGCCCGATCGAAGCGCCGGCCTGACGCCTCTCAAGGTCGATGGCCAGTGGATATCTTGGCAAAGGCGATTATGCTTCAGATACCTTGCTGCGATCCGAGGCGCCCCGCCTCGTCGTGCTTCGCGCAACCAATGCAAGCCTAGGGCCTGGGTGCGACGGTGAAATGGGTGTGAGGTACTCCGGCCTTCGATAACGACAAGACGGAGGCAACTCATGGCGGTTCTCGACAGCGCATCCACGGGCAGTAGCGCGCCCCAACGGGGTATCACCAAGGAGGAGCGCAAGGTCATCTTCGCCTCCTCGCTGGGTACCGTGTTCGAATGGTACGACTTCTACCTGTACGGCTCACTGGCGGCGATCATTGCCAAACACTTCTTCGCCGGGGTCAATGAAACCACCTCGTTCATCTTCGCCTTGCTCGCGTTCGCCGCGGGCTTTGCGGTGCGGCCGTTCGGCGCCATCGTGTTCGGCCGCCTCGGCGACATGATCGGGCGCAAGCACACCTTCCTGATCACCATCGTCATCATGGGCCTGTCGACCGCTATCGTCGGCCTGCTGCCCAGCTATGCCACGATCGGTGTCGCAGCCCCGGTCATTCTGATCACCCTGCGCCTGTTGCAGGGACTGGCGTTGGGCGGCGAGTACGGGGGGGCGGCCACCTATGTCGCCGAACATGCACCCAAGGGGCGGCGCGGTTTCTTCACCTCCTGGATCCAGACCACCGCGACCCTGGGCCTGTTCCTCTCGCTGCTGGTGATCCTGGCCTGCCGCACGGCGTTGGGCACCGAGGCTTTCGAGGCGTGGGGCTGGCGCATACCCTTCCTGCTGTCGATCCTGCTGCTGGCGATTTCGGTGTACATCCGCATGCAGCTCAACGAGTCGCCGGTGTTCATGAAGATGAAGGCCGAGGGCAAGGCATCCAAGGCGCCGCTGACCGAGTCGTTTGCCCGCTGGGAAAACCTCAAGGTGGTGATCATGGCACTGCTTGGCGGTACCGCCGGCCAGGCCGTGGTGTGGTACACGGGGCAGTTCTATGCGCTGTTCTTCCTGTTGCAGACGTTGAAGATCGACCCGCAGACAGCCAACTTGCTGATCGCCGGTTCCTTGCTCATCGGCACGCCATTCTTCATCTTCTTTGGCAGCCTGTCCGACCGCATCGGGCGCAAGAAAATCATCATGGCGGGCTGCATCATCGCCGCGTTGACCTACTTCCCGATCTTCAAGGCACTGACGGAGTACGGCAACCCGGACGTATTCGTTGCGCAGGAGCAGAACCCTGTGGTGGTAGTGGCTGATCCGAGCCAGTGCGCGTTCCAGTTCGACCCGGTGGGCAAGGCCAAATTCACCAGCTCCTGCGACATCGCCAAGAGCCTGTTGGCCAAGCGAGCGATCCCGTATGAGAACGTGGCGGCCGAGCGCGGCAGCGTGGCGCAAATCCGCATCGGTGAACGGGTGATCCCGAGCTTTGAAGGCAGCAGCCTGGCCGCGGCAGACCTGAAGACCCAGAGCGATGCCTTCACCGCCAGCCTGACGGGGGCCTTGAAAGAGGCCGGGTATCCGGAGAAGGCGGACCCGGCGAAGATCCATTACCCGATGGTGCTGTTGCTGCTGACCATCCTGGTGATCTACGTGACCATGGTCTACGGCCCGATCGCGGCTTGGCTGGTCGAGTTGTTCCCGGCGCGCATCCGCTACACCTCGATGTCGCTGCCTTACCATATCGGCAACGGCTGGTTCGGCGGCTTCCTGCCGACCGTGGCGTTTGCCATGGTGGCGGCTACCGGGGATATCTACTACGGGCTGTGGTACCCGATCGTGATTGCGGTGATGACGGCGGTGCTGGGGATTTTCTTCCTGCCGGAGACCAAAGACCGGGATATCACATAATCCATGCATAGCCTGTACCGGCCTCTTCGCGGGGCCAGCCCGCTCCCACAATGGCCCTGTCCATACTAATCATTGTGGGAGCGGGCTTGCCACGCGAAGAGGCCGGTATTGAATAAACACATTCAGTCGAAATACCCGCGCAGGCTGAAGGCATAGCCAATATCCACGTCCTTGGCCTCGCCTCGGCTCCAGCGTTTTGTCATCACAAACTCGAACGCCGGTTCGTATAAACCATCCCGCACCACCGCGCCCCCCAGTACCTCGACGTCATACCAGCCATTGTCCAGCTCGATGATCGGCCGCCCCGGCACCTGATACCCGGCCAGCAGGTCGCCGAGGGTCTTGTTGGTGAAATGCTGGAGAATGCGCCAGGTGTAGACCATCACTGCATGGTGCTCGACCTGCAGCACATAGCCGCCGCGCCGGTGCTTCAGCCGGCTGCCCGGCTCCAGCAGGGCGGGTGGGTCGCCATCGAGGGTGAAAATGATGTGGTAGGGCAGGTTGTCGACTCCGGCCAGGGGCAGCACGACGCCCTCGCGTACTACCTGATCGCCGCTGTCGGCGTGGGTGAATTCGCTGGCCAAGTCGTCGGGGAGGTCATGTTGATGCTTGAAGCGGTCGAGCAACTGTATGTCACCGACCAGAAAGTAATCGACCTGGTCATTGAGCACTTCGCTGAATTCATGGCGCATTGGTTTTCCTTGTTCTAGCGCACCAGGGTCAGTGTTTTTGGGCGATCTGGATAAGATTGCCGCAAGTGTCGTCGAAAACTGCGATGGTCACCGGGCCCAGAACAGTGGGCTCCTGGGTGAATTTGACCCCGGCCTTGCACAAGCGGGTGTATTCGGCCCGGATGTCGCGTACGCCAAAGGAGGTGGCGGGGATGCCATCCTTGCGCAATGCTGCTTTGTAGGTCTTGGCGGCGGGGTGAGCGTCGGGCTCCAGTACCAACTGCACACCATTGGGGTCGTGAGGTGAGGTCAGGGTAAGCCAGCGATGCTGGCCCAGAGGTATATCATCCTTGGGCTCGAAACCGAGCACATAGTGGTAGAAAGCCAAGGCCTTGGCCTGGTCGTCGACGAGGATGCTGGTGACAACGATCTTCATAGGCACACACCGTTCCTGCGGCTGTTTATCTACCAGTAAAGCGGGTCTGATTCATTTGACCAGCAGCGTGCGGTGATAATCGCGAGGTGAACTTCATCGGCGCCTGAACCTTACCCTCACATAGAATATCGTCAGGTCATAGGCAAATCCTTCATCACCCAGGCGCCCACGCACCCAGTGGCACGGTAAAGTGGCAGGATAATTCCAAAGGCGCCCATAAACCCGCGCCAATGAGGTGCCTGTGGCTTCCTATACCTTGCGACAACTCAAGTATTTCGTCACCACCGTCGAGGCCGGCAGCGTCGCCGAGGCCTCGCGTCAGCTGTACATTGCGCAGCCTTCCATCTCCACGGCGATCAAAAGCCTGGAAGAAAGCTTTGGCGTACAGCTGTTCATCCGCCACCACGCCCAGGGGGTATCACTGACCCCCAGCGGCAAGCGCTTCTACGCCAAGACCAAGTCGCTGCTGCAGATGACCCACGAGTTCGAGCAGAACGCGCTGGCAGATAACGACACCGTGGCCGGGCAGATCGACATCGGTTGCTTCGAAACCGTCGCGCCCTTGTACCTGCCACGGCTGATCGCCGGTTTTCGCGAACGCTACCCGGGTGTCGACATACGCCTGCGCGACGGCGAGCAACAGGAGCTGATCCAGGGCTTGACGGCTGGCACTTTCGACCTGGCGTTTCTCTACGATCACGACCTCGACGGCACCATCGAAACCGAGCCGTTGATGCCGCCGCAGAAGCCCTACGTGCTGCTGCCCGAGAAGCACCGTTTCGCAGGCCAAGGCCAGGTTTCACTGCGTGACCTGTGCCCGGAGCCGATGATCTTGCTGGACGTGGCGCCAAGCCGCACCTATTTCGTCAGCCTGTTCAACGAGCTGGGCCTGACGCCCAATATCGTCTTCAGCTCGCCGTCGATCGAGATGGTGCGTGGAATGGTGGGGCAGGGCTTCGGCTTCTCGCTGCTGGTGACCCGGCCGCATTCGCCGTACACCTATGATGGGCAGAAGCTGGTGACGCTGGAGATCGCCGAGCCGGTGACCTTGTCGGGGCTTGCGGCGGCGCGCTTGAAGCGGGTGCAGCTGACCAAGCCGGCGCAGCTGTTCGTGGAGTTCTGCCGGGAGGAACTGGGCAAGCTCTAAAAGCTTTGCGGGCGGTCCGACGTCTCGGCAAGCCCGCTCCCACAAGTATCTGATTGGTGCAGTACTTGTGGGAGCGGGCTTGCCCCGCGAATGGGGCGCTAAGCGCCCCCGGCCATCTCAATGAATTACGCCTGATCCGGCACCACTGCAATCACATCGATCTCCATCAACCACTCAGCCTGGGCAAGCCCCGCCACCACCAACCCGGTGGAAATCGGGAACACCCCTTTGAGCCACTTGCCCACTTCCTTGTACACCGGCTCACGGAAGCGCGGATCGGTGATGTAGGTGGTGGTCTTGACGATGTGCGAAAGGTCCGAGCCTGCTTCTTCAAGCAGCTGCTTGACGTTCTTCATCGCTTGTTCGGCCTGCGCCCGCGGGTCGCCCAGGCCTACCAGGCGGCCTTCGAAATCAGTACCGACCTGGCCGCGCACATAGATGGTATTGCCGGCGCGCACGGCTTGGCACAGGTCGTTGTCCAGGGTCTGGTTGGGGTAGGTGACCTTGGTGTTGAACATGCGAATGCGAGTATGGGTAGGCATCAGTGGGCTCCGAGGGTGCTGACATTGCTGATCGAATCGGGTTTCTGCTCGTCCGCGTCACGCTGTTCGCGGTCGCGGTAGGCGAGGTAAGTGCGCTGGGTGGCGATGTGGCCGGCAACGTGCTTGGCGTCGTGCCACACGCCCCAGATGAACGACGAGCCACGGCGCGACAGCCAGGGCAGGCCGAGGAAGTACACCCCCGGCTCGCGCGATACGCCGCGCTGGTGCTGGGGCTTGCCGTTGGCGTCGAAGGTGTCGACCTGCAGCCAGCTGAAGTCCACGCCATAACCGGTGGCCCAGATGATGCTGGTGACGCCGGCCTGGGCCAGGTCCAGTTCGCGCAGCGGGTTGCTGACGCAGTCCGGGTCAGGCAGGCGCTTGCGGGCTTCGGGCTCTTGCGGCAAGTCGAGGCCGTTGCGTTCGATGTAGGCATCGGCGGCGTCGAGCAGGGCCAGGTAGTTTTCGTCGCCGCGGCGAATGTTGTCGGCCAGGTTGTCCTGGAAACGCGCGACGCCGTTGTCGAACGACTCGGTCAGGCCGACCAGGGTCATGCCTTGATGGGCGAGGGCGCGGAAGTCCACGGTGTGGCCGCCACGGGCGCCGCTGACGGCGATGGTCAC
The DNA here is from genome assembly GCF_044748725.1 of Pseudomonas sp. NPDC089752. Taxonomy (NCBI): domain Bacteria; kingdom Pseudomonadati; phylum Pseudomonadota; class Gammaproteobacteria; order Pseudomonadales; family Pseudomonadaceae; genus Pseudomonas; species Pseudomonas sp. NPDC089752. Next base: position 136,376 of record NZ_JBIVGP010000010.1, read on the forward strand.
GTGCTCGCGACCGGGCTTGGCGATTTCCGCATCCCACTCGCCCAGCACGCCCAGCCACCAGCAGAAGTCACGGTTGCGATAGGCGCGTGGCGGCCGGTCATGGGCGCCGACCGACAGGTACACCTGGCGCCCGGCGCGCATCAGCTCTTCGGCGATCTGCACGCCGGAGGAGCCGGCACCCACCACCAGCACAGCGCCTTCAGGCAGCTGCTCGGGGTTGAAGTAGGCGGCGGAGTGGATCTGGTGCAGTTGCTCGTCCTTGGGCGCAATGGCTGGGATCACCGGGCGCTGGAACGGGCCGGTGGCGGCGACCACGCGGTTGGCGCGGATCACGCCCTCGTTGGTTTCGATGGTGAAGCCCGGGCGGTCGGCATTGCGCACCACCTTCTTGACCTCGATGCCCGTGCGCACCGGCAGGTTGTACTTGCGTACGTACTGCTCGAAGTAGTCGGCTACCTGGTCCTTGCCGGCGAAGGCGTCGGCGTCGAGGTTGAATTCAAGGCCTGGGAAGCGGTCGTGCCAGACCGGGCCATTGGCCACCAGCGAGTCCCAGCGGCCCGTGCGCCATGCTTCGGCGATGCGCTTGCGTTCCAGTACCAGGTGCGGCACGCCGAGCTTGCTCAAGTGTTCGCTCATGGCCACGCCGGCTTGGCCTGCGCCGACGACGAGGGTGTCGATTTCGATGTTGTTCATTGTCATTGTCCGAGCCCTTGTTCAGGCGGTTTTTGTCAGGTCGGTTTGGAGGACCGCCGTTACCTGGGGCCAGACTAGGGACGCTGCGCAAATCGCGAAAATAGTATTTAGCTTGGGCTTGCCGATAAAACGGCGAAGGCCTTGCACAGAAAGGCTTGCAGGGATGTTTGCCGGCGTTTTTCGAGTGTTTTGAAGCGCGCTTCGCGGCCTTAGTTTTTTCCTGTTCAAGGCACAGGAAAATGTTGGTTTCGCGCACTAAAGGGTTCTGTTCAGATGGCCTGCAACTGCACAGAACAACAGGAGCATCACATGACCTTTTCCATCATCGGTCGCTGCCAGGAAACCGGCCAGGTCGGCATCGCCATCAGCTCTTCGAGCATCGCTGTAGGTGCCCGCTGCCCATGGGTGCGAGCAGGTGTCGGCGCCGTTGCTACTCAGAACATCACCTTACCGGCGCTCGGCCCGCAGATTCTCGATGTTCTGGAACAGGGCCAGATACTGCCAGCCGCAGCGCTGGACCGGGTGCTCAGTGCCAATGGTTGGAGCGAGTATCGCCAGGTCACGGTAATCGACAGCAATGGCCAGGTGGCGCTGTTCACCGGCAAGGAAGCGCTGGGGGTGCACAATGCAGTGGCCGGTGAGCAATGTGCCGCGGCCGGCAACTTGCTGTCATCGGTTCACGTGATTGAAGCCATGGTGCAAGCCTTCGAACAGGCCGGTGGGCATCTTGCCGACCGCTTGCTGGCGGCGATGCACGCGGCCATGGCTGCAGGCGGTGAAGCCGGCCCGGTGCATTCGGCGGCACTGAAAATCGCCGGCGAGCTGACCTGGCCGCTGGTGGACCTGCGTGTGGACTGGGCCGAGCATGACCCGATTGGCACGCTGGATGGCCTGTGGCAAGCGTATCGTCCGCAGATGCAGGACTACGTCACGCGCGCCTTGGACCCCACCACCGCACCCAGCTATGGGGTGCCGGGTGATGAGTGAATTCAGCAGCCGCGCCTTGCTGGCCCGGCTGATCGGCTTCGCCACGGTCAGCCGCGATTCGAACCTGCAACTGATCGGCTTCATTCGCGATTATCTGGCCGAACAGGGTGTTGAAAGCGAACTGTTCCACAACGCCGAGGGCACGAAAGCCAACCTGTTCGCCACCATTGGCCCCAAGGACGTCGGCGGCGTGGTGCTTTCCGGCCATACCGATGTGGTGCCGGTGGACGGCCAGGCCTGGACGGTCGAGCCGTTTGCCCTGAGTGAGCGCGAGGGGCGATTGTATGGCCGTGGCACCGCCGACATGAAAGGCTTCATCGCCTCGGTGCTGGCGGCGGTGCCGGCGTTCCTGGCGCAGCCGCTGCGACTGCCGGTGCACCTGGCGTTTTCCTATGACGAAGAGGTCGGTTGCCTGGGCGTGCGTTCGATGCTCGCGGCGCTGGAACAGCGCCCGCACAAGCCGCGCTTGTGTCTGATCGGAGAGCCGACCGAACTCAAGCCGGTGCTCGGACACAAGGGCAAGCTGGCCATGCGTTGCCAGGTGCACGGTGCGGCGTGCCATTCGGCCTATGCGCCTTACGGGGTCAATGCCATCGAGTATGCCGCGAAGTTGATCGGCAGGCTGGGCGAGATTGGTGAGGCATTGGCGTTACCTGAACGGCATGACGAGCGCTTCGATCCGCCGTTCTCGACGGTGCAGACCGGGGTGATCCATGGGGGCAGGGCGCTGAACATCGTGCCCGAGGAGTGCGCCTTCGATTTCGAGGTGCGTGCGTTGCCAGGCTTCGAGGCACAGGCGGTGGCCGATCAGCTGCAGGCCTATGCCGAGGCCGAGTTGTTACCGCGCATGCGCAAGGTCAATGCGGCCAGTGACATTCGCCTGGAGCCATTGAGTGCTTATCCGGGATTGGCCACGCCGGCTGACAGCGAGGCGGCGCGGTTGGTCGCGTTGCTCAGTGGATCGGAGGACTTCGGCACGGTCGCGTTTGGTACGGAAGGCGGGTTGTTCGATCAGGCGGGCATACCTACCGTGGTCTGTGGACCGGGAAGCATGGAACAGGGACACAAGCCGGATGAGTTTGTCAGTGTCGAGCAGTTGCAGGGATGTGATGCGATGCTGCTGAGGTTGGTGGATTACCTTAAGCAGGGCTGATAGCGGTGGCCCTTTCGCGGGGCAAGCCCGCTCCCACAGGAATGGTGCTGAATTCAAGAACTGTGGGAGCGGGCTAGCCCCGCGAAAGGGCCGCAAAGCGGCCCCAAGGAATCAGAAGGTCGCCTTGACCTGCAACCCAACCACCAACGCGTTGTCGATCTCCTTCCCGGAGAACGCGCCCGGCTCGATGATGTACTGCACGTCAGGACGAAGATTCAGCCACGGCGTGGCCTGATAGCCATAACTCAGCTCGACCAACTGCTCGGCGCCGTCGATGTTGGGGAACTGCTGCCCGGCGTTGAACGCCGCGTCTTCCAGCACATCACGGCTGCGCGGGTTCTGCACGGCGCGGCCATAGCCCAGTGCCACAGTATCACGCGGGCGGCTCGCAAACGGCTTGTACAGCACCACGCCGGCGCCATACCACTTGGTGAATGGCGATGCCGCTTCGCTCGATGCCGAGTACTGGCCGAAGGCATGCAGGCTGCGGCCCGGTGAGCCGGCGTCGTTCCACACGGCCTGGTCGATCAGCAGGTAGTGGCCACCACGGCCGGAAACCTCCTTGTCGCTGCCGATGCGTTTGACGTCTGAGCTGTCGTAGTAGTAACCCAGCTTGTACTCGCCCGGCAATTCACCCTGTAGCTTGTATACCAGCTCGATCGGCACCACGGTGCCGGTGGTGTGCTTGGGGCCCAGATGCCAGGCGCGGCTGGAGTTGCCGTTGCTTTCCGGGTCGACGTTGAACGCTGCCACGCGCAGCTGCCAGGAAGGCGACAGGTCATACTTCACCCGCACGCCCAGGTGGGCGTTGGGGTAGTTGGTCCAGCCGCTGCCACCGGACATGTTCAGCGGGTGGCCGCAGAAACCGGCGTTCATGAAGTTGCACAGGATGCCGCTGTCCAGGCCGCCGAGGTCGTTACCCATGGCCATGTAGCCGAGCTTGACGTTGAGTGCCGGGGTGAACAGGGTGCGCTCGTAGCTCAGCTCAGTCAGGCGGGTGTACAGGCCACCGTAGTTTTCCTGAATCGGCAGGCGGTTGCCGACCAGGTCTTCCGAGGCGCTGTTGCCACGGCGGTCGTTGATGGTCAGCTGGACCTTGCCGCCGTTGTCCAGGCCATACAGTTTCGACAGGTCGAACTGCACACCGAACTTGAGGTTCTGCGAGTAGCGCGCCGAGCGGTGCAAGCCGCCGTGGGCGTTGTAGGCGGTTTCACCGCTGTAGTCGCCGGTGATTTTGACGCCGTCTTCTTCGAGCTGGTGACGCAAGCCGCCCCAGTCGCCGGTCATCGTGCTGCGGGTCATGAGGTCGCCGTCGGCCAGGGCGGTGGTGCTGGCCAGGGCCAGAAGAACGGCAGGGGTAATGCGAATTGCGAATTGCATTGCTGAATCTCGGATTGTTATTTGGGGCCTATTCGCGGGCAAGCCCGCTCCCACAGGGGCCGAGGTGAGCCTTGTGGGAGCGGGCTTGCCCGCGAAGAAAGCGACGCGGTCTTAAGGCAAGGCGTAAGAAATCACATAGTCGCCACGGTCAGTCGACTGACGGGCGCCGCCCGCAGTGATCACCACGTACTGTTTGCCAGTCTTCGGCGAAACGTAGGTCATCGGGCCGCCCTGGCTGCCGACCGGCAGGCGGGCCTTCCAGATTTCGTTACCGTTGCTGCTGTCATAGGCGCGCAGGTAGAAGTCCTGGGTGCCGGCGATGAACACCAGGCCGCCTTGGGTCGACAGGGTGCCGCCCAGGGTTGGCAGGCCGATCTTGATCGGCAGGTGCATGCGGATGCCGAGCGGGCCGGTATCTTCAACGGTGCCGACCGGAACCTGCCAGGCGACCTGGCGGGTCTTCATGTCGATGGCGGTCAGGGTGCCGAATGGCGGCGCCTGGCACGGGATGCCAGCGACCGACAGGAAGCGGTTCTTGTTCACCGCATACGGGGTGCCTTTGAGCGGTACGGCGCCCATGCCGGTGTTCAGCGCTTCGCCACCGGACGCCGCCTGGCCCTTGTTCTGCGACGGGATCATCTGAATCCACAGGCCCAGGCGCATGTCGTTGACGAAGATGAAGCCATGCACCGGGTCGGTTGAGATACTGCCCCAGTTCATGCCACCCAGCGAACCTGGGAAGCTCAGCGACAGGTCGGTGCCTGGCGCGGTGTAGAGGCCGTCGTAGCGCATCTTCTTGAAGTCGATGCGGCACAGCAGCTGGTCATACGGCGTGGCGCCCCACATGTCCGATTCGGTCAGGGTCTGCGCGCCGATCTGCGGCATGCCTACCGATTTCGGCTGGGTCGGGGAGTACGGCTCGTTAGGGATGTTGCTTGGTTTGACCGGCACTTCGTCAACCTGGGTCAGCGGCTTGCCGGTGGCGCGGTCGAGCACATAGATCTGCCCGGCCTTGGTGCCGATCACCACCGCAGGTACCGACTTGCCGTCGTCCTTGGTGAAGTCGATCAGGCTCGGCTGCATCGGCAGGTCGAAGTCCCACAGGTCGTTGTGCACGGTCTGGAACACCCACTTCTCGTTACCGGTGGTGGCGTCCAGGGCCAGCACCGAAGCGCCGTAGGTGTGGTCCAGCTTGTTGCGCTCGACACCGTAGATGTCGGTGGACGACGAGCCCATCGGCAGGAACACGGTGTTCATGGCCGGGTCGTAGGACATCGGTGCCCAGCTGTTCGGGGTGCTGCGCACATAGGTGGCACCGTCGCCCGGGGCGTTGCGGTCTTCTGGATTACCCGGGTCGAAGGCCCAGCGCATGGCCCCGGTGAACACGTCGAAACCACGGATCACGCCGCCTGGCATGTCGGTCTGAACGTTGTCGGCGACACGGCCGCCCACCACTACGGTGGTACCGGCCATCAACGGCGCGGAGGACAGCTGGTAGAAGGAGTCCGGCACATCACCCAGGCCGGCCATGAGGTTGACCTGGCCATTGTTGCCGAAGCCCTGGCAGAACTCACCGGTATCGGCGTCGACGGCGATCAGCCGGCCGTCGATGGTGTTGGTCAGCAAACGGCGCTGGCAATTGGCACCGGCCGGTACGCTACCGACGGTAATCGGCGAGCTGTTCGGCTGGGACGGCTGGGCGATCGGCGCGGTGGCGTCGAAGTAGGCCATGCCGCGGCAACGCTGCCAGACCTTGGACTGGGCGTTGATCTCGTTCTTCCACAGCTCTTTGCCGGTGTCGGCATCGAGGGCGATCAGGTTGTTGTGCGGGGTGCAGATGAACACCTTGTTGCCGACTTGCAATGGGGTCAGCTGGTCTTCGGCACCGTTGCCGTCGCTGATGGCCACGTCACCGGTGTGGTAGGTCCAGGCGACCTTGAGCTTGTCGACATTGTCGCGGTTGATCTGGTCCAGCGCGGCGAAGCGGCTGCCACCTTCGGTATTGCCGTAATGGGCCCAGTCCTTCTGCTCCTTGCCAGCTTCGACCGGGGTCATGCCCGGGCCGTTGCCGGTAGGCGCGACGCTTGGGTGGGCAACGAACATGTTGCCAGCGGCGATCACCAGCACCACGGCGAGCACGCCAGCAATGCCGTAGGCGCCACGCCCGGTGCTGCCGCCATTGCTACGCACCAGCAGCGGATAGACCAGCGCCACCACCATGCCGATCGCGCCGAACATGAACAGGCGCGAGAACAGTGGCCAGAACACCAGGCCAGCGTCGATCAGCGCCCACAGTGCGGTACCGATCAGAAAAGCAGCGTACAACCAGGCACCGGCCTTTTTGCGCCGGGCGATGAGCACACCGGCAATGGCCATCGCCAGGCCGCCGATGAGGAAGTACCAGGAACCGCCCAGGCCGGCCAGCTTGACGCCGCCAGCAGCCAGGAGCAGGCCGAGCAGGGCGATGATTACGCCCAAGCCGACCAGGATGATTTTTGTGGCGCCAGAGGCGCGCGGTGTTTCGTTCATGCCAGGGATCTCAGCAGGTGGAATGGGCGCAGTTTAAGCCCTTAGCAAGCTAATTAACAAGTTAGTACATAATATTCTGAGGCTGATTGTCGCAGGGCTGAACTTGCCAAGCTGTGCCTAAAAGCTTAGATCACGTGGCGAAAGTTGCGCTAAATCCTAGATTTAAGCGGGTCCCATCGAAAGCTGTTAGACCTTCGTATCAGGTGACATCAATCGCAGGTCACGGCGGGACACTGCCGTAGAAGATGGCAAGCCAGACAGTCGAGGCCTTGGCCCCGCTCAATCGGCCGTGCGCTTCTTGACCCGCACCGTGGATTGTAGGACCGTTCCGCAAATTGAAAACCGGGGTGTTCATGGACAAGTTTCTGGCGATGAAGATGTTCACCGCGACCGTCGATGCCCAGGGCTTTTCCGCCGCAGCGCGCAAGCTGGGTATCGCCACCTCGTCGGTGACGCGCCTGGTCGATGCGCTGGAGTCGGCGCTGGGTGCCACTTTGCTCAACCGCTCCACGCGTCAGATCACCCTGACCGAGGCTGGCGCTCGCTACTACGCCCGCGCGCGGGATATCTTCGAAGCGCTGGACGAGGCGGATGCCAGCGTCGCTGACCGTGGTGAGGAGCCTGTCGGCGTATTGCGCCTGTGTCTGCCGGTCGAGTTCGGTCGACGCGTGATCGCGCCGCACCTGGGGATGTTTCTGGCGAGGCATCCGGCTATGGAGCTGGACATCGACATGAGCGACCGGCTCGATGACCTTCTGGACGGCCGTTACGACCTGTCAATTCGCCTTGGCGACCCCTCACCGAGCGACGAATTGGTGTGCCGACCATTGGGCCGCTTCGAACGCTGGCTGGTGGCCAGCCCTGAATACCTGGCCCGCCACGAAGCGTTGCAGCACCCCGCGCAACTCCTGGACCACGCCTGCCTGCGCTTTCGCTATGGCCAGAAGGCGCTGCCCTGGCGCCTGCAGCGAGCAGACGATACCCAGGTGCTGGACGTGCGCGGCCCGCTGCGCAGCGCCAACGCCGACTTGCTGCGCGAAGCCGCGCTGGCGGGCACTGGCATAGCGCTGCTGGCTGACTGGCTGGTCCGCGAAGACGTGGCCGCGGGGCACCTGCAGCGCGTATTCAGCGACTGGCAGGCCAGCCCAGGGGCGGCCAATGACAGCATCAATGCCTTGTACTTGCCCAACCACCGCGGTTCGCGGCGCGTGCAGGCATTCATCGCGTTCTGCGAGCAGCTTTTGGCGCCATGAACCGCTTACGTTGCGCTGGGCGCAAAGCCCTGTTGCGCCGCGCCCGGATTCTCCTGGCCACGGTGCCCCGCTAATGTGCCCGGCATCTTCTTTGCCAATGCCGAGGCACCTCGCATGAACCCCTCCCTTGCCACCACACAGGCCGCAGCGTCGGGCCTGAGCCGCGCCCTGGTCACCTTGCTGGCGTTTTGTTGCGGCGCGATCGTCGCCAACATCTACTACGCCCAACCCATCGTCGGGCTGATTGCCCCGGACCTTGGCTTGTCCTCCGAGCGGGCCAGCCTGATTGTCTCGCTGACCCAACTGGGCTACGCGCTGGGCCTGCTGTTGCTGGTGCCCTTGGCTGACCTGGTGGAGAATCGCCGGTTGATGATCGTCACAGCGGTACTCGCCTGCGTCAGCCTGCTGCTGGCGGGTACCAGCAGCAATGGCCAGGGGGCGTTGTTCCTGGGCTATGCCTTGCTGATCGGTTTCAGCTCCGTATCGGTGCAGATGCTGATCCCGTTGGCTGCACACCTCGCGCCAGAGCAGCAGCGTGGCCGGGTGGTCGGTAACATCATGGGCGGCCTGTTGCTGGGTATCCTGCTGGCGCGGCCGCTGTCGAGCCTGGTGGCTGACCATTTCGGCTGGCGCACAGTGTTCATCGGTGCAGCGGGCTTGATGCTGGCGATCATCCTGCTGCTGGCGCTGACCTTGCCGCGCCGGGTACCGGACCACAAGGCCAGCTATGCCGGTTTGATGGCATCGCTGATCCGGTTGTTGCGGCAATACCCGGTACTGCGCCAGCGCTCGCTGTACCAGGCGTTGATGTTCGCCGCGTTCAGCCTTTACTGGACGGCGGTGCCGTTGGCCTTGGCGGCCGAACATGGCCTATCGCAAAGCCAGATCGCGCTGTTCGCTCTGATTGGCGCGGTCGGTGCTATCGCCGCGCCCATGGCCGGGCGCCTGGCAGACGCCGGCCATGCTCGCGCAGCCTCATTGCTGGCATTGATACTGGCGCCTGTGGCACTGCTGTGGGGGCTCACCGCGCCGGGTTACAGCATTATCGGCCTGGGGTTGACCGGCGTGCTCCTGGATTTCGCTGTGCAGATGAGCATGGTCATCGGTCAGCGCGAAGTCTACGCCCTGGACCCGGCCAGCCGCGGGCGGCTCAATGCGCTGTACATGACCAGCATCTTTCTGGGCGGCGCCATGGGATCGGCGGCGGCCAGTACGGTGTTCGCCGGGTATGGCTGGCAAGGTGTGGTATGGCTGGGGGCGAGCTTGCCTGGGCTGGGGCTACTGATGTTCCTGGTGATTTCGCGGGATAAGTGAATCCGCACATGCTAGCGGCCGAGCGGCAATGCGACACCAATCAACGCAAACAGCCCCCCGCAGCAGCGATTGAAACCCTTGCCGCCCCTGGTCAACCAAGGCTTGATCCGGAACGCCAGGCGCGCGAGCAGGTATTCGACCATGAACTCCACGCTGGCAAAGGTAGCGGCCATGATCACGAACTGCAGAAACAGCCCCCGCTGTGGGTCTATGAACTGCGGCAGGAACGCCCCGTAGAACAGCAGCACTTTGGGGTTGGCCATGGCCGACAGCAAGCCCTGGCGGAACAGGCCGGAATTGCTCAGGCGAGCAGCCTGTGCATTCAACTCCAGGTGCAAGGCCGGGCTGCGCCAGAGCTGGACGCCCAGCCAGACGAGATAGGCTCCACCTACCCACTTCAGCACGGTCAGCACCGACGCCGAGGTCTGTAGCAGAGCAGTGAGTCCGAACATGGCCAGGGCAATCAAAGCGCTGAAACCGAACACCCCGCCAACGATGGTGAACAAGGTGCGCCGTGTGCCATACAGCGCGCCATGGGTCAGGGCCAGCAGGCTGTTCGGGCCGGGGGTCAAGGACAAGCCAATGCTAGCCAGCAGGTAGATGAGCCAGGTATCCAGAGCCATGACATGCGCCTTGAGTCAGTCAGTATTCAGAGGTGGCCAGTCTAGGCGACCTAATGCGATTCAAGGAGTATGATCTGGACATCTCGTGGTGATTTTCGGACAGTCAACCATGCCCCCCGATATCCGACTCCTGATCCTGCCGCTACCGGACTTCGCCTTGCTGCCTTTCGGCGCCTTTCTCGACAAGTTGCGCTTCAGCGCCGACGACGAAGACTACAGCCGCCAGCGTTATTGCAGCTGGACACTGGCCGGTCTGACTGCCGAGCCCGTCGTGTCCAGTAGCGGTGCGGTCATGCAGGTGGAAGCGATCACCGATCAGCTCGTACTGGATGGCTATGATTATCTGGTGCTGTTCGGCAGCCGCAATGCCGAGGCCACAGCCGGTCTGGCAGCCCATTACAAAAACCTGCTCAAGCGTGCGGCCAAGGCTGGCGTGAAGCTGGTCGCCATCGACAACGCCGCCTTTCTGCTGGCGGCTTGCGGTTTGCTGGACGGGCACAAGGTGGTGGTGCATTGGCGGCATGAAGCCGAGTTTCGCGCATCGTTTCCGCACCTGCAGCTGCTGCCTGAGCAGTTGTACTGCATCGACGGTACGCGCATTACCTGCGCGGGCGGCACGGCAGCCCTTGACCTGGCAGTCGAGCTGTTATCAAAAGCGTGCGGGCGTGCCCGCGCATTGAAGGGCCTGGCCGACATGCTGGTGGACGAGTCCCGTGACAGTCGTCACGCCCTGCGTTCGCTGGAGGCCGGCGCAGGTCAGGGACGGCAGGTGCAGCGCGCGTTGGCGCTGATGCGTCATCACCTGAGCGCGCATCTGTCGATTGAAGAACTGGCGGCGGAGCTGGGCATCAGCCGGCGGCAACTGGACCGCCAGTTCCAGGCCAGCCATGGCATGAGCGCCAAGGCCTGGTGGCTGGAAACGCGCCTGCAGCAAGCGCGCTGGCGGCTGCTCAACTCCAGCCACAGCCTTTCGCAGATCGCCGATGAAGTGGGGCTGGGCGATGCGAGCTATCTGGGAAAATGCGTGCGGCGTCGGTTTGCGTGCACGGCGCTTGAACTGCGCCGTGACGTTCATTGTGGTGTGCCAAACAGCCCCGTCCAGTAGATGCCGGCATCGCTCTTCGGGTCAACGGCATAGGCCGCGCCCATCTCGCGGAAGTCCGGGTTCATCAACGTGGCGCAGTGCCCGGGGCTCGCCAGCCAGCCAGCCACCACCTTCTGCGCGGTGTCCCGCCCGGCCGCGATGTTCTCGCCAATTTGTTGGTACAGGTAGCCTGCCAGCTCCGCACGATCGCCCGGAGTACGCCCTTCGCGGTCAATATGATCGAAGAAGTTCTGGTTGGCCATCGCCCGGGTGTGGTTGGCCGCTACACCGGCAAGTGCGCTGCTCCAGCCAAGGGCGGGCGCTGCGGCGAAGGGCTGGCCGCCGCACTGACGGGGCGCCTTGCGTGCAGCGTTGATCGCCTGCATGACTTTCTGGCCTTCGGCCTGCCAGTCGCCCAGCCGCCCGCTGAGCAGAGGGCGCGCCAGGACGATGCGCCAGTCGCGGCCTTCCTGGCTGACGCCGATGTCGACGAACTGCGGGTCGAGCACCACCTGGCAGAAGCTCTCCTCGATGGCGTGCATCGCGGCGCGTGCATCACGTGGGCCGGACAGGCTGATGGCCTGCACATTGACCATCGGGTACGCGGCACGGGTCATGGCCTGCTGCAGGTCGCGGGTACCCTCTGGCGACAACGCCAGGCGGGTGTCGCTATTGAGCGGCGGCAGCTCCAGCGATGCTTCACCGCCGCAGCGCTGGGTCTGGCTGCGGTAGGCGTTGATCGAATCGATCAGCTGCGCCTCTTCGCCGGTGGCAGCCAGGCTTGAAGTCGAAAGGAACAGGCCCAGCGACAAGGCGGCAACGGATGACAGGACGCGCATGTGGATCTCCCTGTGACTGGCAGCGCCTTGGTTTGCGCTGCTCATCCTACACAAGCCCAAGGCTTTTGGCCCGGTGTCGTGCAAAGCAATGAAAACGCCCGCAATGGCTTGCAGGCGGCAAAAGAGGGAGTAGACCACTGGTCGCCCAGAAAGTGCGATGGTTTGGTAATCATTCGTAACTTCGACTAGAAACAATACGCAAACGCTAATAATTCCTCATCCGCCAGGAAGGCCCCACTTTGCGCACTCTGGAGCCCTTCATGGCACGAATCCCTTCGTATCAGTCGACCTTCTTCGCCGTTTGCTGTTCCGTCGCCGTGCCTGTCCAAGCGGCCGACGGCACCATCGAGCTGGAGGCCACCGCCATCAATGCCGAAGCCGCGCGCCCCAAGGGCGAGCCGCCCGAACCTTTTGCCGGTGGCCAGGTGGCCCGTGGCGGGCAAATGGGGATACTGGGCAACCAGGACATGATGGATGTGCCCTTCACCATGACCAGCTATACCTCGCAGTTGATCGAGGACCAACAGGCCGAAGACATCGGCGACGTGCTGCTCAATGACCCGTCGGTGCGCCAGTCGTTCGGTTTTGGCAACCAGTCGCAGGTCTTCGTCATTCGCGGGCTGCCGCTCAATGGCGACGACGTGGCCTTCAACGGCCTGTATGGAGTGCTGCCGCGGCAGATGATCTCCACCGATGCGGTGGAGCGGGTCGAGGTGCTCAAGGGCCCGAATGCCTTCCTCAATGGTGCCAGCCCGACCGGCACGGGCCTGGGCGGCAACGTCAACCTGCAACCCAAGCGTGCCGGTGACACGCCGACGCGCCGTTACACCCAGGACATCAGCACCGATGGCCGGCTCGGCGAACACCTGGACCTCGGCCAGCGCTTTGGTGAAGACAACCGCTTCGGCGTGCGTCTGAACCTGTCGCAGCGCGAGGGCGAGACGGGAGTCGATGACCAGGACCAGCGCAGCAAGCTGTTCATCGTTGGCCTCGACTACCGTGGCGACAACTTCCGCGTGTCCACCGACATCGGCTACCAGAAGCAGCGGGTCAATCACATGCGCAACACGGTGCGCCTGGGCGCTGGCCTGACCGACATCCCGCGCGCGCCAGACGCCGACCACAACTACGGCCAGGACTGGTCCTGGACCGAAACCGAGGACACCTTCGGCATGGTTCGCGGCGATTACGACTTCAACGACAACTGGAGCGCGTACCTGTCTGGCGGCGTCAAGCACACCCACGAGAACGGCTTCTACGGCACCCCCATCCTCACTGACGCTGCCAGCGGCGATGCCACCATCGGCGGCTCGAAAATACCTCACAACGAGGACAACAGCACGGTCATGGGCGGCGTGAACGGCCGCTTCCAGACCGGCCCGGTCAGCCACCAGCTGAACATCGGCGCTGCCAGCATCTGGACCCAGCAGGAAAACGCCTTCGTCTTCTACAACTCGCAGGACACCAATATCTACAACACCGACCCGCTGCCCAAACCGACCACGCCAACCTTTACCGGCGGCAAGCTGGACGACCCGGGCGTGACCGGCAAAACCCGCAATCGCAGTATCGCCGTGTCCGACACCGTCGGGCTGTTCGACGACAGCCTCCTGCTTACCGTGGGCGTCCGTCGCCAGCAGCTGCGCGTCGAGGGTTATGCCTACGACGGTGAAGGCCCGGACCTCGGCCGCAACGCGTTCTACGACGAATCGGTTACCACCCCGGTGTATGGCATCGTCTACAAGGTCAACCCGTCTATCTCGCTGTATGCCAACCGCATCGAGGGCCTGGCCCAGGGTGCCACGGCTTCGGGCCAGGTGATCAACGCGGGCGAGGTGTTCCCGCCGGCCAAGACCAAGCAGGTGGAGGCGGGGGTCAAGCTCGATTACCAAAGCTTCGGCGCCAACCTGGCAGTGTTCCGCATCGAACGGCCCACCGACGGCTTCGTGCAAGGTGATGTATTCGTCCAGGATGGCGAGCAGGTCAACAAAGGCATCGAACTCAGCGTGTTTGGCGAACCGGTCACCGGCTTGCGGCTGATGGCGGGTGGTACGCGCATGGACACCGAACTGAAGAAAACCCTCAACGGTGCCGACGACGGCAATCATGCCGTGGGCGTGCCGACGTTCCAGCTCAATGCCAGCGTCGACTGGGACGTGCCCGGGCTCGAAGGGCTGGCGCTCAATGCCCGCATGCTGCGCACCGGCGGGCAGTACGCCAACCCGGCGAATACCCTAAGCCTGCCGACCTGGAACCGCTTCGACGTGGGCGCTCGGTATCGCTTCAAGGTGCAGGAGAAGGCTGTCACCTTACGCATGAATGTGGAGAACCTGAGCGACAAGAACTACTGGGCATCGGCCAATGGCGGCTACCTGACTCAAGGCGATCCGCGCCTGGTGAAGTTCTCCGGTACCATCGACTTCTGATGGCGGATTCAGCGGGCCAGTTCCTGGTTCGGCTTGTAAAACAGAAAGTGACGGGTTTCGGCGGTTCTGCGGTAAGCCTTGGCCCAGTCCGGACGGACATTGCGGTCATGGAAGTACAGCGCACCGCCCGTGCTGTCCTTGAGCTGCTGGTTGAGCGCCTTGCGTGCGATCTCCTTGGCGACTTCGTAGCGCTCGGGCTCTTCGACCTGATCGGAGCGCCCGTCGCACCACCAGGAAAACTGGCAGGACTTGCTCTCGACACCTTGCTTGACCACGCCGCAAATGGTGTTGGGAAAACCGTCCTTGCCCAGGCGGTTGATCACCACGCTGGCCACCGCACTCATGTCTTTTTCATCGGCGCCCTTGGCTTCCCAATAAATGGTACGGGCCAGGCAGGTGATGCTGTCGTCCATTGGCGCCTGGCCTGCCGGGTCGACGGCTTTGACTTCACTGGGCGTCAGGGTTTCGGCTTTTTTGGGCGGTGGCGCGTCTTCGACCACCTTTTCTTCGAGCACTTCGGCCTTGTCTTCGGCAACCGCAGCCTTGGCGGTGTCGGCAGCATTCGATGGGCCTGCGAGCAGGGCCGAGGTCAGGCCGATCACCATCCACGTAAGGCGCATGGTCGAATTTCCGAAGTGTGTGTTGCTTCACAGTCTAGCCAAGCGCATTCAATTGAGCGAAAGCATTAGCACCAAGGGTAATATCACCCCAGCCGCCACCGTCTGCACGGCGATGATGGTGGCCATCAAAGGCGCGTTGCCGCCCATCTGCCGTGCCATCACGTAGGACGACGACGCCGTGGGCAGTGCCTGGAACAGCACCGCCACCACCGCCGCCTGGCCACCTAGGCCAAGCACCCGGCACAAGCCCCAGGTTGTCAGCGGCATGACCAGGAATTTGAACATCGACGCCGCCATCAGTGGCCGCACCTGCTGCCCGGCGCTGACGCCACCCAGCGCCGCGCCGACGCACAGCAGGCCCAAGGGCAGGGCGGCCTGGCCAAGCGCCTTGACCGTTGGTTCCAGCCCTGCGGGCAGCCCCACTCCCGTGACCCGCAGCAACATGCCGCCGGCACAGCCGACGATCAGCGGGTTGGCGAAAATGGCCCGCAACACCGTGACTGGGGAACTGTGGCGCGCGCTGAAGCGGGCGAACACCAGCACGCAGAGCAGGTTCACCAGCGGCACGATGGCCGCGTTGGCCACTGCCGCCAGGGCGATGCCAGCACTGCCGTAGATGCCCGCCGCCAATGTTGCGCCGATGTAGTTGTTGAAACGTACGCCGCCCTGGAAGACCGAGGTAAAGTCTGCGCCGTCATGGTTGACCGCGCCTTGGTAGAGCACCAGTAGCGCCGCGCCGAGCACGGTCGAGAGCATCAGCACGCCGACCATGCCCAGCACCGGCACCCCATCGAGGTCGGCGGTGGCCAGGCCGTGGAGGAACAGCGACGGCAGCAGCACGTAATAGCTCAGGCGTTCGGCGCCCGGCCAGAAGCTCTCGGCGAGAAAACCCCGCACGCGCAGGAGGGTGCCCAGGCCGATCAACAAGATGATGGGCAGCAAAGTGGTCAGCAGCAGATGAAGCATGGGTGACGTTCCGTAGTCGGGTTCGGCACAGATTAGCTTGGCTGATTGATTGGGAAAAACGCTGATTTTTGCAGTGACTGTTGAGAAAAAATGCACGGTTTCTTAAAGATTTCGCGCACCCCGCAGGAGCGGCTTCAGCCGCGATCACCGGCGAAGCCGGTGCCATCCACCGCATTGCCTGCTTCGCGACTGAAGTCGCTCCCACACCGTCACGCCTCCAGTGCTCTCTTCAACACCGCACTCAAATGCCGTCGCTGACTCTTTTCATGCTCCAGCAACACCACCCGCCGTTTCAGCTGCGGCTCGCCAAACGGCAGGCAAATAGCAGGTGGCAAGCGCTGCAGATCTTCATCGGACATAGGAATGATCGCCACCCCCAACCCCATCACCGCCATGCTGGCCAACGCTTCCTGGCTGTCCAATTCCATTTGCTCGCTGACCTGCAGATGCTGGCGACGCAGTTCCTGTTCGATCTGCCGGCCCGCCCAGGCGCGCTTGTCGAAACGCAGGAAAGGTTGGCTGGCGAGCAGCTGCGGCAGGCTCTGGCCATCCAGCTCAGGGCTGGCGATAGCCCAGAAACGGTCCTCGAACAACGGCGTGTAATCCAGGCTCTGCGGGTAGGGGCTGACTGGCTCGGTGGTAATCGCGGCATCCAGGTCGCCGTCTTCGATACGCCGCGCCAGTTCCGCCGACATGCCCGAGGCCACGCTGATGTGCAGGTCCGGGTGATGCGCCTTGATCCACACCAGCGCCCGGGGCAGGCGCCTTGCCAGGACCGTATGGATCGCACCCAAACGCAGGCGCCCGCGCAGGCTCGGGCCAGTGGACACGGCATCGGCCAGTTCGTCATAGGCAGCGAGGATGGTGTCAGCCCGTGCCACGGCCATTTGTCCGGCCTCGGTCAACACCACCTGGCGGCGGCTGCGGTCGAACAGCACAACCTGCAGTTCGTCTTCCAGCGTCTTGATGTGCAGGCTCACCGCCGAGGGGGTCAGGCTGAGCAGGTCGGCGGCACGGGCGAAGGTGCCGTGGCGGGCAATGGTGACGAGGGTGCGCAGGGCTTTGAGTGACACGCGGAAGGGCTCCGATGGGAAGTATTTCATTCTGTGGCTGGATGGAATGCCTGGCAACCTGCGCAGTCCCACTAGTCATGTGGGTACGACACCCGCTCATCCCAAGACATGGAGACACGACATGAAAGCGCTGGTACTCACCGCATTGATGGCTTCGGCCGGCCTTGCACAAGCTGCTGAAACGGTGGAACTCAAACTGGCGGGGCCGGACGGCCCAGGCAAGGTGATTGGCACCGTCAGCATCGCGCAGAACAAGTACGGCACCGTACTTACCCCGGACCTCAAGGACCTGCCGCCAGGTGTGCATGGCTTCCACCTGCATCAGAACCCCTCGTGCGCGCCGGCCAATGAAAACGGCAAGCCTGTGCCGGCAGGTGCGGCGGGCGGCCATTGGGATCCGGACAAGACCAATGCGCACAAGGGGCCGTATGACGATGGCAGTCACCGCGGTGACCTGCCGGCGCTGTATGTAGGCGCGGACGGCAAGGCTACCTACCCGGTGTTGGCGCCACGGCTGAAAGCTTCTGACTTCAAAGGGCACGCGCTGATGGTGCATGCCGGGGGCGACAACCACAGTGATTACCCCGAGAAACTCGGTGGCGGTGGTGCGCGGGTCGCCTGTGGGGTCGTGCAGTAACAGATTTCTTGCGACGCCCAGGCAAGGGACGGCGCGCTGGTCCGCGCCGCATGCTGACAGTGCCAGGAAAATCGGCGGGGGAGGGTAGTGCGCAAACATGCCAGCGATCTCACATGGGACTGGCTCTAGCGGTGCAGGGAATTGTTGACGACCTACAGTCGGGCGGCCATTTTCATGGCTGAATAGGCGATATTATCTGCATTGCGAGAAGCTATCTTCGTACGAAGAGAAGGGACGTGGTTATAAACCTGAACTGCCTCAGCTAGGGTTAAGTCTTGAATACCTTCTCCATCTGCATAGCTCATGAAATTTTCATTTATTCCGAAGATGCTCATGTTGTTGCTGATGGCAATTTGCTCGAAGAAAGCCTCTGGTGCCTTTATCTGATGTTCTTCAAGAACCCCTTCGACGACTTTTTTAAAAGAGTCGCTTAATGGGGTGCTGTCCGATAAATAATAGTAGTCTTCTGTTTTAGCCCCGGGTAGCTGGAAACTGTCTACACCTTCTAGGTGGCTTGCTTCGTGAATAAGTGCGGCTGCGCGTGATTCATCAGTCAGTTCGTCGAGAAAAAAGTCATCGTGAATGAATATCCTGCTCTCAGGATCATCCAGGCTGACTTGTGCAATCGTTGGGCTAGCGTCTTGGGATATTCTATAGAATTTCGGGTACCCCTGATAGGGCGTGTCGTATTCAGCTAGTAAATTATTGGTTGTTTTCCATGTGTTTATAATTTGATTAGTCTCCATCGCGTAATTGGGACCAAAAAAGCTTTTCATTTCCGTCGCCAATAGATCCTGGTCTGGCTGAGTAACTGTATCTAACGCATTGCGTGCATCTTGCAATGCTTGAAGTACTTTATCAATTTCGTCCTCAGGGAATTCTGACAAGCCTTGCGCTATTATCAAAACCAATCCTAATGCATCAATTTGCCCTGTAGGGTTATTTCGGACCATCGTGAAAAGATTCAGCCCATCTACCGTGCCAGCTGGGTCAGCACTCAACCAGCGCCCGCACCATGGCTGGTAGTAGCGATATCCGTAATAATAAAGCCCTGTCGCATCCCGTTCCTGGCCTGAGTAACGCACAAGTTTATATGAAGCCTCTGTGGCGCTACGCGCTGCCCAGAGGGAAGTCCCACCGTAAGGGTAGTACTCCTCGATACTTATTACCTTACCATCATCGCCCACCTCCAAGCTAACGCTGCCTGTAAGATTTCCAAAGCTGTAGCGCACTGCATCGGCGCTCAATTCTGGCGGTTTTCCGCTCTTCCAATGCAACAGACGAGCCTGAGCTCTCTCGCTGGTGCTCATACTAATAATTTGCAGCTGTTCTTTCTCGACAGCGCCACTAAACGACACCCTGAGCTCCAGGCTTGGCAGGTAAACAATGCGTTGCCTTTGAGTACTGTTATGCGATACCTGCATACTAGCTTTCAATACGCGCTGACTGTTTGCGTCATAAAGATAGCGTTCAACGTCGTTCGTTCCACCATTGCGAACGATTGGCGCAACCATTTGAAGCGTGCCACGTGTTGTCCAGGCGAGTATTTGACCTGGCGTGAGCTGTCGCTGCTGTCCATTTGGGGTAAATAGGTCTTCCACATGATTCGGATTCTCCGTGAACCAGTCCGATACAGCCCGATTACTACGATCGCTGACCGTAATTAGGGTGGTGTAGCTGTTTCCCGTAGCGGGAGCTGTGTGGACTATCTGCGTAAGGTTGCAGGCGCTGTCGTAGCGGTAGGTTCGGACATAGTTGGTGTACGCATCTCGGTCTGTGGGAATAGGTACAAGCACTCGAGGCATACTGCTGCTCTGTCTAGCAGCATTCGCCATCTCTCTGCCAGTAGCTGATACAAGTTGATAAAGGCTATCGTAGACATAATGGTTTTCGGGCACCACATTCTGGTTTCGCCAGACCCGGGTCTGCTGAGACGCATCTTCAGCAAGGAGCACGTTGCCCACGGGGTCGTACTGGTAACGCAGTTCTTGCAGTAGTTTCGATCCAGCCTTGTGCCCGGATGGACGCTCCGTTCTAAGCGCAGTGAGGTACTGCGCACGAGGGTCATACCTACAGGTGCTGACAATCCCGTTACCGTGAACTTCATGTAGCTTTTTTCCGTTCGCCGAGTAGGCGATGGCGGTCATGATGGGGCGTTCATGGCCAGCGTTCACTGTCAGCCAGCAGGATTTGGGCTCTCCTGCTATCTGGTACTCCACACGTTGCTGATGGCCAGCTGCATCAATGGAGATACGTATCTTCCCAGTCGCATCTGGCATATTTAGAGAAGTGTATGTCTCATTGTTCAACGACTTGTTCCAGGTACTGCTGTCCGGACCTTGCCAGTCTGCCAGGGTATCCGGTAAGTCGGCGTCTTTCAGCAGCCGACGGGTATTGGATAACTCACAACCTGCAATGCTCATGCTGTCTGACATGAGCAGGCCCGCAGGGTCGTAATGGCAAATACATTGTCCAACGAGATTCAAGCGCTTGTTCGCCGGTGAGTCGCCCGCGTACACGAAACGCTCGGTGATCCACGCGCTGCCGCCAGCAACTTGGTCTGATACCGACAGCGGACGACCTAAGAGGTTGACACCTTCGTACTCATAGGTATGGGTAACTGCCTGAGTGAAGTCATCCGCACCATCGTCTCTGATAAGGATGCTGGTTAACTTCAAAAGTGGTCGGCTGGCCGTATCGTTAAGCATTATGGACGTACCGGCGTCCACACTATTGGTGCGCAATCGGCCGCCGGAAAGGTCATTGAGGTAAGTGAAGTTGGCCAGCCCCTTTTGCCCGAGCCGAGGATCCGCGCTGCGCATGAGGAAGCCACAGCTATTGTAGGAGTGACGGGTAATGCGTTCTTGTGTTTCTTCCGTACTGTTGGGGTGGCGGTGATAGCCAATTTCGAGCACGACCAATCCACGATTACTCTGAACCATAACATCAGGTGTATTACGATGGACGGTTGCGTCTGTATTGCCCATACCAATGCCCGCTCAGAAGATGTCTTGTGAGCGGAGCATCCAACATTTTGCGTGTTTCGTAACCTGACAAAAATGCCAGGTATCAGCGTAGAGGATGTACCATTCAGGCGCTTTCCCGTGCCACTAGCACTCAAGTCAATAGATTCAGTTTTTGTACGTCGACCTCATGTCTCCTTGCGCCTAATGCCTGCAACACCCGCAACGCCGCCACCTTGCCAATCTCCCGCGATGGCGGCCGCCTGAACGAGCAACTCAAGGGCTCGCTCAGCACCCTGTGGGGCGACTATGACGGCAACGTCGAAAACGTCGCCAACGGCCACGATGTCAACGGAAACAAGCGCAAGGGGGTACGCGGGATGCTGGAATACGAGCCCAGCGAAGCCCTGCGCCTGACGCTGATCGCATGCCGGTGGCGACAACCACAGTGACCACCCCGAGAAACTCGGTGGCGGTGGTGCGCGAGTCGCCTGCGGCGTCGTGCAGTAGCAGCCTGTCCATCAACCCGGTCCCATGGGCGTGATGTTTCGCCCATGGGGCACTAGCAGATAAGCGCCTTAGCGGATAGCGCTTCAGAGGTCCGCCCTGCGCCATGCTTGAGCACGTCGTTCAAACCAGCCAAAAAAACCATCCAGGCACAGTGCACAGATCATCAAAACCATGATCCCCGCTACCACCGTATTGACGTCAAATGTCGCTTCGGCTTGCAGGATCAGGTAGCCAATACCGCGAGTTGAACCGAGGTATTCGCCCACCACGACCCCCACGAACGCCAGGCCGGTGACTGCATTGAGGCTTGAGAACACCCAGCCCGTGGCAGACGGCAGGTACAGTAGCCGGATGAGCTGCCAACGATTGGCGCCCATCAACCTGAGGTTGCACAGGAGCGCCGGGCTCACTTCGCGCACGCCCTGCATCACGTTGAAGAACACGGTGAAGAAAACCAGGGATATTCCCAAGGCAATCTTGGAAGTCATCCCCAGGCCGTACCACAGGATGAACAAGGGCGCCAGGACCACCCGCGGCACGGCATTGGCGGCCTTGATGAAGGGCGCGAGGATGTCGGCGCTGGTAGGGTTCAAGCCCAGCCATAACCCCGCCAGAAGGCCGGTTGCTACACCGATTGCCAGCGCGGCCAGCGTTTCTGCGAGGGTTACCAGCAAATGCGGATAGAGCGGGCCAGGAAACTGCAGAGTAAAGGGTTGTGCTCCAGGCAATTCGACCAGCAATGACCCACCTCCGGCGCTAAGCCAGCTCCAGAGACGCTGCGCCACTTGCATGGGGTCGCCGATGAAAAAACGCAGTTGCTCATTGGCTGATGCCACTAGCCAAAACCCCAGTAGCGCAGTGAGCAGAGCGCTGCGGATGCCCCAAAGATGCCAAGGTTTCATCCGAGCTGCTCCACTTCAGCGGGCTGCGCAACACCCTGCAATAATCCCCATAAAGATTGATGCATTTGCAGGTAGGTCGGATGGGTGCGCATGGTCATCATTGAGCGAGGGCGGGGCAGGGTGACAGGCAGTACGTGTAGACAGCGGGCGTTAGGACCTGCACTCAGGACCACGATGCGGTCAGACAGGGTAATGGCTTCATCCAGATCATGGGTGACGAACAAAACGGCTTTGCGTTGTTGCTCCCAGAGTGTCAACAGAAGCCCGTGCATCTGTTGACGCGTCAGGGCATCAAGCGCGGCGAAGGGTTCGTCCATCAGCAGAACGGCTGCGTCCTGGATCAACAATTGCGCCAGGGCTACGCGTTTGCGCATGCCGCCGGACAGCTGAGAACGATAGTAATGGCCACATTTGCCCAGGCCGACCCGCTCCAACCAGGCTTGAGCCTGCTTGTCGGCCACTCTGGCTGACAAGCCTTTCAGACGTAAGGGGAGGCTGACATTGGTCAGTGCCGTACTCCACGGCAAGAGTGCGTCGGATTGAAAGAGATAGCCGACCTTGGCGTTCAGTCCCTCGACCGGCTGCCCCATGCATTCAATTTGGCCGACCTCTGCCTTTATCAGGCCCGCGGCGAGGTCGAGCAGGGTGGTTTTGCCACACCCGCTGGGGCCAAGGAGGCAAACGAACTCTCCTGGTTGGATGTCAAGATCCAGGCCCTCGAGGATTCTGGTCTGGCCCCGATCGACGCATACATTACGCATCTGCAAAGCAGGCGCGGCGTTCATGGATTGTGGTTCCGGGCGCCGTCAACGAATCGGTTGGTCCAGGTGGCATCCAAATCGGCGGTGGTTTCGGAGAATGCCTTATCGAAACTGCTAAGCGCCTTTTGGATGTTTTCCACAGCCGTTGCGTTAAAGCGCCCATCCGAACTCAACGATGGCTGAATGTTGCTGAAAGCCTGTTTATACAGCGCCTGATTATCCAGTTGCCAGCGTTTGGGCACTGTCGCTGAGACCTCTTCGGCGCTGGCTTCGCGCAACCAATCCAAGGCGTTGAGCATGGCGTTGGTCAACTGCTGAACCGTTTGCGGGTTTTGTTCAATGTAGGCTGTCTTTGCGAATAGAACATTGGCGGGGATCGGCCCGCCAAATACATGCTCCGTGCCTGCGGCAGTACGGGTGTCAGCGACCACGCGCATGCCTGCGCGTTGTTCGAGCAGGCTGATCAGCGGCTCTGTATTGACCAGGGCCTGAACCTTGCCGGACACCAGTGCATCGATGGCAGCGGGCCCCGTCCCCAGTCCGATGAAGGAGACATCTTCGCTGCGGACACCGGCCTGGTTCAGCAGTAGCGTAGCGACCATGTGCGTACCGGAGCCTGGCGCACTTATAGCGATTGTTTTACCCCGCAATTGAGCGAGCGATTGGTAGCCAGGCAGCGCATCCTGCGACACCACCATGGCTATCTGGGGGGCTGCGCTGGCAACCACGAACGCTTGCATCGACAGACCGCGCGCCTGCGTGCGCAATGTGTGCTCGAAGGCACCCGCCACCACATCGACCCCGTCGGCCACCAAGGCCTGTACTGCCTTGCCACCACCGGCGAAGTCAACGATCTCTACCTCAAGCCCCTCATCCTTGAAGTAACCTTTCTCCACGGCGACGGCCAACGGCAAGTGGTAAAGGGTGGCTTGGCCACCTACGCCGATCTTTACCTTATGGGCTGTGTCGGCTATGGCCGCTGGTGACAGAATCCACAACTGCAACACTGTCAGACACGCAAGTAAGAACTGATGCATGGAGGCTCCTTTTCACGAGAAGCCAAACCATCAGCGATTCACGTCTACAAAGAAAGCCAACAAGGGCGCGCCGTGGTGTAGGGTATTTCTGAACTGGTTGGTAACGATACAGTGATGTGTATCTGCTTAATTTTATGTAACTGTACCAGTCGCAGGGCAGGGCGACTCCAGTAGTCTGACAGCACATATAACGTATCTGGAATGCCTGCCATGCTTGCCTCTCTTGACCTGCTCACCGCCTTCGTGCTGTTTGCATTCGTTTCCTCGATCACTCCCGGCCCCAACAACACCATGTTGCTGGCGTCGGGGGTCAATTTTGGCGTGCGCCGCTCGATCCCCCATGCGCTGGGCATCAGCATTGGCTTCATGATCATGGTGCTGGCCGTCGGCCTGGGCCTGGGCGAGGTGTTCAAGGCCTGGCCTGCGCTCTATTCCGTACTGCGCTATACAGGGGCTGCCTACTTGCTGTACCTGGCCTGGAAGATCGCCACCTCCGGGCCGCTCAGCGCCGACTCGCCCAATGCCCGCAAACCGTTGAGCTTCCTCGGCGCGGCAGCGTTCCAGTGGGTCAACCCCAAGGCCTGGGTGATGGCGGTCGGAGCGATTACCACCTACACACCCGCCCAAGGCTACGTGATGAACGTGATCGTGGTGGCTGCGGTGTTCGCCTTGGTCAACCTGCCTAGCGTGGGGGTGTGGGTGATGTGCGGCAGTGCGCTGCGCAACCTGTTGCAGAACCCGCGCTGGCTGATGCTGTTCAATGTCCTGATGGCCTTGCTGCTGGTGATATCGCTGTACCCGCTGCTGTTTGTAGAATCATCGTTTTAGTGACGCAACGAGTATCACCCAGCCATGCAGTTGATTCCCTGGTCTCATGAATGCTCCGAAGGTTTCACCCTGCGCGGCTGGCGCTCGCCCGCCAGCGGCAGGCCGTTGCTGCATTTTCTGCATGGCAACGGTTTCTGCTGCCTGGCTTATGAGCCGATGCTGATGCGCCTGGGCGAGCATTTCGACCTGTGGCTGTGTGATGTTCAGGGGCATGGTGACAGTGATCATGGTGGCGTATTCCGCGGCTGGAACCGCACGGCTGCCTTGGCAGTGGAGGCGTTCGAGGCGGGCCGTGGCGAATATGGCCAGGTACGCCGCTTCGCGCTGGGGCACAGTTTCGGCGGTGTGCTTACCGGTTTGATCCTGGCCAGTGAGCCGAGCCTGTTCGAACGCGCCGTACTGCTCGACCCGGTGCTGTTCAGCCGGCGCATGATCGGTGTGATGGGGGCCGCCGCACTGGTTGGCCTGCACCGCCGCCATGCCCTGGCGCGCAAGGCTGCCAGCCGCCGCAGCCACTGGCCGGACCGCGAAGCGGCCCTGGCCTCGCTGCAAGGGCGGGGGATTTTCAAAGGTTGGAGCGATACGGCGCTGCAGGCGTATATCGAGCACGGGCTCGGTGACTGCGGTGAGGGCGTGGTGCTCAAGTGCCGTCCCAGCCGTGAGGTGGAGATTTTCAGTTCGTTCCCGACGCGGATGTGGGCGCAGCTGGCCGCCATTCAAACACCTACCCTGGTGCTGTATGGGGAACAAACCTATCCCTTCGTGCCTCATTCCGTGCAGCGACTGGCCTCCCTCAATGTTCACGTTCAAGCCCGGCAGGTGGCAGGGGGGCACTGTTTCATGCAGGAAGCTCCGGCCATGGCCGCTCAACAGGTAGTGGATTACCTGCAGAGCTGAGCGACTGTTCCATTGGTGGGACGATCAAAGCCATTTCTGCTGGCTACTGGCTAATTGGTCTCGCTGGTAAGGTTAACCCAGCCTGATAGAGGAGACTTCCCTTGAAAAAGATTCTGGGCATTTACCGCAGCCCCCACGCCCACTGGGTAGGCGATGGCTTCCCGGTGCGCAGCCTGTTCACCTACGACAACCTGGCCAACCAGATCAGCCCGTTCCTGTTGCTAGACTACGCCGGCCCCCACGTTTTCACCCCGACCACTGACCGGCGCGGCGTCGGTCAGCATCCTCACCGGGGCTTCGAAACCGTGACCATCGTTTATCAGGGTGAGCTGGAGCATCGGGACTCAACCGGTGCCGGTGGGCTGATCGGCCCAGGAGATGTGCAGTGGATGACCGCCGCAAATGGCATCATCCATGAAGAGTTTCATTCCCTGGCGTTCGCCCGCAGTGGCGGCCCGCTTGAAATGGTGCAGTTGTGGGTCAACCTGCCGGCGCGCGACAAGCGTGCGGCTGCTGGCTATCAAACGCTACTTGCGGCGGATATTCCCAACGTTGCGCTTGACGCTGATGCTGGGAGCCTGCGGGTGATCGCTGGCCGTTACCAAGGGCATCAAGGCCCGGCGCGAACATTCACCGCCATGGACGTTTGGGACATGCGCCTGAATGGCGGGTCGACGCTGCGCTTGCCCATCGCTGCCGGCCGCAATGCCGCGTTGGTGGTACTGCGTGGATCGGTGCGGATCAACGCCGAGCGTGAGGCTCGGCCGGCCAGTCTGGTGTTGCTGGAGCGCGATGGCGAAGGCGTGATGGTCGAGGCGCTCGAAGGCGCCAGTGTGCTGTTGCTCAGTGGCGAGCCGATCGATGAGCCGATCGTGGGTTATGGTCCGTTTGTGATGAACAGCCAAGCGGAGATTGCCGAGTCGTTCGATGATTTCCATTCCGGGCGGTTTGGGCAAATGGAGGCCGAAGCTCACTGACAGCCTGCACCGGCCTCTTCGCGGCTAAAGCCGCTCCCACCGATTGGACTGCTCCCAAGAAGTTGGACACCACCGATTGGCGTGCAGTCCACCCTGTGGGAGCGGCTTTAGCCGCGAAGAGGCCGGCACAACTGGCCGAAACCCTGGCATCATGCCGCAATGAATCGCCTGCACGCGGTACGTCGCACCCTCAACCCCACTGGCCACCATTCCCTGTGGCTGCGCTACCGTGCCCCCTATCATTGGCCCTCGACCCTGGCATTTCTGTCAGCCCGCTGCATCCCCGGCATCGAAACCTTCAGCAACGGCATTTACCGTCGCACCTTCGCCATCAACGGCCAACAGGGAGTACTCGAAGCCAAGCCCGCAGCAGGCAACCATCTCCACATCCGCATCAGCGCCAATGGCAGCCCCGCAATTCCGGCGTTGATCGCCCGCATCCGCCGCGTATTCGATCTGGACGCCAATCCAGTGCGCATCGCGACTGCCTTGTCGAACGATCCACTGATGGCCAAGCTGGTCGCTGCCCGCCCAGGCCTGCGCGTCCCCCAAGGCTGGGACGCCTGCGAGCAAGCCATGCGCACCGTGCTCGGCCAGCAGATCAGTGTGGCTGGAGCTATGACCCTGGCCGGGCGCCTGGTGGCGCGCCATGGGCAACCGCTGCGCGTGCCCACTCCAGGCCTGACACATGTGTTCCCGACCCTGCAAGCGCTCGCTACTGCAGACTTGGCCAATCTCGGTATGCCACGCTCGCGGGCGGCGACCCTCGCTACCATGGCCAGCGCACTGCTCGATCAACCCGACTTGCTGAGCGCAGGGCAGGGGCTGCCAACGCTGCTCGCCAATCTCTGCCGCCTGAAGGGTATCGGACCCTGGAGTGCTCAGTACCTGGCGTTGCGCCAGGCGGGCGAGGGCGATGCTTTTCCGTTGGGTGACGTCGCCTTGGTCAAGGCGTTGCGCTTGCTGGAAGGGCCGGATGCGAAATTGGCCGAACGGGCCCTTGCCTGGCAACCTTGGCGTGCATATGCCGCGCAGCATTTATGGATATCTTTGGCCGACTGACCGCCTGTCGCCAAGTGTCTTCATTGGATCGAACGGTCACGGCCGTTGCGCGATCTTCCACTAAGGTGCTAGATGATCTGCCGCATTATCATTGCTCCGGCGCATGGACGGCCGCTTGGGCATGCGCATTATCAATTGGCACCCTGCCTGCCAAGGGCGTACTCACTGAACAACAGGCCATCCATAACAAGAGAGGGTCGCGACATGTCGTTGATTGGAGTTTCGATGCTGGAAATGCGGCAAATGATCGAACAGGCCTGCCTGCCTGACCGTTGCGAAGTCAGTTGCATCGATGGTACCAGCCTGACCATTCGGCTCGGTCAGGGCCAAAGCCTGGATAAGGGCGTGATCCTCACCGGGGTGTCACTGCAGGACCTGAACAGCTGCCGCGACGTGGTCAATCTGGTTGGGCAATTGCACGCGCTGCGTGACAACCGCCCAGCGCCACAACGGGCAATTGCCTGACTGCCTTCGTGTGCCGGTCAGCCGAGGCTGCCCGGCCGCACGTATTCCGGCATCAGGCCGTGGGTCCAGAATAGAATCATCGACACCAGGATCGTCACCAGCAGCAACAGCCCAACCCCCCATACGCACGTTGCAAACAGCATTGCCTGTTCCTTGCGCAAGCGCAGGAACGTTTGCAGCCCGCCGTACAGCAGTACCGTCGCATAGGCAGACGCGGCCACCAGCACAACCAGCGCCAACCAACGGATGGGTACCAGGCCGATGACTCCCGCAAAAAACCACGGCGAGGCGCAGTAGGCGGCAAAGCCAATACACTGGCTGAGGCTCGGTTGCACATCGAACCCGCGCGACATCCAGCGGATCATCACCCCCATCAACATCACTCCGACCACCGTGGTGGCGTACAGCAGCGCGGCCAGCTGTGCTGCGCTGGCCATGCTCAGGCGCACCCGCTCTTCGGCGGCCAGGCTCCAACCGAAGGTCGTGGTGCCTACGAACAGACACAGCGCGGGAATCAGAGCCAGTACCAGCAGGCGTGGCAGGTATTGCTGCGGGTGATCTTCTTCGGCGCGGCGGATCTCCATCCAGGCGTCGGAGGGGTGGATGAAGAGCTTGAGCAACGGACTGTTCATGGCGGTCTCCTCAAGGCACAGGCCTCTAGTTATGGAGACGCGCTGTCGGCGGCAGGTTCAGCCCGGTAGGCCGCCGTTGATCGGCTTATTGCAGTTCAACCAGCAGGTTCAGGCCGCCATCGCCGCATTTGCCCTGATCACGTACCACACCGTGATAACTGCGGCCATCCCAGATGAACGCCACACTGTGCGCTCGCTCGACCTTGTCGGGCAACGGCGGGCAGATGTGCAGGCGCAGGGCGGGGCGGCCCTGCAGGTTGAGTGCGGCAAGTTGGCACTGGCACTCCACACTTTGCGCTACCGGACCGAACAGCGTGTCGCGCACATAATCGAGTTGCAGGTTGGCGTTGGGGGATCGGCCGGGCATCTTCATCGCTGCGGGGCTCCTGCGAAATGAACAGGTATCAGCATTCTGAAAGCGCAATCACGCGGTCGTTCAACTTTTTTCGCGGGGGCCAATCGGCCTCGGCTAACCCCCACTTGGGGAATACTGCGGGGAATTCTCCCCACTATGTCGTAAACATCACCCTAAGTCGTTGAAACGAAACGCTGTTTGCTGGCGGCACAGACCTTGCTTGCACCTCCGTAGAGTCCCTGTGTCCCGGAGGTGCAGCATGTCGACCCCGATTAAAGGCCCTGTCCTGACTTCACTCGTTCTGGCCCTGGTGGGCTGGGCAGCGACCAGCGAGGCGGCTGTGCAATGCCAGCGCACCCTGGTGGCCAATGTGGTGGCGCTGGACCAGCCACTGATGTTCAACCGCCTTGGCGCGCAAAACGCCAACGGCATGATGTTCGCCCTGCGTCAGGATGTAGTGGACGAGCACCAGGTGCCACTGAGCAAGGGAGGGGCCGCTGTCCCCGGCAAGGTCACCCTGCGCCCGGACAAACGCCCGCGCCCCATCGTGCTGCGGGTCGCTGCCGGTGACTGCCTGACGGTCAACCTGACCAACCTGCTGGCCTATCAGGCCAACCCCAACAAGCACGGCATCGACCACGAGGAGAACGAGGTCGAGGGAGAAGAGGGCGAAGAGGGCGAAGAGGGCGAAGAAGCCCCGGAAGTGGAAAATAACGGCGGTGGTGAAAACTTCGTCGCCGATGAACAGGTGACCGACCGCCATGTCGGCTTCCAGGTCAACGGCCTGCAGGCAGTCAACAGCATCGGCGACATCGCCGCCAACACCGGCCGCAACGGCAACTTCCTGATCGCCCCGGGCACCACCCGCAGCTACACCCTGTATGCCGAACGTGAAGGCGCATTCGCTGCCACCAGCCTGGGTGCGACTTTCGGTGGGCAGGGCAACGGCGGCAACGTGTCCAATGGCCTGTTCGGCCAGGTGGTCGTCGTACCCAAAGGTGGGCGCACCTACCGCAATACCCTGACCGAAGAGGAGATGCGCCTGGCCAGCACAGGCCGTACCGCGACTGGCCACCCGGTGGTGAATTATGAGGCGCGTTACCCGCAAGTTCAGCCGTGGATCGCAGAAGGCAAGGCTGGCAAGCCGATCATCGCCATGGTCGACGGCAACGAAATCATCAACAGTGAAACCGACGCCATCGTCATGGGCCCTAACCCGGATGGCAGCTTCCCCCGCGCCACATACCCGCTGGAAAGCATCAACAAACGCAACCCGGCCCTGCCCAACCGGCTGGAAGCGTTTCGCGACTTCGCCGCCCAGTTCGCCGATGAAGTGGCCGGCACCCAGGCCTTCCCCGCTTACTGGGCTGACCCGGTGATGGGGCATGTGCTGGAGCCTGCGCGCGATTCGTTCATGATCAACTACGGCTCGGGCGGCATGGGTGCCGAAGTGGTCGCCAACCGATTGGGGGTCGGGCCGATGCACGACTGCCTGTCCTGCGCCTATGAAGAGTTCTTCCTCAGCGCCCACACCGTGGGCGATATCGGCACCCTCGTGGACGTCCCTGCCAACACCGGGCTGGAGCACATTCGCCCAGGTGAAACGCCACCGGCCAGCGCCATCGGCGTCAAGGCCAGCATGGCGCTGTACCCCGCGGAGCCGGCCAACGTGCACCACAGCTACATTGGCGACTTCACCAAGTTCCGCAACACCCACAACGGCCACGAGCAGCACATTTTCCACCTGCACGGCCACCAGTGGCTGTTCAACCCCAATGACGACAACTCCGACTACATCGATGCCCAGGGCATCGGCCCAGGTGTGGGCTACACCTACGAGATCGCCAACGGCGGTTCGGGCAACCGCAACCGGGTGGCGGGCGATGCCATCTACCATTGCCATTTCTATCCGCACTTCGCCCAAGGCATGTGGGCCATGTGGCGGGTGCATGATGTGTTCGAGGAAGGCACCCGCCTGGAAGTCAGCGGGGAGGGCGCGAACGGCTTCCATGGCACGCCGTTCGCCCTGCGCAGTGGCAAGCCGGCGGTCGGCGCACGGGCGCTGCCGGATGGCGAGATCGTCGCCGGTACGCCGATTCCGGCCATCGTGCCCCTGCCTGGCAAGGCCATGGCGCCGATGCCGGGCAAGGTGGTGGTGGTGCCGAAGCTTGCCGAGCAATTGGTCGCCGAGCATGACGATGACGAGGAAGAGGAGGGGGATGACGATCACGGCAACGCGCCGCTCGCCAAGGCAGTCGGCTCGTTGGCGCTGGTCGATCGCAGCGAGGCCAACCGTAACGCCGACGGCACCTTGAAAAACCCAGGCTACCCGTTCTGGATCGGTGGCATGGAAAGCAGCGTCGGCCAACGCCCACCAACCCCGCCGCTGGACATGCTCGACCCGGTTCTGGCACGCCAGCTCAAGGACAGCGGCAAGGCCCTGTGGGCCAACCTCGACGCCAATCAGGTCGACGGCTGGGACGGCGGCCTCGGCCGTCATGCACTGGACGGCGTCTCAGCGGGCGGCGAAGCCGAAACCACCACCAACAAGCTGGACTTCTCCAAGGTGGTGCACAAGGCCAAGCCGATCTATCTGCCTGAAGAAGGCACCGATGTCGAACAGGCCGCCATGCAGTTCCACGCCAAGGCCGAGCACCCAAGCTTCGCTCTGATCCCCGGCAGCCAGCCGGTGGCCAAGGCGTTCCGCACCAATGGCGCGTTGCCCACTGCTGGCGCGCCGTTCTTCGAACCGTGCATGGACGACCGCGGCAAACGCCTGACCCAGTCTTCGGGCACCGGCGAGTTCTTTAGCGGCGAGAGCCTCAGCGGCATCAACTTCCGTGGCGCTTCCACCTTCACCGCCGACCGCCCGCGCATCTACAAGGGCGCCAACATCCAGTTCGATGCGGTGTACAACAAAGTCGGCTACCACTTCCCGCAAGCGCGCATCATCGCGCTGTGGGAAGACGCCTGGCCGGTTATCACCAAGCAGCGCCCACCAGAGCCGCTGGTGATGCGCATGAACACCTTCGACTGCACCATGTACCAGCACACCAACCTGATCCCGTCGTTCTATGAAATGGACGACTACCAGGTGCGCACCCCAACCGACGTGATCGGCCAGCATATCCACCTGCCCAAGTGGGACCTCACCGCCGCCGACGGTTCGGCCAACGGCTGGAACTACGAGGACGGCATTCTCTCGCCCGGCAGCGTTGTGGAACGTGTGCATGCCATCCGTGCGTTCAACGAATGCAGCGAAGGCGATAGCCGCGATGGCACAGCCGCCTGCCCGAAAGCCAAGTTGCACCCGTATTTCGGCCGCTTCGGCCGGGCTGACTGGGTAGGCGCACGCACGGCCATGCAACGGTGGTTCGCCGACCCACTGGTCAACGTGCACAACGTCGACCGTGGCCTGGGCACCATCTTCACCCATGACCACC
The DNA here is from genome assembly GCF_044748725.1 of Pseudomonas sp. NPDC089752. Taxonomy (NCBI): domain Bacteria; kingdom Pseudomonadati; phylum Pseudomonadota; class Gammaproteobacteria; order Pseudomonadales; family Pseudomonadaceae; genus Pseudomonas; species Pseudomonas sp. NPDC089752. The sequence goes on from NZ_JBIVGP010000010.1 coordinate 168,785, forward strand.
TCGGCCCATCGACCCACCAGCAGTTGGGCCTGTACGCCACCGTGCTGGCGGAGCCTGCCGGCTCCACCTGGTACCACGCCGAAACCGGCGAGCAGCTGTACAACCCGGCACTGCGCCAGGACGGCGGCCCGACCTCGTGGCAGGCGGTGATCAAGACCGGCGACCATGACGGCGATGGCAAAAACGACAGCTACCGCGAGTTCTTCCTCGAATACAGCGATTTCCAACATGCCTACGAGGCCGGTGTGTATGTGGGCGCCGGCCCCGATGGCATCCCCAATGGCCAGGCATACCCGGCCACCGCCGACAGCTTCCGCTACGCCATCAACCCACCCGTGCGGCAAAAGGCTTCGACACTGCTGGAGTCGGTGGTCGAGTCGCGCGGCGGGCTGAGCCCAGGCTGCCCGACCCGGCCATGCCCGCAGGCGATCTCGGTGGATGACCCGGGCATGTTCGTCGTCAACTACCGCAACGAGCCACTGGCCCTGCGTGTGTTCGACCCCAACAAAGTGGCCCCGGACGGCAAACGCGGCATGCAGGCAGATGGCCTCGGCGGCGACCTCGGCTATGCCCTGCAAAGCCGCACCGACCGCGCCATTCCGGCGATGAACCTGGCCCCTTCGGCGATCACCTCGGCGGTCGGCCCCACCGGCGGCACCACCCTGTTCCCGCCGCACATCAACACGGCCGGCAGCGAGCCTGGCGACCCGTTCACACCGCTGCTGCGCACCTACTCCGGCGACAACGTGCGCCTGCGCATGCATGCCGGCGGCCATGAGGAGGAACACAACGTCACCCTGCACGGCGTCAAATGGCTGCAGAACGGCACCGGTTTCGGCAACAGCTCCAACTCGGGCTGGAAGTCGTCGCAGATGATCGGGATCTCCGAGCAGCTGGGCTTCATGTCGCCGGTGTCGATGATCTCCAGCTCCGCCGCCACCAACGGCGACTACCTGTACTCGCTGGATGCGGCGCTGGAAGGCTACTGGAACGGTATCTGGGGTGTCATGCGCAACTACACCGCGCAACGCGCCGACCTGTTCCCGCTGCCCAACAACCCGCAGCCGGTGGCCATGCGCAACACCGTCAACTTCGATGGCATCTGCCCGAAAACCACCGCCAACCCCAACGGCGTCGGCAGCCGGGCGACGGTCAAGCGCAACTACGAGATCGTCGCCGCGCTGGCCAACGACATCCTCGAAAACCGCCACGGCGTCAGCATCAGTGACCCCGCCGGCATCGGCCAGCACGTCGGCGGCCCGCTCAAGGCCAACGGCGGTACCCTGGTGTTCAACAGCCGTAAAACCAGCATCCCGCAAGTGACGGTGACCGACGAGGAAGACGGCACCACCTTCACTGTGGGCGGCCACAGTGCACCGCTGCACGACCCGACCGCCGTGCTCTACGTGCGCAAGGCCGACCTGGATGCCAGCACCGGCAAGCTCAAGGCCGGGGTGCCGGTGGAGCCGCTGGTGCTGCGTGCCAACGCCGGCGACTGCATCAGCATCACTCTGGAGAACCGCTTGCCGCTGGTCATGCCCGACCTGCCCAGCACGGCGGTGATGCAGAACGTGGTCAAGCGCGACCGCAACGGCAGTGAAGGCTCCACCGCCTTCAACAACAACCTGATGCGGCCCTCCAGCCACGTCGGCCTGCACGCGCAGTTGCTGGCCTACGACATCACCAAGTCCGATGGTGTCAACGTCGGCCTCAACCCGGTGCAGACCGTGCCACCGCGCAGCGGCAGCAGCGGTGCCTACCCGACCAAGGTGTACCAGTACTACGCCGGGCACCTGGAGCGCGAAGGCAAACCAACGCTGCAACTGGGCCGCACGGTGGACAACATCAACACCACGGCGATCGAGTTCGGTGGCCTCAACCTGACCCCGGCGGATGTCATCAAGCAGTCGCAGAAGGGCCTGGTCGGTGCCATGAGTATCTTGCCGCAAACCGCGACCTGGACCGAAGACACCGCCAGCCGCGCCCAGGCCACGGTCAAGGTCAGCGGCCAGCCTGACTACCGCGACTTCGTCACGGTCTGGCAGCGCTCGCTGAACATGCGCTGGGCCGACGGCCGCCCGGTGGAGGGCATCGCAACCGAAGGCAACGGCGTGCCGGGTGACCCGAAAGACAACGGCAACATGGCCATCAACTACAAGACCGAACCGCTGTGGCTGCGCTTCGGCCTGGCCCCCGATGCACCGTTCGGCCATGCCGATGGCTTTGGCTTCGCCGACGTGCCCAATGCGCACATGGCCTACAGCAACGCCCTGGTCGGCGGTGACCCGCAGACCCCGGTGTTGTGGGCCAAGCCTGGGCAGCCGCTGCGCAGTCATGTGGTGATGCCGAGCGGGGGGAGCCGGGGTATTACCTATCAGCTCGACGGGCACCTGTGGCCGCTGCATGCGTACCAGGCTGAGAAGAATGATCTCGATGGCTATCCGATGAGCTTGCCTGGGATTGGCTCGGTGCGTTTCGGTTACAACCCGATGTCGATGTATGTCGGCGCCCAAGAGAGCGTGCTGCCAGCAGCGCACTTCAGCTTCATGCTGCCGAGTGCGGGGGGGGCGAATGCGGTGCCGGGGGATTATCTGTTCCGGGACTATGCGGCGTATGGCAATACGTCGGGGTTATGGGGGATCTTGCGGGTGACCAATGATCCACCGCCGACGTCAGCGGTGGCCCAGTAGCGGCTTGGTTGCTTGGAAGGGCTGCCCTACGCTGGCAGCTCTTCCCATCTTACTGAATCGATTATGATTGTTGCTGATCCAGAAATTATTTCAGCAATATCGGTCGTGTTACTTTTAACGGAAATGTCCAACACTAGGCCTTGAGTGCTGTAGCCTGGTATCGGGTAGTAGGCGTTGGCTGGAAAAACAAATGATTTTACAGTTTCGTTGATGGAGAAATAATCAAAGCCTGCATGCAGTTTTTGTACCCCGGCCTGATTGCTCTCGGCCCAGGCGAGGTATGCAACCAATCTATTTCTACTGCCAGTTGCTTGCAGACGGACCGTAACCACCAGTGGGCGCTCCAATGGGACGACAAGGTCTGCGAAGGCAAGCCATACACGGTTCCAAGCAGGACCACCTTCACTCAAATTGTCATAGACCAACGCAAGGCCACCGTTGTGGGCGTTGATGCGAGCGTTAGATGTGATTCCCGTGTCCCCTTTGCCAGGCTCAATGATCAAGCCCGAATCCAAGGAAGTACTTTTACCGTCCAGAAAAGTCTGTCCGTCACGCAGCCCTGAAAAGTCTTCATACCCGCCATTGACTCGGCGCAGCTCCCTCACGGCGGACTGGATTTGACCTTCATTGATTTGGGCGATGAATTGGTGATTGCCATGAACCAGGCTGACCGCCGAAGACGTGCTCCACACACCGCTTGGATTCGCCGTGTAAGTACCTACGGCTAAACCGTTAAGCAGCAACGAGATTTGCTGGCCCGGAGTGGCGCTTCCACTCAATGTCACCGTGCGAGAGATCGTCCTGCCAGCGTGCGCTATTTGATCCCCATAGTTGCCCACTACGGAGTCGATTGTGGGGGCGCTCACTACCGAAAAAGAAAGTGGTGCTGACTGAAATACACTTCTGGTGTCGTTTTTCATTGATGTTCGCTCCGGCTTAATGGTGGTAGCCAGAAGTATCGACAGATTTTCATCTCGCCGAAACTGATAAAAATGCTAGTTGCAGGCCCGGTTTCCCCCCATTTGGGGAATGATGCCGGGGAATCTTCCCCATCGATTTTCGATTGTTGAGCTAACTGACCGTTTTTACGAACATTGATCCATGGCACACGGCTTGCTTGAACCCTCTGCAGAACAATAATGCTTGGGGAGGTGCCGCATCATGTTGATCACACCCGAAACAGTTGCACCTCCTGCGCTTGAACCCTGCCTGAGCAAGAGGGCTCCAACATGACGTTCAAACTACGCCCAGCCTACGCCGGCCTGCTGCTGAGCATGGCCCTTATCGGTTTGGGGGTCGCCTATGAGGAACTCTGGTGCGACCTGCGCGAGGTGCAGCAGGAACCTGCCGACCCGCAGGCCCTGCACCGGCTCAGCCGTGACGGCGTGACCGTCGAGTTCGAGGCGAGGCCGCTGGCCGGCGGCGAGCTGCGCGAAGGCACCTTCGCCAACATCCGCTTCAAAGTCACCGACCAGAGCAGCGGTCAGCCGCTCTCGGGCATGGCACCAGGAGCGTGGATCGACCCGGCGCAAGCGGCCCCACTGGAAAGCACCCGCGACCAGAGCTGCAAGGCCCGTGTCGCGCTGTTTCTCAAGAGCAGCATCGGTGCCAGGCCGCTGCTTGACCTGAACAGTTACTTCCTGCTGGTGCTGAACAAGGACGCCAGCCTGACGGTGATCGACCCGACGGTATCGGTGGGCGGCGTCACCAGCACCATGGCACGTATCGACCTGCCGGGCCGGCCCATGGACTGGGTCGCCACCCGTGACGACAAGCAGGTATTCGTGTCGATCCCTGAGCGCGGCAAGGTCGCGGTGATCGACACCGAGACCTTCACCCGCGTCGCCACCCTGGATGCCGGCGAGATGCCGCTGCGCGTGGCCCTGCAGCCGGACCAGCACCGGCTGTGGGTCGGCAACAACAGCGACGACCCGGCTAAGGGCGGGGTGACGGTGATCGATGTACCGGGCCGCACGACGCTGAAAAACTTCGCCACCGGCTCCGGGCACCACGAGATCGCCTTCAGCGCCGATTCGCGCTATGCCTACGTCAGCAACCGCGACGGCGGCACCCTGAGCATCATCGATATCCCCGAGATGCGCCTGGTGAAAACTGTGGAAGTCGGCCCGCACCCCTTGGCGGTGGCTTACTCGGCACTGTCCCAGGGGGTGTACGTGAGCGATGGCTCGGAAGGCACGGTGCGCGTCTACGATGCCCACAGCCACCAACTGCGCCATACGGTGCAGGCCGAACAGGGCCTCGGGCCGATGCGCTTCAGCAGCGATGGCCGTTACGGCATCGTCCTCAACACCCTGGAAAACCAGGCGCTGGTAATCGACGCCAGCACCGACAAGCTGATCCATCGCATCCCGGTGGCCGCCGAGCCGTACCAGCTCACCTTCACCAAAGGCTATGCCTACGTGCGCGGCCTGGCGTCCTCAAAGGTCAGCATGATCAACCTGAGCAGCCTGGGCGAGGGGCGCACGCCGATCGTCCAGGGCTTCGAGGCCGGCCCCGCGGCGCCGCGCCAGGCCGGCGACCTGCCGTTAGCGCAAGGGCTGTCGGTATCGCGTGATGACAACTCGGTGTTCGTGGTCAACCCGGTGGACAACACCACCTACTTCTATGCCGAAGGCATGAACGCGCCAATGTCCGGCTACAACAACCGCGGTCACCAGGCCCGCGCGGCCATCGTCATTGACCGCAGCCTGCGCGAGCTGGCGCCGGGAGTGTACGGCTCGACGGTGAAAATGCCGGCGGCGGGCAAGTTCGACGTGGCGTTCCTGCTCAATCAACCACAGATCATCCACTGCTTCAGCACCGATGTGGCCGCAGCGCCCGACGCCAGCAAACGCAAGGGCGCCCACGCCGAGTTCATCGGCCTCGACCAGCCCCTGCCCCAGCACAGCCCCTTCACTGCCAAGGTACGCATCGTCGGCGATGATGGTTTGCCCAGGTTGGGATTGGACGATCTGACCCTGCGCTACTTCCTGGCCCCGTCGTCGATGCCGCGCAATTTGCGCCTGGAAGAAGTGGGCGAAGGTGTCTACCAGGCCTCGCTGATATTGCCGGAGGCCGGCGCCTGGTACCTGCATGTGCAGTCGCCATCGCTGGGACGCAAGTTTGCCGAGGACAATTACACCAGCCTGCGCGTCCTGCCGACCGCAGCCTCCAACGCTTCCCAGACCGACGTGAGGAATGTGCGATGAACGCCAAGCATTCTTGCAAGCTGCTTGCCCTGAGCCTGGCCCTGGCCGGTTTCAGCAACCTGGTCTTGGCCCACGCCAACCATGACCACGACGGCCATGCTGGGTCGCAGGCGGCTCAGCACCAGGAAAAAGCCAGCGTGCGCTTTGCCGATGTCTCGCTGCTGGACCAGAACGGCATGCCGGTGCGCCTGGAGAAGGACCTGGTGGGTGAGCACCTGGTGGTGATGGGCTTCATCTATACCAGCTGCACCACGGTGTGCCCGGTGGTGTCCTCGATCATGGGCAAGGTCCAGCAGCAACTTGGAGGCAGGGTCGGCGAAGAGATCCAGCTGGTGTCGATCAGCGTCGATCCGCAGCGTGACGATTCCAAGCGCCTGCAGACCTACGCCAAGGCGTTCCAGCACGGCCCCGGCTGGAGCTGGCTGACGGGCTCGCCTTACGCCATTACCGAGACCCTCAAAGGCCTGGGCAGCTTCAGCGCCGACCTCACCCAGCACCCGCCGCTGATCCTGGTGGGCGACGGGCGCAGCGGCCACTGGACGCGCTATTACGGCTTCACCGACCCCGCCGTGCTGATTGCCGAAATCAACCGCCTCAGCGCCCGCCGCGTGCACGCCAAAAGTACCGCCATCGCCGACCATCATGAGGTGCAACCATGAGCGCTCACAGCTCGCAGCATGCGACCATGCGCAGCCTCGACTGGCTGGTGTTGGCCGCTTGCCTGTGGATTTTCGCCTCGGTTGCCATGGCCCACGAAGGCCATGCGCCAAGTGGCCCCAGCCCGCAGCCAGCGCCACCGACCATGACCAGCGGCGGCGGCACCCGCGATGCGCAGACCTGGTTCACCGATACCGTGCTGCAGGATCAGAACGGCCGTGAGCTGCGCTTCTACAGCGATGTGCTCAAGGACAAGGTGGTGATGCTCAATGTGATCTTCACCCACTGCACCGACGCCTGCCCGCTGATCACCCGCAAGTTGCGCGAGGTGCGTGAGGCGATGGGGCCGGAGTTGGCCAGCCAGGTGACCTTCGTCTCGATCAGCAGCGACCCGCTCAACGACACGCCGGCAGCGCTCAAGGCCTTTGCCCAGAAGCAGGGGGTGGACGGTGCCAACTGGTTGTTCCTGACCGGCGACAAGGCCAGTGTCGACCTGGTGCTCGGGCGCATCGGGCAGTTCCTGCCAAGTCCTGAGCAGCATTCGACCCAGTTGATTGCCGGGGACGTGGCCGGCAAGCGCTGGAGCAAGATTCGGCCAGATGCGCCGCCACAGGCCATTGCTCAGCGGATGCAGCTGCTCACCCAACCTCTGGCTGGGCGCTGAGCAATGAACATCTGGGGTGTCTGTATCGGCCTCTTCGCGGGGCAAGCCCGCTCCCACAGAGATTTCACATCTCATAAGGGCAATGGGGTATCTGTGGGAGCGGGCTTGCCCCGCGAAAAGGCCGGTATGAGCACTGCCAAAGCCCTGGCCGTACTCATATCCCTGAGTCTCTGCACTCCAGCCCTTGCGCTGACCCTCTCCCCCCAGGAACAAGCCGGCAAACGCCTCTACCGCGAAGGCCTGTCCAGCAGCGACGCGCAACTCACCGCCCGCGTCGGCGCCAGCGACCTGAGCGTCCCCGCCAGCGTCCTGCCCTGTGCCAGTTGCCACGGCAGAGATGGGCGTGGCCGCGCTGAAGGAGGGGTACGCCCCTCGGTCCTCGACTGGCAACGCCTGGCCCTGAGCCAAGGCGCCCGCCAGAGCAACGCACGGAGCTATCCGGCCTATACCGACGCCAGCCTGGCCCGCGCCATCCAGCACGGCGTCGACCCCGGCGGCAATCGCCTGGACCCGGCCATGCCGCGCTTTGAGCTGACCCTGGCCGATCAGCGCAACCTCACCGCTTACTTGAAACGTCTGGCAGAGGACCGTGACCCCGGCGTGGAGGAGGGCGTGCTGCGCCTGGGCACGCTGTTACCGGCCGACGGGCCGTTGGCCGAGGCCGGGCGGGTGGTGCGCGCCGTACTCGAAGACGGTGTGGCACAGCTCAATCAGCAGGGCGGGATCCATGGGCGTCGCCTGGAACTGGTGGTGGCCGACCCTGGCCCCGATCAGGCCAGCGCCGAACAAGCATTGATGCGATTGCTCGATCAAGAGCAGGCATTCGCCCTGATCAGCCCGCTGGCGCCGATGCTCGACCAGCGCCTGGCCACGGTGCTCGAACAGCAAGGCGTGCCTTTAATCGGCAGCACGCCGCGCAGTGGCGGCAGTTTGCAGATGTTCGACCCGCTGCCAGGCATCGCCACGCAGCTTCTGAGCCTGGCCGTGCATGCCCGCGAAAGCTTGGGCTTGGCGCCGGATGGCCTGCGTGTGGTGTACGCCGGCAACGATCAGGCAGCGCTGGCCGAACAGGTGCGAGAGCGATTGCAGCAGCAGGGCTGGGTACTACCCCCGGCCGAGGCTTTCACCGGTCAGGCGGTTGAGAGCCAGGGTATTGTCTTCCTCGGGCGCGCTAGGGCCTTTGCTGAACTGGCTGCGGCGGCGCAGGCGGCAGGTCGTGAACCCTATCTGTTTGCCAGTTCCGGCCAGGTGGCCGGTGCTGTGGCGACGTTGCCGACACAATGGTCGAATCGGGTGTTCCTGGCCTATCCGTTCGTGCCTGGCGATTGGACTGAGCAGGGCCTGGCGACCTTGGCCGGGTTGCAGCAGCGCCAAGGCCTCGACCCGCGCCAGGCATCGCTGCAGGTAAATACGCTGTGTGCGCTGCAACTGTTGACCGAGGCACTCAAGCAGATTGGCCGCGACGCCAGCCGCGAGCGCCTGGTCGCGGCCCTGGAGGGCCTGCACGATGTCGACACTGGCCTTACCCCAGCGCTGGGCTTTGGCCCCGGTCGACGACAGGGCATGGCCGGTGCACACGTGGTTGCGGTGGCGCTACCCGGTCCGCGTTTCATCTCTGCAGCCCCGTACCGGCCCGTGCCGGACAGCCCTTGATTGGAGGTCACCATGCGGACTCTATGTTTGTGCCTGATGCTGCTGACGCTCGCCCAGACAAGCTGGGCAGACATGCCAGCGGCACGGGTCAATGGCGTGGACATCGGCGTGCTGCGCCTGGAGCGGTATTTCAGTGAATACCTCGAAGCACAAGGCCGAGCGGTTACCAGCATCCGCAACCCGGCGCTGTACAAGCGTCTGCGGGCCCAGGCCCTGGATGACCTGATCGACAAAGAGTTGTTGTGGCAGGAGGCCCAGCGCCGTGGCATCGTCATCACAGATGAACAAGTGTCGGCTCAGGTCGGCGAGGTGGAGGCGGCGTTCGGCAGCCCAGCGCTGTTCGAAAGGCGCCTTGCTGATGCAGGTTTCGACCGCGCAGCATACGCTGACTACATGCGCCACGAGCTGGCCTCGCAACAGGTATACGCCCAGCTCAGCGCAGTCCAGGCGCCCACCCAGGCCGAGGTGGAGGCGTTCTACCAGGCCAATCGACAAAGACTGCAAGGAGCGCAGAACCAAAGTGATAACCCTTCGGTCATACCGGAACAGGGCCTGGTGTTGGCCAGGGCCGCGCTCATCGGGCAACTGCAGACGCAAGCACGGCAAAGCGTGCGCCAACGTTTGCGTGAATCCGCTACAGTGGAGCTCGCTGACTGATGCCCCGGATGGCGTTTCCCCAAAACTGGGGAATAACGCCTTGGCAAAGTGCCATCAGTTGCCCCGGATGTGGGGCAGCGAATCAGCGGCTGCTCCAGTGGTAACCACAGGCCCCAGTAAAATCAATGACTTGAAACGGTGCAACATGACTATTCACGCCTGGCACGAAGCCTGCTCAAGCCTTATCAAGGCCGCACTTCGCAGACCGGGAAACCGGGCAGTTCTTGGGAGTCGACCTTGGTGAACAGAGTATTGGTAGTCGATGACGAACAGACCCTTGCGCAGAACCTGCAAGCGTATCTGCAGGCGCAAGGCCTGGAAGTCCATGTTGCCCACGACGGTGCCAGTGGTATCGGCCTGGCTGAAAGCCTGGCACCGGGTGTGATTGTGCTGGATTACCGCTTGCCCGACATGGAGGGGTTTCAGGTCCTGGAGACCGTGCGCAAGAACAGGCAGTGCCATTTCGTGCTGATCACCGCTCACCCGACCGCCGAGGTCCGTGAGCGCGCCGCCGAACTTGGCGTGACCCATGTCCTGTTCAAGCCGTTCCCGCTGGTGGAACTGGCCCGCGCGATCTTCGACCTGATGGGCATCGAGCGCCGGCGCAGGGCCACGGACAACCCGGCAGAAGGGTTCGTCGAGCGACGCCAGTCGAGGAACGAATCGTTCCCCCTGCAGTTGTTCGATGGTAGCTGGGTCCTGGCCGACCGCCGCCGTACTGGCGCCAAGCCCCCTGGACCCGACGACGACCAACTGCTCACTGGGGAATAGCGGCGCCCGCAGCCCTCACCGAGCCTGCGACGCGCCCCCTGAGCGGAGTCGCAGGCCATGTCCGATGCATTCGAGCCCACCGTTTCGGCCTACCCCCGGGACCTTCTGGCCCAGGCCCGCCTGCAAGCCAGCGACGAGCGCCTGCTCAACTGCCTGGAACGCCTGTCCTGCGATACCCCCGACACCTTCGTTCGCCGCCTGGCCACCACCCTGCATTACCCGGTGCTGGACAGCCAGGCGCTGCTGGCCAGCACGCCGCGTTTCGACCAGGTCAGCCTGGCCCAGTGCCTGAGGCGTGAATTCGTCCTGATAGAGCAGGGCGGTGAACGCCTCGGCGTGTTCGCCGACCCCTTCGACCACGCCCGCCTGGCCTGGATCGACGACGTGCTGCAAGGCGCACCGCTGTACCTGGCCCACGCCGCCGACCTGGCCACCTTCCTGGCCCGCCACGAAGAAAGCTTCCATGCCGTCGACGCCCTCGACCACGACGCCGAAACCAGCAGCGAAAGCGACCCGCTGCAGCGCCTGTCGCTGACCAGCATCAGCGAAGACCAGAGCAAGGTGGTCAAGCTGGTCAACTCGACCCTTTACGACGCCCTCAAGCAGCATGCCAGTGATATCCACCTGGGCATGACCGGCCAGGGCCTGACCATCAAATACCGCATCGACGGCGTGCTCAACGCTGCCGGCAAGGCCAGCGGCAGCGCCTTCGCCGACCAGGTGATCTCGCGCATCAAGGTCATGGCCGAGCTGGACATCGGCGAAAAGCGCGTGCCCCAGGATGGTCGCTTCAAAGTCGCAGTCGGCGAGCGCCAGATCGACTTTCGCGTGTCGATCATGCCAAGCATCTTCGGTGAAGACGCCGTGCTGCGGGTGCTCGACAAGCAAGACCTGTCCGACCGGGTCAGCGGCGTGCAGCTGCAGGCCCTGGGTTTTGCCGAGGAAACCCTGCGCGCCCTGCGCCGCCTGGCTGGCGAGCCCTACGGCATGATCCTGGTCACCGGCCCCACCGGCAGCGGCAAGACCACCACCCTGTACGCCATGATCAGCGAGATCAACCACGGCGTGGACAAGATCATCACCATCGAAGACCCGGTCGAGTACCAGCTGCCCGGCGTGCTGCAGATCCCGGTCAACGAGAAGAAGGGCCTGACCTTCGCCCGCGGCCTGCGCTCGATCCTGCGCCATGACCCGGACAAGATCCTGGTCGGCGAGATCCGCGACCCCGACACCGCGCAGATCGCCGTGCAGTCGGCGCTCACCGGCCACCTGGTGTTCACCACCATCCACGCCAACAACGTCTTCGATGTGATCGGCCGCTTCAGCCAGATGCAGGTCGACCCCTACAGCTTCGTCTCTGCGCTGAATGCCGTGTTGGCCCAGCGCCTGATCCGCCTGGCCTGCCCACACTGCTGCAGCCCCTGCGAGGTCGACGACGGCCTGCTTGCCGCCTCGGGCCTGACCCGCGACGCCGTACACGGCTGGAGGTTCGTCCGCGCCCAAGGCTGTGGCCAGTGCCGCGGCAGTGGCTATCGCGGGCGCAGCGCCATCGCCGAACTGCTGCACCTGGACGACGACCTGCGGCAGATGATCGTCGAACGCCGCCCGCTGGCGCAGATCAAGGCGCTGGCCTGCCAACGCGGTCTGCGCCTGCTGCGCACGTCCGCCCTGGACCTGGTCCGCGAGGGCCGTACCACACTCGAGGAGATCAACCGTGTCACATTCATTGCGTGATCGAGCCTCCAATCAATACTGCGCCGTGCTCGGCGCAGAGGGTGTCGGCCTGGGGCGCTGGCACGGCAGCCAACACCAGTGGCTGGGCAGCCGCGCCTTCACCTGCGAGGCCGCGCAACCGGCCTGGCAAGCGGCGCTGCAAGCGCTCAGCGCACTGTTGGCCGAATACGTCGTGCGTGGCGGTCAGTTGCAGGTGCTGCTGTCGGCCCGCTACAGCCGCTTCTGCCTGGTGCCCTGGAGCGATGCCATCAGCCACCCACGCGAGCTGGATGCCTACGCCCGAGCCTGCTTCGAAAACCTCTACGCGCAGTCGCTGGACGACTGGCGCATCGTCCTGTCGCCAGAGCCAGCGGGTGCCGCGCGTATCGCCACCGCGTTGCCCGACGCCCTGCTGCAGGGCCTGCAGGCACTGGGCCAGGAGAGCCATCTACGGCTGCGTTCGGTACAGCCGTACCTGATGGCCGCCTACAACCGTTGCTCGGCGCAACTGCAAGCAGGTGACTTCCTCTTCGTCCTCGCCGAGCCCCGCCGCAGTGTGCTGCTGCTGGCATGCGGCGGCGCCTGGCAGCAAGTGCTGGCCCAGGGCTGCGCCGACAGTGACCAGGCGCTGCAAGCGCTGATCGAGCGTACCTGCGAGCTGTACGGTGAGCAGATGCCGCAGGTCTACCTGCATGCCCCAGGCCGGGGCGACGTGCCGCAACTGGCGGCGGTGCAACTGTGCCAACCGGCCAGCGAAACCGACCCGTTGTGCGCAATGTGGCGGGCGGTGGCCTGAGATGCGCCGCCTGGATCTGGAATTCCAACCCCGGCGCAGCAGCCCGCTGGCCTGGTCGCTGCTCGCCCTCGCGGGCGCCGTGGTGGCGGTGCTGGTCCTGCTGCAACAACACCTGCAAAACGAGCAGGTCGACCTGGAAGCCCGCGTGCACGGCCTGGAACTGCAACTGGGCCGCCGCCCGGCCACAGCCGCACCCCAGAACAGCGCCGCCAGCCGCGAACAGGCCGAACGGCTGGCGCAGATGCGCAGCGTCTCGCAGCAACTGCAACGGCCGTGGCAACAACTGTTCGCCATGCTCGAAGCGCTGCCACAGGACGACGTCGCGCTGCTCGGCCTGACCCCCGATGCGCGCAAGGGCCAGGTCCGCATCGCCGCTGAGGCGCGCAACCTGGAAGCGATGCTGCAGTACCACCACCGCCTGGAACAGAGCGCCGAGCTCAGCGATGTGTCGCTGCTCAACCACGAGGTGCTGGCGGGCCAGCCCGAACACCCGGTGCGCTTCACCCTCACCGCCACCTGGGAGACCGGCCATGCGCGTCCCTGAGTCGATAAGCCGCCTGATCATCCAGGAGCAGCTGCGCCGCATCGGGCCGGTCGGCCTGGCTGCAGCTGCGGTGGCTGTGTTCGCAGTGGGGGTAGCCCTGGTGGGCGTGCTGCCACAGTGGCAGGCACTGCGGGAACTGCGCGCCACCGAGGCCGATGCCAGTGCCCAGGTAGAGCGGGTCAAGCGCGGCGAGCTGAAGATTGCCGTCAAGCCTGAACAGCAAGCGCTGGACAGCCTGCGCCAGCAACTGCCGGGGCAACCCGAGGCCAGCGAGCTGATCGAGCGCCTGTACCAACTGGCCAGCGCCGAGCGCATCAATCTGGCCCGTGGTGAATACGCCCTCGGCGTTGATCCCAAGACCCAGCTGGCGCGCTACCAGATCGTCCTGCCGGTGCGCGGCAGCTACCCGCAGATCCGCGGCTTCCTGCGCGGCCTGCTGGGCCAGCTGCCGACCCTGGTGCTGGAAGATCTCGAGCTGCAACGCAAACGCATCGGCGACAGCGAGCTCAACGGCCGCCTGCGCATGACCCTTTACCTGTCGAGGTCGTGATGAACCTTCAGCGTGCAGTGATGTGGGCGGGATTTCTGGGGTTGGCCGGGGCGTTGGCTTGGGCGCCGGGGCATTGGTTTGGACTGGAAGATGGTGTTGCTCCTTTCGCGGGCAAGCCCGCTCCCACAGGGGCCGAGGTGCCCATAAATCCTGTGGGAGCGGGCTTGCCCGCGAAGAGGCCGGCACAGCCATCCCGCGACCTGTTCCCCCGCCAGCAATGGACCCAACCCCAATCCCTGGCCACCATCACCGAACAACCCCTGGCCGTCACCCCCGTGGTAGCCGCCGCCCCCACGGCCCCCGCACTGCCATTCCAGTTCATCGGCCGCCTCGGCGACCGCGACGACCTGCAGATCTTCCTGCAGAGCGGCGCAAAGCTCTACGTCGTGCGCCAGGGCGACGTGATCGACGACACCTACCGCCTCGACAGAGTCTCGGCCAACGAGCTGGACCTGGTTTACCTGCCTTTGCACCAATCACAGACCTTGTCTGTAGGGAGCGCACCATGAAGCCATCGAAGTTGTGCAAGCCTGCTCCGTTCATGCTCCTGGCGCTCTGCGTGGCCATTGCCGGCTGCGGCTCCAGCGCGGTGCGCAAGGACAGCCAGGAACTGATGAAGGAGGGCCAGTACGAAGCCGGCATCGCCCGCCTGGAAGAGGCCCTGCGCGACGACCCGCGTGACACCGACCTGAACATCGCCCTGGCCCACGGCCGCCAGGAAGCGGTCGAGGCGCTGATTACCCAGGCTGACAGTGACCGCGCCCGCCACGACTTCGCCGCCGCCCGCATCGGCTATGGCCGCGTGCTGACCATCGAGCCGAACAACCGCCGTGCCCTGGAAGGCATTCGCCAGCTTGAACTGGTACGCACCCTCGACGACCGCATGGCACTGGGCCAGGCGGCCTTGCGCCAGGGCGACCTGTTCGGTGCCGAGCGCTACATGCGCGAAGTACTGCGCCTGGACCCGCAAAACCAGAAGGGCATCATGCTGCGCAGCGACATCGAGAACGTCCAGGCGCGCACCGCGCAGCCGTTCCCGCAACTGCGCAGCAAGCTGGAACGCCCGGTCACCCTGGAATTTCGTGATGCAGAGCTCAAGACCATCTTCGAAGTGCTGTCGCAGGTGGCCGGCATCAACTTCATTTTCGACAAGGACCTGCGCCCGGACATGAAGGCGACCATCTTCGTGCGCGAAGTACGCATCGAGGACGCCATCGCGCTGCTGCTGGAGCAGAACCAGCTGCGCCAGAAGATCGTCAACGACAACACCCTGATGGTCTACCCCGACTCGCCGCAGAAGACCAAGGACTATCAGGAACTGGTCATGCGCACCTTCTACCTGACCAGCATCGACGCCAACACCGCATTGAACATGGTCAAGACCATGCTCAAGACGCGCGACGTGTTCGTCGACGAGCGCCTCAACACCCTGACCATGCGCGATACCCCAGACGCCGTGCGCATGGCCGAGAAGCTGCTGCAGTCCCAGGACCAGTCCAACCCCGAGGTGGTGCTGGAAGTGGAGGTGATGGAGGTGGCCCGCTCGCGCATCCTCGACCTCGGCCTGCAGTGGCCCAACACCTTCGGCGTGCTCAACGACGAGGGCAACCCGGTCAGCGTGCTCGACCAATTGCGCGGCATCAACTCCAGCCGCATCAGCATCGCACCAGCGCCACAGGCCAAGATCAACGCCCAGGACAAGGACATCAACACCCTGGCAAGCCCCGTGATCCGCGTCAGCAACCGCGAGCAGGCGCGCATCCACATTGGCCAGCGCGTGCCAATCATCAGCGCCACCTCGGTGCCGTCCACCCAGGGCCCGGTGATCACCGAAAGCGTCACCTACCTGGACGTCGGTTTGAAGCTCGAAGTGCAGCCCACCGTGCACCTGAACAACGAAGTGGCGATCAAGGTGGCGCTGGAGGTCAGCAACGCCACACCGCTGGAACCGACCCGCCAGGGCACCATCCCGGTTCAGGTCGACACCCGCAACGCACAGACCAGCCTGCGCCTTCACGACGGCGAAACCCAGGTGCTGGCGGGCCTGGTGCGTAACGACAAGACCTCCAGCGGCAACAAGATCCCGGGCCTTGGCGACATCCCTGGCCTGGGCCGGCTGTTCGGCAGCAACCGCGATGACATGAGCAAGTCCGAGCTGGTGCTGGCGATCACCCCGCGCATCGTGCGCAACCTGCCTTACCAGAGCCCGTCGGACATGGAGTTTGGTACCGGCACCGAATCCGCCATGCAGGTGCGGCAAATGACCCAGCCGCTGCCCGCCAGTGCGCTGCCAGCCGACGATCCGAGCGATGCCCCCGTGGCTGAAAGCCAGATGGCGGTGGTGCCCGCTACCCGGAGCCCACGCCCATGAAACGCCGGCAGCAAGGCTTCAGCCTGATCGAGGTGGTGCTGACCCTGGCACTGCTCGGGCTGCTCGCCAGCATGGCCGCGCCGCTGACCGAAACCGTGGTGCGCCGTGGCAAGGAGCAGCAACTGCGCGAGGCGCTGTATCAGATCCGCGATGCCATCGACGCCTACAAGCGCGCCTTCGACGCTGGCTTCATCGAAAAACGCCTGGACGCCAGCGGCTACCCGCCGAACCTGCAGGTACTGGTCGACGGCGTGCGCGATGTGCGCAGCGCCAAAGGTGCCAAGTTCTACTTCCTGCGGCGCATCCCGCACGACCCGCTGCTGGCTGCCAAGGGCGAGGATGGCGGGGGCTGGGGCCTGCGTGCCTACGACAGCAGCCCCGACAACCCGCGTGAAGGGCAGGACGTCTTCGACGTGTACTCCAAGGCCCGCGGCAAAGGCCTCAACAACATCCCTTACGGGCAATGGTGACGGCCATGAAACGCAGCCGAGGCTTCACCCTGATCGAACTGCTGGTGGTGATGGCGATCATCGCCACGCTGATGACCATCGCCATGCCGCGCTACTTCAACAGCCTGGAGAGCTCCCGCGAAGCGACCCTGCGCCAGAGCCTGGCGGTGTTGCGCGAGTCGCTGGACCACTTCTACGGCGACACCGGGCACTACCCCGATTCGCTGGAACAACTGGTCGAGCTGCGCTACCTGCGCAACACCCCGGTCGACCCGATCACCGAACGCAGCGATGGCTGGCAGCTGGTGCCTCCGCCGGAAGGCGTGGCAGGTGGCGTGGCCGATATCAAGAGCGGCGCAACAGGGAGGGCACGTGATGGCAGCCTCTTCGCGGAATGGTAAGGCCTGCGCCGGCTTCACATACCTGGGCGTGCTGCTGTTGATCGCGGTCAGCAGCGTGGCCCTGGCCGCTACCGGCACGGTGTGGTCGAGTGCGGCCCAGCGCGACAACGAACGCCAATTGCTGTGGGTCGGCGGCCAGTACGCCCAGGCGCTGCGCAGCTACTACCGCGCCTCGCCAGGACTTGCGCAGTACCCGCAGGATCTGACCGAGCTGCTGGACGACAACCGCTTCCCCGAGGCCCGGCACCACATCCGCCGGCTGTACCCCGACCCGATTACCGGCAGTGACGAATGGGGCCTGCTGCGTTCGATCGACGGGCGCATCACCGGCGTGCACAGCCGCTCCGACGCCATGCCGTTCAAACGCAGCGGTTTCGACACCCAATGGTCGGGCTTCGAGGGCCTGGAGCACTACAGCGACTGGCAGTTCGTCGCCGAACAGGCCTTCAACGAAAGCGCCAGCGGCGCACAAACCCACAGCGGCCCGGGAGACACGCCATGAAAGGCCTCAACGTGTTCTGCCTGAGCCTTGGCCTGCTGTTGGCCGCCGGGGTGTCCGGTGTGGCCCAGGCCGAAGCCGAGGATGAGATGAAGGGCTTCATCGTCGACAACACCATCTCGCACATCGGCCACGACTTTTACTACTACTTCGCCGACCGCCTGCGCGCCACTAGCCGCCTGGATTTCAACCTGGTGGTACGCGAACGCCCGGATGCCCGCTGGGGCAGCCTGGTGACGGTGGAGTTCGAGCGCGACGTGCTGTACCGGCGCTTCCTGCCGCCCAACGTCACCCAATTAAAAGAAGAGGCCGTCGCGGCCGCCGACCTGGTCAAGCAGGAGGTGATCCAGCGCAAGCTGCAGCGCCTGCTCCAGGACACCACTGATCTGGAGAGGGACGAGCTATGAACACTCGCATCGCGCACTGCATCGCCGCCGGCTTGCTGGCCAGCGCCTTCGCCGCCCAGGCCACGGAACTGGTGTACACCCCTGTCAATCCGGCCTTCGGCGGCAATCCGCTGAACGGCACCTGGCTGCTCAACAACGCCCAGGCACAGAACGATTACGACGACCCCGACCTCAAGGACCGCAGCTCCGCCTTTGGCGGCACCTCGGCCCTGGAGCGCTTCAGCAACCAGCTGGAGTCGCGGATGTTGTCGCAGCTGCTGGACAACATCAGCAACGGCCAGACCGGCAGCATGGCCACCGACGCGTTCCTGATCGATGTGCTCGACGACTCCGGTGCCTTGAGCATCAGGGTCACCGACCGCGCCACGGGAGAAATTTCGATCATTGAGGTCAGCGGCCTGAACCCCTGAGAGGGACGGCTTGTTATCTGGGGAGAGAAACCATGAAACGTCTGCTGAGCACTTTGCTGATCCTCGCCACCCTGCAGGGCTGCGGCCTGCGTGAACCGATGCCGGCCGAACAGGATTCGGAAACCCCGACCCTGACCCCGCGGGCCTCGACCTACTACGACCTGATCAACATGCCACGGCCCAAAGGCCGGCTGATGGCGGTGGTCTACGGCTTCCGCGATCAGACCGGGCAGTACAAGCCAACTCCGGCCAGCTCGTTCTCCACCAGCGTCACCCAGGGTGCGGCGAGCATGTTGATGGATGCCCTGAGCGCCAGCGGTTGGTTCGTGGTGCTGGAGCGCGAAGGCCTGCAGAACCTGCTGACCGAGCGCAAGATCATCCGCGCCTCGCAGAAAAAGCCCGATGTGGCCGAGAACATCGCGGCTGAATTGCCACCGTTGCAGGCCGCTAATTTGATGCTCGAAGGCGGCATTATCGCCTACGACACCAACGTGCGCAGCGGCGGGGAGGGGGCGCGTTACTTAGGGATAGACATCTCCCGTGAATACCGGGTCGACCAGGTGACGGTCAACCTGCGCGCAGTGGACGTGCGCACCGGGCAGGTGTTGGCCAACGTGATGACCAGCAAGACCATCTATTCGGTCGGGCGTAGCGCTGGGGTGTTCAAGTTCATCGAGTTCAAGAAACTGCTGGAGGCCGAGGTGGGCTACACCACCAACGAGCCGGCGCAGTTGTGCGTGCTGTCGGCGATCGAGGCAGCGGTGGGGCATCTGCTGGCGCAGGGGATCGAGCGGCGGTTGTGGCAGGTGGCGGGGGATGCGGGGGAGGGCAAGGCAGGGGTGGAAAAATACCTGAGCCAGTCGCAGCAGCAATAACGTCGTGCAAACAAGGCGGGCAACCATGGCCTACCAGACATAGGCACGTTGCAACAAATGTAGGAGCGGATTCATCCGCGATGCGCCGCGCGGGCGGCGCTCGGTTTGGGCGACGCTGGAGGGCTCAAGGCATGCACCTCGCGAACACCGCAAAACAGAACCTGCCCAGTTTGAGACCGTGTTGGCATTGACAAACGCCCGCCTTGATTCCTGCAGAGCGGCGGAAATCGAGCGCCGCCCGCGCGGCGCATCGCGGATGAATCCGCTCCTACGGTTTGTTGCAACGTGCCATTGCCTGCCAGGCCATGGTTGCCCGCCTTGGTACATGCCTTGAGACAAGTGGGGTGTTCAGTGTGTCCTGCGCAAGAGCTACGCTGAATTATGCTCATTCATGGACGATTGACATGCCCAAACCCAAAGGTTCTCTGCTGCGTCGCGGCAGATATTCAGAATTCGGCAGGCTCTACCTGCTCACCACAGTCACCCAACACCGCCTTCCTCTATTCCTTGACCTCTATCGCGCAAGAACGGTGATTCATCAGCTTCGCCTGGCAGAGCAGCAGAACAGCTGCCAATCCCTTGCCTGGGTAGTCATGCCAGACCACATTCATTGGTTGATCGAGTTGAAAGACATACCGCTAGGTACGCTGATGCGTCACTTCAAAGCCCGCTCGAGCCGCATGCTCGACATTGCGTCACCTGTCTGGCAAGCCGGTTACCACGACCACGCCTTGCGCCGAGAGGAGGATGTGCTGCACGTGGCAAGGTACATCATCGCCAATCCAATAAGAGCGGGCCTGGTACGCAAGGTGGGCGACTACCCCCACTGGGATGCAATCTGGCTATGACACACCACCCGCTCGTAGGAGCGGATTCATCCGCGAAGCGCCAGTCCAAACAACACAAATGTTTCTGAAAATGCCCCACCCTTGAAACCCTTCCTCTAGACCGGTAGTCTTTCGCCCGCTGCTGTCAATCCAGCAGTCGGGTTTGGTCACCCGCAATCATCAAGGCGCACAAGCGCTCGCACTCCGAATCAGTCGGCATTTTCCTGCCAGACTGTCTCGTGTTATGGCGGCTGTGCGTGGGGCGCCTTCGTGCGCGCCGGTTTCCTTGATTCCCGGTTGACCAACCCGCGTACAGTCGCCACCCATTCGTTTGGTCACGTTGTGTGGCGGCTCCATTGAATCAAGGAGCGACACAATGACAAAAGGCTTACCCGACCCGCCAACCCGCGCCACCACGGCATCTTCCGATTTCGGCAATTGCGAATGCAGCCATCCACCGTTGTTCGCGGTGCGTTCAGGCGTGGATTTCGAAGATGCGCTGGTACACCTGTCAACGCTGCTCAAAGGTGCGTTTGCGACCAATCTGAAGGCCATGGAATTGGCCACCGGTACCTGCCGCGATCTGTTGTTGAGTAACGATCACGCATTGGACTCGGCAAAAGCGGTTGTCGAGGCCTTGCTCGACGGGGTGGAGTTGCAGCACGAGGCAGTGCAGATCAAGGCCGCCCAGATGCGTAGCGCCTGAGTCATTCATAAGCCAGTACCGGCCCCCAAGCCGGTACTGGCATAGCCCTTAGCCGGCCTTACGCAGCGTCAAATTAATCCGACGCTCTCCCATCCGCGAATGCACGCCGGGCTTGATCGGTAACACCCCATGAAAGCGCAATCGGTCCTCGCCACCCCAGACCAGCACATCGCCATGGCTCAACGGGATCCGTTGCGTTCGATCCGAGCGCTGTAACTCTCCCAGCAGAAACACCGCCGGCAACCCCAGCGAAATCGACACGATCGGCTGCCCGAAATCCGCTTCGTCGCGGTCCTGGTGCAGGCTCAGGCGGGTGCCGGGTAGATAGTGGTTGACCAGGCAGGCATCCGGCACAAACCCGTCAAAGCCCGCTGCGGCTGCGGCGCGACCCGCGAGGTCGAGCAGAACCTGGGGCAAGGCGGGCCAAGGGTTGCCGCTGACGGGGTCGGTTGGGCTGTAGCGGTAGCCTTTGGTATCACTCACCCAGCCCAGCGAACCGCAATTGGTTAACGCCACCGCCATGTTCAACCCACCTGGCGTTTGCATATGCCGGAAGGGTGCGGCGCGCAGAACCGGGCGCAGAGCGTCGAGCAGTGGCTCGATTTCGGCCAGGGCGAAACCGGGCAGCAGCACGGTGTGGCTGGCCAGGCGTTGCGGTTGGTGGCCGAACAGGTCGAGGTCGGACTGGATCATGGGGGCGGCGCTGGGATGTAGTGCAGCCATTCTAGCGCTGCCAGCGCCGTTGGCCTATTCGCAGCAAGGATGCAGCGGAGTCCCTGGTAGGAGCGGCTTCAGCCGCGATCACCGGCGAAGCCGGTGCCATCTACCGCGTCGCTTGCTTCGCGGCTAAAGCCGCTCCCACAAAAAAGGAACCGCGACGCCAGGGAGAGAAGACGCCGCGGTTCAAGGGGGGAGCTGCTTACCGCTGGGTAGCCGTGGCGGTGTTGCCATTACCCATCTGGGTAATGGTGGCGCTCTGGTTGGCGCCGGCCTGGTCGACGATCGCTTTGTTGTTGTTGCCGCCTTGGGTCACGTAGGCGACGTTGGCGGTGTCGGTCTGCTTGATGTTGGCATCGTTACCACTGCCGTACAGCTGGGTGGTGTAGCTCTGGTTGGCGTAGCCCGACTGGTCGAGGGTGATGGTGCTGCCAGTGCCATTGGTGTCACCGGTGGCGTAGTTGTCGGTGCCGCGCTGGTCGGCGACGAGGATGTTGTCGGTGCCGTTCTGCTCGAAGTACAGCTCGTTGTTGCTGTCGGCCTGTTTGGTTTCCATCGAGTTGCCGGTGCCTTTCTGGCCCAGGGTGGCCCGTTGCAGGTTGCCGTTCTGCGTCAGGTTGGCGGTGTTGCCGGTACCTTTCTGGTTGATCACGGCGGTTTGATCGGCGCCGAACTGCCCGCCGAGCTTCTCGCCCTTCCAGTTGCTGGCCATCACCTTGTTGCCGGTGCCCTGGGTAGTGATGGTCAGGCTCTGGTTGTCACCGTTCTGGTAGGTGAAATGCAGGTTGCTGGTACCCGCCTGAGAGATTCGGGTGTTCGAGTGGGTGGTTTCGAATTGATCGGACCAGCTGGCGTTGGACTTGCCCTGTTGATACAGACTGGCGGTGTTGTCGTTGCCCAAGCTCTGGTCAATGTAGGCTTCGTTGAGCTGGCCATTCTGGTTGACCGTGGCCTGGCTGCCGACCTGGGTGTCCTGCCACACTTCGGCCGAGTTGCCGGTGCCATTCTGGTCGATGGCGATGATGCCGCCGGTGCCATCACGCTGGTCGCCGTAGGCCCAGTTCTGTTTGCCCTGCTGGTAGACCTCGATGGTGCCGTCGTTGTGCGTCAGGTGCTCGGCGGCGGCGTAGTTGTCCTGGCCGTCCTGGTTCACCAGGCTCTTGTTGTTGCTGCCGCCGAACAGCTGCTCGACGAAGGCTTCGTTACGTTGGCCGTTCTGCCGGGTGGTGGCCTGGCTGCCCAGCTGGGAGTCCTGCCAGACGGTCGAGCGGTTCTCGGCGCCTTCCTGAACCTGCAGCGACTGGTTGTTCTCGCCCAGCGACTGACTGGCAAAGGCGTCGTTGTAGGTGCCTGCCGCTTGCTGGGTGATCTGGCTGCCGTTCTCGAACAACTGTTCGCCGTAGCCGGCGTTGTACGAGCCGCTGGCGCTCTGGTCGATGAAGCTCGTGCTGCTTTCCTGTACGGCCAGGTGGTTGTGGCCCTTGCCGTCCTGGGTTTGGGTGGCGGCGGCGAACGGTGCGACCGTCTGCTTGACCTCGGCGATGTTCTGGTTGCCGGTCTGCGATTGGGTCGAAGTGCTGTCGGCTGCCATGGCCTGGCCCGCCAGGGCCAGGACGATAGCGGCGCTTAAGGGAGCGAGCTTGAACATGGTGGTGCCTCCAGGTCTATCGGTATTGAGTGATCTGCACATGCTGGCCAGTGCCGGCTTGGGTCACGGAGCTGTTCAGGCCCGAGCCGGCTTGCACGATGCTGGCGCTGTTGTCGTTGCCGACCTGCTCGATGCTGGCGTTGTTGCTGGTGCCGCTCTGGCGGATCGACGCGCTGTTGCCATTTCCCTGTTGGCGGATACTGGCCATCAGGTCACTACCTTCTTGCAGGATGTACGCTTCTTGCGCGCCCCCGGCCTGGACGATACGGCCCAGCAGGGCCTGGCCGTTCTGGTCGAGGGCGGCGCGGTTGCCCGAGCCCTGCTGTTCGATCAGCGCCACCTGGCCGGCACCGGCCGGCAGCAGGCGGATGATCACCGGGTCACCGAGGTCGCTGCCGGCGGCAAGGTCGGCGTTGTCCATCAGGTCGTCGGCCTGTGCCTGGCTGGCGAGGGCCAGGCACAGCAGCAGCGGATACCGGCATTTCATGGCGTTCTCCCCCAGCTTCACTGCACGTTTACGTTGACGGTGCGGCTGGTGCCTTGGCTGGTGGTGATGGTCGCCGTCGGTGCCGCTGTCGGGATCATCGTGGTGCTGTTGCCCACCGCCAGGCGCCAACGGCCAGTCAGCGGTACCGTGGTGGTGCCCAGCGTCTGCACGCCGGTGGTGGTGGTCACGCGCACGGTGATGGTGTTGCCGGTGGTCGCCGAGGACGTACCGCTGATGTCCCAGTTGAAGCGGTTGTTGGAACGGGCCTGGACGGTCGCTGCGGTAACAGCGAAGTTTTCGGCGGCGGGGCGTGGCGATACGTTGACCGTGACGGTGCCGGGGTTGGACAGCGCACCGAGCGAGTCACGCACCTGGAAGGTGAACGTCGTGCTGAAC
Source organism: Pseudomonas sp. NPDC089752 (assembly GCF_044748725.1). NCBI lineage: Bacteria > Pseudomonadati > Pseudomonadota > Gammaproteobacteria > Pseudomonadales > Pseudomonadaceae > Pseudomonas > Pseudomonas sp. NPDC089752. The sequence goes on from NZ_JBIVGP010000010.1 coordinate 192,882, forward strand.
GCCGTGGTGACCGTGGCCGGTGGGGTGTAGGTCACCGTGCTGCCGTCGGTGCTGACCGTACCGCGGCCGGCAGGGGGTTGGGTGACCGCGGCGATGACCAGTGGGGTATTGCCCTCCGGATCCGCAGCGCCCGCCAGCGCGTTGACGGTCAGTGGCACGCCCAACGTGGCGACGGTCTGGGCTGCTACGGTGGGGGGCTGGTTGGGCGCAACGTTGATGGTCACAGTCGCCGGTGTCGACTTCAGGCCTTTGGCGTCCACTGCCTGGTAGGTGAAGGTGGCCACCAGAGGTTGCGTAGCACCTGCAGGCGGGGTGTAGGTCACCGAGGTGGTGCCGTTGAGTACGACGCCGCCCAGGCCAGTGCCGGGCTGGGTGAGGTCGCTGATGGTCAGCGGCACATCGCCGTCTGGGTCGCTGTCGTTCTGCAGCAGGTTGAGCGTCAGCGGTACACCGACGCTGGTGCTGCCGTTGTCGGCTTGCGCCAATGGCGGCTGGTTGGCGGCTTCGACCGGCGCATTGCCGACCACGATCACCGGCTCCTCATCGCTGCCACCGTGGGACGATTTGATGGTGACGCTAGCCGGCGGTTGGGCCAGGTCGTTGACGGTCAGGCTCTGCAGGGTGCCGGATTTGGACATCCGGCCATAGCCCTGTGCCAGCAGGTCGGGAATCACCACCTCATCGCTGGAGCGCGCCTCGATCACCAGGCGTTTGTTGGCCCAGTCATAGCGGGCAGTGCTGACCTTGACCACGTCGGTCAGCTTGCTCGACAACGCGGTCGGGCGGGTGCCGCCGGTGGTCGCGCTGGCCGTGACCACCACTACCGATGGCGGCGCGGCCTGGCCGAGCTGTTGGCTGAAGAACAAGCCGTTGTTATCCGACAGCAGGCTGAACTGGCAAGGAGAGGGCGGTGTACCGACCAGTGCCAGGCCATTGCGCAGACACACGCTGGCATCGTTGGGTGCCTTGGCGAAGACCTCGACACGGGTGCCGGCTCCATTGCGCGAGTAGGTGGCGCGCTCCAGGGTGACTGGCGTTTGTGCGCGCTGGTCGAGGACCTTGCCCGATACGGTGAACACGTTGGTCTGGATGGCCCCGGGCGGGCCTTCGATGCGCACGAAGTTGGTGTTGAATGGGCTGCCGGTCACCGCTTCGGTGAGGTTCGGGTCGCCTACGAATGTCTCGCTGGCACCGGTGTCCGGATTGACCTCGGTGTACGGACCGCCGACCCCGCGCAGCCATGGGCCGAGGTTGCCATTGAGCGCACCGCTGAAATTACCGGGGGCGCCGATGCCGATATCGCGGGTGATGTTGATTGCCCGGCGGCCGGCGGTGGTCACGTTGACCGTTTCCACCCCGTATGGGTGAGTGATGGTGTAGGTGCCGGTACGTGGCACCGAGGCGCGGATGCGGATACGGGCGAAGCTTTGCTGGTCGCCATCTACCGGGTTTTCTTCGGCGAACGCGGCTTCCAGGCCAGCTACATAGACTTCCAGCTCATAGCCGCTGTTGCCTACCTGGGGGATTTCGGTTTCGGCCAGGAACCAGAACATCTCTGGCGGCCAGTTGTCCGGGAACACCAACGGCAGCGCGTCGTCATACACGCCCGGCTCCGGCAGCAGGGTGCACATGTAGGCCGGCGCACCCGGCGCGCCAGGTGCCCGGGAACTGGTGGCGCGGGACTGGCACAGTTCCAGGGACAGGTCGTTGGCGTCCTTGTACCACATGGGGTAGCCACCCGTGGCAAAGGTATAGGGCCCAGGGTCGACGTCGGACAGCGCGGCCCAGGCCGCGCTGCTGACAGTAAGGGAGAAACCGGCGGCCAACAGCGCGCGGCGTTGCCAAGTGTTCATGCTGCCTCCTTGAAGGCGGAGCCTTTGTCTGTTCATGGCACCAGCACCACGTCTTCGCTGTCGCTACCGCCGTTGGCGCTGATGACTTGCACCTTGGCCGGAGGCAGGGGCGACAGAGAGGTGTTGAGGGTTTTCACCGCACCGTTACCGGCCAGGTTGCCGATGAACGTGCCATTGCCGGTGCGGGCGCTGAGCACCGGCGGGCTGGTTTCGTCACTGGTGCTGGCCACCAGGGTCAGCTGGCCGCTGGCCAGGCTGAATTCGGCGCGGCTGATGGTGACCAGGTCGGTGAGTGGCAGATTGGCGGTGCTCGCACTGCTGGTGGGGATCGCCACGCTGTTGTCAGCGTTGAGCACCAGGGTGGCCGGCAGGATCGGGTTGAGCACCGATTGGGCATACCAGGCGCCGGTACCGTTGGCTTCGGTGAGGCTGAGGTTCGGCGTCTGGCTGGTCAGGGTGACGCTGGCCGGCGGCGGTGGGGCCATGACGAACACATCCTGCTGGGCACGCAGGTCACCATTCTCGGTGTGCCGGGAGTAGGTGCTGCGCAGTGGCATCAGCGGGGTGGGCCGGGCGACGTCGGAAAGCTTGCCGGAGATCGCGAACAGTTCGGTGCGCAGGTCGATGCCGCCAGGGCCTTCGATACGCACGTAGTTGGTGTTGAACGGGCTGCCGGTGACGCGCTCTTCCAGGTTGGGGTCGCCGATGAAGCGTTCGCTGCCCTCGGTGTAGGGGCCGTTGACGCTGCGCAGGAACGGCCCGACATCGCCCTTGAGTGCGCCGCTGAAGTCGCCAGCGCCGGCAATGCCGATGTCGCGGGTCATGTTGATCGCCCGGCGGCCGGCGGCGGGCACGTCGAACACGTCGACGCCGTAGGGGTGGGTGACCACGTAGGTGCCTGCGGTCGGTACATCGACGCGGATCCGCACCCGGGCGAAGCTCACCTGGTCGCCTTCGACCGGCTCTTCTGCGGCGAATGCCGCTTCGATCGCCGTGCCGTAGCTCAGGTCGATGCCGCGGGCGGCGTCGACGATGGCGGCGTCAGCGGTGAACCAGAAGGCTTCGTCGGGGAAGTTGCTGGGAAAGACGATCGGCTGGGTGTCGTCGAACACGCCGGGGGTCGGCAGCAGTGTGCACATGTAGGCCGGTGCACCGGGGGCGCCAGCGACGCGAGAGCTGACTGCCTTGGTCAGGCACAGGTCCAGGGTTCGGCCATGGGAATCCTGGTACCAGGCGGCAAAGCCGCCGTTGGCGGGGTTGTAGGGACCGGTGTCGACGGCGTACAGCGCTGCCTGGGCCGGTAGCTGGAGCAGGCTGGCGAAGATCGCCACGGCCAGCCGGGTGGGTTTCGGTCGGTGCATGAGTCTATTCCTCCTGCAAACGGGCCCATGGACTTGGGGCGTCTGGGAGGGGAGGGGCAACAGGCGTGCCAAGTGTCGGGAAATGGGCTGGAGGGCTTGTGGGGCTTGGGTTTTAGGCTTCGGCTCGGGGGCTTGCGCGGTGCGCGGATGGGGGGTGGTCCCCAGGGTTGGGGGTGGGATTGGTGGTGGGGCGGGGGGCCTGTCTTGGGATTTTCAGCGCTCTTGAGATCGAGCGCCGCCCGCGCGGCGCATCGCGGATGAATCCGCTCCTACCGTCCACCTCAGGCCAATTATGCCTGTGGCATCTCCGCTGTCCGCCTTGTGTGACCGACTCAATATCAAGTCAGGCACCAAGGCTGGCTATGGAGATGCCACTGACAAGACTGGCCGGAGGTGGACGGTAGGAGCGGATTCATCCGCGATGCGCCGCGCGGGCGGCGCTCGATCTCTAGAGCGCCAAAAAACCCAAGGCGAGCACCCAGCCCCAACGCAATCTCCCTAATGACGCCCAGAAAATTCTCCCGCACACTGCAAAAAAATCCCAAGCCCGTAACCCCCACCGTGAGGGGGTCACAGCCGGAGCAAAAAATGGCGCGACAACAACAACCAAACGCCCAAGACCCACTGCACGAATCCCGCCAGGCCCGGCTCAAGCTGGCCAGCGAAGGCGAGCTGCCCCTGGGCATGCTGCGCGACGAAATCGACGCTTCCTGGCGGCGCAGCCTGGGCCATGGCCTGGATTGCCTGCAAGGCGAACAGGTCGGCCTGGGCCTGCAACACGGCCACGACCTGCGTGCGTTGCTGGAACACAACCGGCTGCTGGTCGATGCCGTCACCCCCGAGCTGGACTACCTGGTCGCACGCCAAGGCAAGGCCGGCATCATCATCCTCGGCGACGCCCAGGCCAACGTGCTGGCCATCGAAGGGCAGACCCACGTCCTCGAACGCGAAGGTCTGCGCGACCTGCACCCCGGCAGCTGCTGGAGCGAGTCGCTGCGCGGTACCAACGCCATCGGCACGGCGGTGGTGGAAGGGCGGCCGACCCTGATCAACTGCGGCGAGCATTACCTCGACCGGCTCAGCCCTTTCGCCTGCACCTCGGTGCCGCTGCGCGACCCCAATGGCGAGGTGATCGGCGTACTCGACATCACCCGCGAAGGCAACCTGGCCCAGCCGCAGGACAGCCTGACCATGCTGATGCTGGCGGCCGGCAATATCGAAAGCCGACTCTTCGGCCTGTGCCACCCCGAGCACCTGGTGCTGGCCTTCCACAGCCGCCCGCAATACCTCAACAGCGCCTGGCACGGCTTGCTTGCGCTGAGTCTGGACGGTGAAGTGCTGGCCGCCAACGACAACGCCTGCCAGCTGTTGCAGATGCCGCGCCAGAGCCTGATCGGGCGGCGCAGCAGTGACCTGCTGGGCGAGCGTTCGCCGGCCTTCATCGCACGCCTGTGGCAGGGCGGCGTGAGCAGCGTGCAGACCGCCAAGGGCGAGTTCTTCTTCCGTGCGCTGCAGCTGCCGCGCCATGGCCAGTTGAACGGCAACGCGGCGCCGAGCAAGCCGACGCTGGCCAACAAGTCACCGGCCTTGGACGCCCTCGCCGGGGGTGATGCACGCCTGGCGCGCAACCTGCGCATGGCCCGCCAGGGCCTGGGCAATGGCCTGCCGGTGTTGCTGCTGGGCGAGACCGGTACCGGCAAGGAAGTGGTGGCGCGGGCCTTGCACCAAGCCAGTCCACGGGCAGACAAACCCTTCATTGCGGTCAACTGCGCGGCCATTCCCGAGGGGCTGATCGAGTCGGAACTGTTTGGATACCGCGAGGGTGCATTTACCGGCTCGCGCCGTGGTGGCATGGTCGGGCGGCTGATGCAGGCTCACGGCGGCACGCTGTTCCTCGACGAGATCGGCGACATGCCGCTGGCCCTGCAGGCGCGCCTTTTGCGGGTGCTGCAGGAGCGTCGGGTGGCGCCGCTAGGGGCTGCCGACGAGCAGGACATCGATGTGGCGCTGATCTGCGCCACCCACCGCGACCTCAAGCGCCTGGTGCAAGAGCAGCACTTTCGTGAAGACTTGTATTACCGGGTCAACGGCGTCTCGTTGCGCCTGCCAGCCCTGCGCGAACGCGACGACCTGACGACCATCATCCAGGGCCTGCTGGACAAGGCCGGGGCCAAGGGCGTGAGCCTCGACCCGGCGCTGGCCGCATTGCTCGAAGGTTTCGACTGGCCAGGCAACATCCGTCAACTGGAGATGGTCGTGCGCACGGCCCTGGCCATGCGCGAGGACGGCGAACAACACCTGACCCTGGACCACCTGACCGACTGCCTGCTCGATGAACTGGCCAGCGGCACGGCGCCTTCCGGCAGCCTGAAGGACAACGAGCTGGAGCTGATCCGCGAAGCCCTGGCCCGCCATCAGGGCAATGTCTCGGCCGCCGCCGAAGCGCTGGGGATCAGCCGGGCGACGCTGTACCGCAAGCTCAAGCAGTTGCGGAGCTGATATGGGCGGCTTGTTCGCAAGGCTGGTAGAAACCAGCGACCCAGTACTCATGCGCCAGGCGCTGGCCTGGCTGTACGGTTTCGTCCGCCCGCAGCGGCGGGCCATCGGCGTGCTGCTGGGCTTGTCCCTGGGCGCTTCGCTCCTGGCCCTGGCGCAACCCTGGTTGGTCAAGACGTTGATCGACGAAGGCCTGTTGGCCAAGGATTACCAGACGCTCTGGCACATGGCCGCGATCATGATCGTCGCCGGCCTGCTCGGCACCGTGCTGGCGGGCGTCAACCGCTACCTGCACACGCGGCTCTCCGGGCGCATCCTGTTTGCCCTGCGCGACGACCTTTACCGCCATCTGCAGCAGTTGTCGCCAACGTTTTATGGGCGGCGGCGCACGGGCGATATCCTGTCGCGGCTGGATGGCGACGTTGCGGAGATTCAACGCTTTGCCGTGGACTCGCTGTTCTCCGCAGTGTCGGCGGTGATCGGCCTGGTGGGCGCGGTGGCGTTGATGTTGCTGCTGTCGTGGCAGTTGTCGCTGTTGCTGGCGATGCTGATCCCGATCGAGGTGCTGTGGCTGCGTTGGATGCGGCGCAAGGTCGAGCGCGAAGTGCGCAGCTTGCGCGAACGTTCGGCGGACGTGTCGTCGTTCCTGGTGGAGACGCTGCCCGCGATGAAGTTCATCCAGGCCGCCGGCCAGCAAGGCCGCGAGGCCGGGCGCCTGGACCAGCTGGGGCAGGGCTATATGCGCCAGTTGCTCAAGGTGCAGGTCACCGAGTTCTTCACCCAGGCGATTCCGGGCACGCTGACGTCGTGGTGCCGAGCGTGTGCGTTTCTGGTCGGTGGCTGGTGGGTGATCCAGGGGACCTGGCAACTGGGCGCTCTGATCGCGTTTTCCACTTACATGGGCATGGCCGTTGGCCCGGTACAAAGCCTGCTGGGGCTTTATGTCGCGGTGCAGCGGATGGCCGTCAGCCTGGGCCGGGTGATGGAGCTGAAGCAGGAGCCCGTGGCTGTGCGCGAAGCAAAGTCGCCCCGGCCGATGCCGCAAGGCCCAGGAGAGCTGCGCCTTGAAGGGGTGCACTTTGCCCACGACGGCCGCCAAGGCGCGGTGTTGGAGGATGTGCATGCCTGCGTGCCAGGCGGCTTGAAAGTCGCCATCAGCGGGGCCTCCGGTGTTGGAAAATCGACCCTGATCGACCTGTTGCAACGCTTCTATGATCCGGATGCCGGGCGCATCCTGCTCGATGGCGTTGATTTGCGCGAACTTGACCTTGCTGCGCTGCGCCAGCGAATCGCCGTGGTCAGCCAGGATATCGTGCTGTTCCGTGGCACCCTGGCGCAGAACCTCGCCTACGGCGCGCCGCAGGCCAGCCGTGCGGAGCTTGAGCGGGTGGTGCGACTGGCGCAGTTGGATACCTTGGTCGACAGCCTGCCGCTGGGCCTGGATGGCCTGCTCGGTGAGCGTGGCCAGCAGCTTTCCGGCGGGCAGAAGCAACGCATCGCCATCGCCCGCGCCGTGCTGCAGGCCCCGTCGATCCTGGTACTGGACGAGGCCACCTCGGCGGTCGACGAAGCCACGGAGCGCGAGGTGATAGCTGCCATCGACCACTTGTTTGCGGGTCGCACTCGCATCCTGATCAGCCACCGTGCTTCAACCCTGGCCGATGCCGACCTGCGCCTGCACCTGCAGGGCGGGCTACTGCGCGAACTGCCGCAGGAGGCCACTCAACATGGCCAATGAACTGCGGGTTGGCATGATTGACAGTGGCTACTCTCCCGAACAGGCCCAGTGGGTGGTAGCGGCGCGGCGCTTCTGGTTGGAAGACGGCGTATTGCGTGAGGGCGAACCTGAGCCCGATAGCCTTGGCCATGGCAGTGCCGTGCTGGCTCGCCTGCAACAGGAAGCGGGCCAGGTGACGCTGCTGGTGGCCCAGGTATTCAGCGGGCAGGGCAGCACCAGTGCCTTGCAGGTTGCCGCTGCGCTGTTGTGGCTGGCCGAGCAGGGCGCAACGGTGATCAACCTCAGTCTCGGTATCCAGCAAGATCGTCCAGTGTTACGCCAGGCTTGCGCTGAGGTACAAGCGGCTGGCGTACTGCTTTGTGCGTCGAGCCCAGCGCGGGGTAATGCGGTGTACCCGGCCGCTTATCCTGATGTCATCCGCATTACTGGCGATGCCCGTTGTGCATCCGGGCAGTGGTCGTGGCTGAACAGTGCCCAGGCCGATTTTGGCGGCTATGTGGGAGAACGCAGCATGGCCGGTGCCAGCCTGGGTTGCGCTGCGCTGACCGGGCGGATTGCGGCCCTGCTGCAGCAGCATCCCTCCCTTGAGCGCGAGCAGGTCCTGACCTGGCTGCAGGCCCACGCGACTTTCGTCGGCCCTGAGCGGCGAGGTGCGCGTGATGCCTGAGCCACAGATTCTTGTGTTGGGGGCCGGACCTGCCGGAGCCGCCACCGCAATTGGCCTGCGTCGGCTCGGCTATCCGGTGACGGTGGTCTCCGACTGGCGACGTTTCGCGGCCGTGGAAGGGGTATCGCAACGGGTACTGGAAGGTCTGCGCCACGCCGGACTGGGGGCTGCCTTGGGTGAAGCGGCGATGCCGGCGACCCGTCAGGTGCGCTGGAACGGCGAACACCTGCTGATGAACCAGGAATTTCTGCTCGACCGGCAACGCTTCGATCGCGCCTTGCGCGCTGACCTTGAGCGAGCGGGGGTGACGCTGATCGAGGGGCGTATCCGTGAAGTGGCGAAACAGGTACGCCTGGACGATGGGCAAGTCCTGCAAGCCGACTTTATGATTGAAGCGCGTGGGCGCCAGGCACCTCTGGCACCTGATCGACTGCGTGGGCCAGAGACGGTCAGCCTGCTCAATCACTGGCAAGGAGACCCCGGCACACCGGCTTCAGCGGTGGAAAGCCTGGACGACGGCTGGGCCTGGATGGCCAGGTTGGGCGATGGGCGCTGTTATTGGCAGATAACCCTGAATGCCGAAGGCGTACCGGGTAAAGCCGAACTGCCGGAATACTGCGCAGCACGTCGACGTGAGTCAGCGTTAGTGGCTGAGTTGTTCGACGCGCGCGCATTGGAGCCTGCGCAGGTGCATGCCCGCAGCAGTACGGCAATCCTTGCCGGGGATTGCGTGGGGGACGACTGGATACGGGTGGGCGATGCGGCCATGGCGGTTGACCCACTTTCGGGGAACGGCATTTTCCAGTCGCTGTCGTCAGCGCTGCTGGCGCCCGTGGTGATAAACACCTTGCTGCGTCGGCCCGAGCGAGCAGCGTTGGCGCGGCAATTTCATCAGCAGCGTGTCGAGCAGTTGTTCATGCGCTTTGCGCGCATTGGGCGGGATTTCTATGGTCAGGAGCAGGCTCGCGCAGGGCAACCGTTCTGGGCGCGGCGGCGAGAATGGCCGGATGCACAGCCATTGCATCTGGCGGCGGATTGGCGGGCGGTGCGGGTAGAGCGCAGGCCTGTGTTGCGGGAGGGGTGGGTGGATGAGGCCGACGTGGTGGTGACGGCGGATCAACCCTTGGGCGTTTGGCATTTGCAAGGGGTCGAGCTGGCGCCGGTGGTGCAGGCAGTGCAGTCGGGGCAGGGGTTGGAGGCGACCATGATCGGCCTTTCTGCTAACGACCAGCTGAGGCTGCGGCGCTGGCTGGCAGAGCAGGGCTGCCCCTGAAAACAGGGGGCCGCAGGGCGGCCCCGGTATGCCGATCAGAAGAAGGTCCCGACCACCAGCTGCAGGTAGGTCCCGGTATCCCGGCTGCCCATCTGCGTCCCGCCATTGGCCACACTGCGCTCCGGCTTGTAGAACCCCACCAACGGGCTGATCAGCAGATGCTCATTGACCATCCATTCCACATACAGGTCCAGCTCACGCCCACCGAGGTTACCTTGGTCGGTGTCGAGGGTATCGAAATCGAAGTACAACGCCCCCACCGTCAGGTTGTCCCGGGGCTTGCCCTTGAGCGCCACGTGATGCACCTGACTGTTGCTGTTGAACGGCCCGGCATAGTTGGCCGCGACTTCTCCCTGGAACCAGGTGCCGTAGCCTCGGCTCAGGCCATAGAACAACGGGTCGAAATCCTCTGAAAAGCGGCTGAAGCGGTAGGTGGCGGTGGGCATCCAGGGCAGTGCCGAGAAGGTCCAGTTAGCTTCCAGGTACCAGGCGTCTTCGCGCCCGCCAGTGCGGTCCTGGGTGACGTATTCCCCGGCCAGTTCCAGGTCTTTCACCCCAAGATTGCCGCGCCCACGCAGGCTGACCGTGTCCATGCCATCGCGGTGTTCCAGGCCCATGATCTGCGCGTAGCGCTGGTCGACGTCCAGGCCGCGGATCCAGCTGAGGCCAACGCTACCGGCGTCAGCGACATGCTCGATGTTGGTCACCGCCAGCGATGTGTCAGCTTGATAGTGGTTATCGGATTTGAGCCACATCACGTCGCCACGCCAGCCTTGCTTACCGCCCAGGCGCAGTACGGCAGTGCGGTCGAAAGCCTTGCGTGCGGCCAGGTAATAGGCGCCGCCGCGGTCGAAATTGGCGCCCAGGTCGACCTTGCCCAGGTTGACCGGGTCGCCCTGGATCAGGAAGCCGTCACCCAGGGTCACCACCTGACGGCCGCCGGAGATGTCCACGCCGTCCTCGCCCAACGCGGGGAACAGATTGGCCGAACGCCAGCCCAGGTACAGGTCTTCGATGGCTGTACGGCGTTCGTCGCCGAGGGTCAGGCCGGCGGCATCGCCATCGCCCCAGGTGGCCGAACTCAGCAGGTTGAAAGCGCCATACAGCGCGCCGTTGTCGGCAAGCGCCTGGCTGCCGCTGAGGCCGTACTTGACGTAGCCCTCGCGCCAGTTGCTGCTGCCCGGCTGGCGGTTGCCGGCCTGGTTGTAGCTCTCGTCGCTGTGGAAGACACCGAACAGGGCTTCGAGGTCGGCGCTCAAGGTGGTGCCGTTGTGATTGTAGAGTTCGTGGGCTTGGCTGAGCGGGGTGGCAAGCAGTAGGGCCAGTGTGCAGGCGAGCGAGTGCCTCATGGTGTGCTCCATGTTTTTTGTTGTTGTTTTTGAGTTGGCTGTTCCGGCCTCTTCGCGGGGCCAGCCCGCTCCCACAGGTGTTGTGCTGATCTGAGGTGCAGCATAGGACTTGTGGGAGCGGGCTCGCCCCGCGAAGAGGCCAGCGCAGATTAAGGATCAGAGCTTAATCAGCACCGATTTGAGTTCGGTGTAATGCTCGATCGCCGCCGCGCCCATCTCGCGGCCAACGCCGGACATCTTGTAGCCCCCGAACGGCAGGGCCGGGTCCAGAGCGCTGTGGCAGTTCACCCACACCGAGCCCGACTTGATACGTGGGATCATGCGGTGCACGGCGGCCAGGTCGTTCGACCAGATACTGGCGCCCAGGCCATAGGGGTTGTCGTTGGCCATGCCGATCACCTCGTCGAGGTCATCGAACGGCATCGCCACCAGCACCGGCCCGAAGATCTCCTCCTGCACCAGGCGATTGCGTTGGTCGACGTCGACGATCACCGTCGGCTTGACGAAATAACCCGGCCCAAAGCCTTCGCCGCCACAGGCAATGGTCGCCCCCAGTTCGCGGCCCAGCTCGATGTAGCCGGTGACGCGGTCCTGCTGCTTGGCCGAGATCAGCGGCCCCATCTGCACGGCGGGGTCCAGGCCGCTGCCAAGCTTCATGCCGTTGGCGATACCGGCGATGTCTGCGACCACGTTGTCGAAGTGCTTGCGGTGCACGTACAGCCGGGAGCCGGCGCAGCACACCTGGCCCTGGTTGAAGAAGATCGCCGTGGCGGCGCCGGCGGCGGCCTCCTGCAGGTTGGCGTCGGGCAGGACGATGGTCGGCGACTTGCCGCCCAGCTCCAGGGTGACCCGGGTCATGTTGTCCATCGCCGCCTTGCCGATCAGCTTGCCGACCTCGGTGGAACCGGTAAAGGTCAGCTTGTCCACGCCGGGGTGGCGGCTCAGCGCCGCGCCAGCGCTTATGCCGGTGCCGGTGATCACATTGAACACGCCGGCCGGGTAGCCGGCCTCATCCACCAGTTCGGCGAGCTTGAGCGCGGTCAGCGGAGTTTCGTCGGCGGGTTTGAGCACCACGGTGCAGCCAGTGGCCAGGGCCGGGCCGAGCTTCCAGCAAGCCAGCAGCAGCGGGAAGTTCCAGGCGACGATGGCGCCCACTACACCGACAGCCTCCCGGCGCACGAAACCATGGAACTGGTCATTGGGCATCAACGGCATCGAGGCTTCGACGGTGCTACCTTCGATCTTGGTGGCCCAGCCGGCCATGTAGCGCAAGAAGTCGATGGCCAGCTGCACGTCCATGACCTTGGCCACGACGGCGCTCTTGCCGTTGTTCAGGCATTCCAGCTCGGCCAGTTGCTGCGCGTCGCGCTCCATCAGGTCGGCCAGGCGCCACAGCAAATTCTGCCGTTCGCGTGGGCGCACGCGGCTCCACGGCGAGTCGTCGAAGGCCTGGCGGGCGGCGCGTACGGCGCGGTCGACGTCTTCCAGGTCGGCGGCGGGCACTTCGCCGAGCACGTCACCCGTGGCCGGGTTGCGGAACGACAGGGTGCGGCCGCTGGCGGCGTCCTGCCAGTCGGCGCCGATGCGCATCTTCAGCTTGCGCTCCAGGAAGGCGCGGGTGGCGGGCAGGATGGGCAGGTCGGAAAGCATGGGGCTGTGCCTCTTGTCATTGGATGTGGCGGGCATTGGCGCAATGCTCGTGCCAAGCTGACCAAAAGAGTCCAAGGTCTTGACTGCATTGGGTTTTGCTCTGATGCAAGGATGCAATTGCAGCGCTGCGCTGTTGCACATTGAGACGCTGTGAGACGGTGATTGAAACAGTGCCTGTACTGGCCTCTTCGCGGGCAAGCCCGCTCCCACAGGGTCACCACATTGCCCTGTGGGAGCGGGCTTGCCCGCGAAGAGGCCTGAGGAGTTGGCGCTGTCTCAAGATGAAACACCCTGTCGCGAAATGGCACGCTCCAACGCTATCTCGACAGCCAGCCGTAGGCCTGTCAAATTCACTAAAAAGCTGAAATACAACAACTTTCAAGCATGTGGCACAGTTTCTGTATCGCAACTGTCACATGCACACCTGCTGTACCAAAGCGTGCGAAAACCATAAGAACAACAACCGTGGAGGTCTGACCTTGAAGACGACTCGACTCCGGCGGCATGCGGGCAAGCTGGCGCTGATCGCCGCCGCACTGCTGGGCACCCAGGCCATGGCGGCCGAGCAGGGCCCGAGCCTGTTGCAGAACAAGTGCATGGGGTGCCATATCCCCGAGGGCAACGACAGCTACAGCCGCATCAGCCATCAGCGCAAAACCCCCGAAGGCTGGCTGATGAGCATCGCCCGCATGCAGATCATGCACGGCCTGCAGATCAGCGACGACGACCGCCGCACCCTGGTGAAGTACCTGGCCGACAAGCAGGGCCTGGCGCCGAGTGAAACCGAAGGTGTGCGTTACGCCATGGAACGCCGGCTCAACACCGTCGAGCACTTCGATCCGTTGATTGGCGAAACCTGTGGCCGCTGCCACTCGGGTGCCCGCGTCGCCCTGCAGCGCCGCCCGGCAAAGGAATGGGAACATCTGGTCAACTTCCACCTCAGCCAGTGGCCATCGCTGGAGTACCAGGCCCAGGCGCGTGACCGCGACTGGCTGGACATCGCCCTCAAGCAAGTGGTGCCGGAACTGGGCAAGCGCTACCCGCTGGAAGACGCCGCCTGGGCCGACTGGCAGAAAGTCAAACCCAAGGCCGAGACGCTGCCGGGGCAATGGTCGTTCAGCGGCCACATGCTGGCCAAAGGCGATGTGCGCGGGGTGATGACGGTCAGCCCCGACCAGGGCGATACCTTCAAGGTCGAGGTCAAGGGTGCCTACGCCGACGGCACGGCCTTCAATGGCACGGGCTCGGCGATTCTCTACAACGGCTACGAGTGGCGTGGCAACGTCAAGGTCGGCGATGCCAACCTGCGTCAGGTGTTCGCTGCGCTGGATGGCGAGATGAAGGGCCGTATGTTCGAGGCCGAGCATGATGAGCGCGGGCTGGACTTCACAGCGGTGAAAGCAGGCACGCCACGACTGTTGGCGGTGCAGCCTGCCTTCATCAAAGCGGGCGGTGGAAGCGAGATCACCCTGGTCGGCAGTGACCTGAGCGGCAAACCTGACCTGGGCGAAGGTGTAGAGGTGACCGAAGTATTGGAGCAGACCCCAACCCTGGTACGGGTCAAGGCGCGCGCAGCGGCCGATGCCAAGCCTGGCCAGCGTCAAGTCGCGGTCGGTGCGCTGAAGGGCGTCAATCTCGCCGTATACGACAAGGTCGAGGAAGTGAAGGTGATACCCGCATTCTCCATCGCCCGTATCGGCGAAAACGGCGCTTCGGTACCGAAGGTGCAGGGGCGCTTCGAGGCCGAAGCCTGGGGCAAGGACGCCAGCGGCCAACCGCTGCGCATCGGCTACCTGCCAGCCACGTGGCAGGTCGAGCCGTTCAACGAACGGGCGGTCGAGGACGAAGACGTCAAATTCGCCGGGCAGATGCAGGCCGACGGTGTGTTCGTGCCGGGCGGCGCAGGACCGAACCCGGCGCGCAAGATGATGACCAACAACGCCGGCAACCTGAAAGTCATCGCCACCCTGGCTGACGGCGGCCAGCGTGGCGAGGGGCACATGATCGTCACCGTACAGCGCTGGAACAACCCGCCCTTGCCATAGGGGCCGGTTCGCAGACGCGTCAACCAACGGATCGATTATCAGGAGTCATCATGGGCGCACTACTGAACCTGGTCGAACGCAACCTGCACGAAGTGCAGGTCGATGCCGACCGCATGCTGTTCCATATCCCCAGCAGCTCGCTGTTCACCGCCGACGCGGTGACCGGGGGCATCATCGACACCCTGCGCCAGCAAGGCTGCTCCGCCGAGGAGCTGATGCAGCGCCTCGGCCAGCAGTTCGCCGGCAACGATATCCAGGAAACCCTGCACGAGCTGATTGCGCTGGAACTGGTCAGCGACGGTTCGCCGCTGACCCCGGAAATCGCCCTCAAGCAGGTCGAGCGGACCGCGTTGAACACCGTGGTGCTCAACGTCAACACCGGCTGCAACCTCAGCTGCACCTACTGCTACAAGGAAGACCTGGACAAACCGTCCGCCGGCAAGAAGATGAGCACCGCCACCGCTGAAGCGTCGGTCGAGATGCTGCTCAAGGAATCGCCCGATGAAGAACGCTACAGCGTGGTGTTCTTCGGTGGCGAGCCGTTGTCCAACCGGCCGTTGATCGAGCATATGGTCGCCTACTGCGAGCGGCGCTTCGCCGAGGCCGGCAAGCAGGTGGAATTCATCATGACCACCAACGCCACGCTGCTCACCGAAGACACCATCGACTGGCTCAACGCCCACCGCTTCGGCCTGTCGGTGAGCATCGACGGGCCCAAGACCGTGCACGACCGCAACCGCATCACCGTGGGCGGGCAGGGCACCTATGACGTGGTGCGGCGCAAGGCGCAGATGCTGCTGTCGCGTTATACCAGCCGCCCGGTGGGCGCGCGCGTGACCCTCACCCGCGGCATCACCGACGTCGAGACCATCTGGAACCACCTGTTCAACGAGCTGGGCTTTGCCGAAGTCGGCTTTGCGCCGGTGACGTCTGGCGACATGGCCGATTTCAACCTGACCGGCGAAGAACTGATCGAGGTCTTCGCCAACATGAAGGCCCTCGGCCGGCGCTACCTGGAGGCGGCGCTGGAGCACCGCAACATCGGCTTCTCCAACCTGCACCAGCTGATCACCGACATCCACGAGGGCCACAAGAAAGCCCTGCCTTGCGGCGCCGGGCTGAAGATGCTGGCGGTGGACCACGAGGGCGAGCTGAACCTGTGCCACCGCTTCACCGGTTCCAGCCTGCCGACCTTCGGCAACGTCCACCAGGGCGTGAAGCAGGCGCAGCTCAACGACTTCCTGTCCCAACGCCTGGACCGCAGCAACACCGGCTGCGACAGCTGCCGCATCCGCAACCTGTGCTCCGGCGGCTGCTACCACGAAAGCTACGCACGTTACGGTGACCCTCAGCACCCGACCTACCACTACTGCGAGCTGATGCGTGACTGGGTCGACTTCGGCATCGAGGTCTACAGCCGCATCATGGCCGCCAACCCGGCCTTCATCGACCGCTACATCACCCCGCGGAAGGCGCATTGACATGAAGCACTTGAAGCCCCTGAACAACAAGGCGCGCATCCTTGAACAGGCCGCCGCCGAAGACCGTGTCGAAGAAGTCATGGCCATGAGCGCGGTGGCTGGCTGCACTGCAACCACCGACCCGGGTTGGGAAGTCGACGCCTTTGGCGGCGTCAGTTCGCTGTGCCAGCCGATGGAAGCCGACCTGTACGGCTGCTCCGACCCGTGCTGGTGGCCGGCCCAGGTGCCGGACATGATGAGCACTTACCAGGACTGGAACGCCCAGGCGACCAACTCCCAGGACGACTGGCGCAACCTCGGCACCGTGTTCCCGAAAGACAAGTGACCGGCCCAACAAGAATGACAAGGGGAAACCGCATGAAACCTGGACTCTGCGCGCAACTCGCGCTCACCGTCGCCGCCACGGCCTGCGCCTGGGCGGTACAGGCCGATGACACCGGGCCGGCGCTTACGGCCGGCAAGGAATACCTGATCGCCACCAACTACCCGAACAACCTGCACGTGGTGGATGTCGCCAGCGACACGCTGTACAAGAGCTGCCGCCTGCCCGACGCGTTCGGCCCCGGCACCGCGATGATGGCGCCGGACAACCGCACCGCGTATGTGCTCAACAACCACTATGCCGACATCTACGGCATCGACCTCGACAGCTGCAAGACCACCTTCCACGCCAACCTGTCCAGCGTGCCGGGCGAGGTCGGCAAGTCGATGTACTCGTTCGCCATCAGCCCGGATGGCAAAGAGGTGTACGCCACGGTCAACCCCAGCCAGCGCCTGAACGACCACTACGTGGTCAAGCCGCCGCGCCTGGAAGTGTTCCGCACGGCCGATGGTGTCGATGCCAAGCCGGTACGCACCTTCCCGATGCCGCGTCAGGTCTACCTGATGCGCGCCGCCGACGACGGCAGCCTGTTCGTCGCAGGGCCGGATATCTACAAGATGGACGTCAACACCGGCAAGTACGAGGTCGCCTTGCCGCTGCGCAGCTGGAACCGCAAAGGCTACAGCGCGCCGGATGTGCTGTACTTCTGGCCGCACCAGAGCCCCCGCCATGAATTCTCGATGCTCTATACCATCGCCAAGTTCAAGGACGAGAAACAGGACCCCAACACCGCCGAGCTGCTGTATGGCTACCTGAGCGTCGACCTGAAAACCGGCAAGACCCACACCCAGGAGTTCGGCGACCTGACCGAGCTGTACTTCACCGGCCTGCGCTCGCCGAAGGACCCGAACCAGATCTACGGCGTGCTCAACCGCCTGGCCAAGTACGACATCAAGCAGCGCAAGCTGCTCAAGGCGGCTAACCTTGAGCACACTTACTACTGCGTGACCTTCGACAAGAAGGGCGACAAGTTGTACCTGGGCGGCACCTTCAACGACCTGGCGGTGTTCGACCCGCAGACGCTGGAGAAAGTGAAGAACATCAAGTTGCCGGGTGGGGACATGTCGACCACTACGCCGCAGGTGTTTGTCCGCTAGATCGGTGTTGGCCGCATCGCGGATGAATCCGCTCCTACCGGAGATCCCGTAGGAGCGGATTCATCCGCGATGACGCCAATTCAAACACCACAAAAACAACAAGAGAACACCCATGCCCCAGCCAAGCCACTCCCAAGGCGACCCGACCAAGCCCTTGCTCACCCACTGCATCGGCGACGCCTTCGACACCACCGTCGCCCGCTTCCCCGACCGCGAAGCCCTGGTCGTGCACCACCAGGCCCTGCGCTACACCTGGCGGCAACTGGCCGACGCCGTCGACCAGCACGCCCGCGCCCTCATGGCTCTGGGCGTGCAACCGGGTGATCGGCTGGGCATCTGGGCACCCAACTGCGCCGAGTGGTGCATCACCCAGTTCGCCAGCGCCAAGGTCGGCGCGATCCTGGTCAACATCAACCCCGCGTACCGCTCAAACGAACTGGACTACGCCCTGGGCCAGGCAGGTTGCCGCTGGGTCATCTGCGCCGACGCGTTCAAGACCTCGGATTACCACGCCATGCTGCTGGGCCTCATACCGGCCTTGGCGAATGGCCAACCCGGCGCCTTGAGCTGCGAGCGATTCCCCAAGCTGCGCGGTGTAGTGAGCCTTGCCGCCGCGCCACCGCCTGGCTTCCTTCCCTGGCACGACTTGCAATCCCGTGCCGCTGCGGTCAGTGCTCAAGCGCTGGCCGAGCGCCAGGCACAGTTGCAACCCGGCGACCCGATCAACATCCAGTACACCTCCGGCACCACCGGTTTCCCCAAGGGCGCCACGCTCAGCCACAGCAACATCCTCAACAATGGCTACATGGTCGGCGAAAGCCTCGGCCTGACCGAGCACGACCGCCTCGTGGTGCCGGTGCCGCTGTACCACTGTTTCGGCATGGTCATGGCCAACCTCGGCTGCATGACCCACGGCAGCACCTTGATCTACCCCAATGACGCTTTCGACCCGCTGGCCACCCTGCGCGCCGTTGCTGAAGAGAAGGCCACTGCATTGTACGGCGTGCCCACCATGTTCATCGCCGAACTGGACCACCCGCAGCGCGGCGACTTCGACCTGTCGAGCCTGCGCACCGGAATCATGGCCGGTGCGACCTGCCCGATCGAAGTGATGCGCCGGGTGATCGACGAGATGCACATGGCCGAAGTGCAGATCGCCTATGGCATGACCGAAACCAGCCCGGTTTCGCTGCAGACTGGGCCCGACGACGACCTGGAACGCCGCGTGACCAGCGTCGGCCGCACCCAGCCACGGCTGGAAAACAAAGTGATCGATGCCGACGGCAACACCCTGCCGCGAGGCGAGATCGGCGAGCTGTGTACCCGTGGCTACAGCGTGATGCTGGGCTACTGGAACAACCCCAAGGCCACTGCCGAAAGCATCGATGCCGAGGGCTGGATGCACACCGGTGACCTGGCGGTGATGGACGAGGAGGGGTATGTGCGCATCGTCGGGCGCAGCAAGGACATGATCATCCGCGGTGGCGAGAACATCTATCCAAGGGAACTGGAGGAGTTCTTCTTCACCCACCCGGCCGTGGCCGATGTGCAGGTGATCGGCGTGCCGTGCAGCAAGTATGGTGAGGAGATTGTCGCCTGGGTGCGCTTGCATCCGGGGCATGCGGTCAGCGAGGAAGAATTGCGCGAGTGGGCGAGGGCGCGCATCGCGCATTTCAAGGTGCCCCGGTATTTCCGTTTCGTCGATGAATTCCCGATGACAGTGACCGGCAAGGTGCAGAAGTTTCGCATGCGCGAGATCAGCGTTGAAATGCTTGCTCGACAAGCCAGTGGCTAGTACCTCCCATCGGGAATGGCTGCCAGGCGCCCTCATTGCAGTGAACGTGCGTCAATTGCCGTTCATAGGTGCATTGAGGATTGATTGATGAGCGGGCGTTTTTGCGGCGGTTGTCATCGAGATACGGATTTCGGCATGGCTGGAAAAGTGGAGTTGGAGATTGCAGGCAGCTCGACCAGCCAGGCAAGTGCAATGGCAGTGCAAGGAGAAAGGCTGCTGGTGCTGTGCAAAGCCTATGTCGATGGCAAGGCGTGTACTTTCGTGTGTGCCTTGCTCGCCGATGGCGCGTTGGACCGCAGCTTTGCCCAGCAGGGGCTGCTGCGTGTTCCATTCGGCGGCGAAGCGAGCGTTGTGCCCATCGACCTGCAGGTAACCAGCGATGACACATTCGTGGTGCTCGCCGAAGACCGTTCGCAGTTTTGCAGCGCGCCGCTGCTGGCCCGCTACAGGGCTGACGGTTCGCCAGACATGAGCTTCGGTAACGCCGGGGTGGTGTCTTTGCGCCGAGGTGGGGCAGCGCTGAGCGATGAGCCATGCGCGCTATTGCCATGTAGCGATGACAGCCTGATGGTCGCGGCTACCCGATTCGATGCCGACGGCAAGGCCTCTGGCCTATTGGTGCGCTTGCAGCCTGATGGCACTCTGGCCCAGGGTTTTCATCAGCGCGGATTCTTCACATTCAGTCTGCGTGACGCGGTTGACGTGAGCTTTGACGGGCTGATGCAGCAACGTGACGGCCAGATTGTCGTATGGGGTATGGAAGGCTCGTCGGGGCTGCTGCTACGTTTGAACAAAGAACTGCACCTGGACACCGGCTTCGCGCATGAGGGTGTGGCACACCTGATGCTGCCCGCCATCTACCGTCAGCAGGGTGTGGAAATCTTCGACGTGGCAGAGGATGAAGTAGGTTGCTTGCTGGTTGCGGGCGCAACGGCATCTGCTCCGCACGCCGGTGTCTTGTGCCGAGTTGCCGATGACGGGCGCCCTGATCCGTTGTTCAATGGCGGCATGATTCGGGTAAACACTGCCGTCGTTCAAGGCTCACGTTGGCTACGGGTGTTTCATCAGGAAGACGGCGATATCGTGGTCGCAGGGTTGGCGGGTGTTCCCTTCAACGGCGAAGCTACCCAGCTTCTGGTAGGGCGATACCTGAAGAACGGCGGACTGGACAGCCGGTTTGGAGCCGGCCGAGGCATGTGGCCCACCAATGTCGACCGTGGCGCCGATATCACCACGTGCGCGCTGGCATGGGGAGATTCTCGGCTGGTGTTGGGTGGAATCAGCTCGGCGGGGCCTGAAGGTCGATGCTGCCTGGTGTGTTACAAGTCGTGAGGGCCTGTTACAACCTGTAGCCAGTCGGGTGTATTGAAATTGTTCAATCTTGGGTCGTCGTCGGTGCAGGTCAACCCCTGCACCTCCTCACGCAGCAGGGCCTTCTGCAAACTACGCTCTCCCGCCAACCAGGCGTGTTCCAGCACGGGCAGGATACTGCGAGGCAAGACACTGAACATCGGTTGCCAATACCCGCCCTGACGCACCATCGCAGCGCTGTTACTGGCCACAGCCAGCTGTCGCAGGGCATCGATCAGCGCCTGATCCACCAATGGCGCATCACAGGCAAGGAGCACGACCCATTCATGGCGTGCCACCTTCAATCCGGCAATCACCCCGGCCAGAGGCCCGGGGAAGTCCGCCTCGGCATCGCCCACACACTGGTCGGCGTAAACTGCATATGCCTTCTGGTTGCGGTTGCAGGAAATCAACAGGTCATCGCTCAGCGGCCGCAATAAGCGGTGCAAATGCGCGATCAACGGCTCGCCGCGCCATTCCAGCAAGCCTTTGTCACGCCCGCCCATGCGCTGGCCACGGCCACCGGCGAGGATGAGGATGGAGCAAGGGGGCAGGGGGGCGGTCATGAAAAAGGGCTCCGAGCAGTCGATGCCCGGAACCCTCTCATTCAACGCAATGCTTGTCCAGTCAGGTTTCGCTGGCTTCGACCTGACTGGCCTGGGCTTTCTTGCGCCCAGCCAAACGCATCACCACCACGAAGAACACCGGCACGAACACAACCGCCAGCGTCGCACTGAGCATCCCGCCGATCACCCCGGTGCCAATCGCCTGCTGGCTGGCCGAGCTGGCGCCGGTGGCGATCGCCAGCGGCACTACACCGAGGATGAACGCCAGCGAGGTCATGACGATCGGTCGCAGGCGCAGGCGCGCTGCCTGGATCGCGGCGTCGACGGCATCCACGCCCTGGTCCACCAGGCTCTTGGCGAACTCGATGATAAGGATGGCGTTCTTTGCCGACAGGCCGATCAGGGTGATCAGGCCAACCTTGAAGAACACGTCGTTGGGCATGCCGCGCAGGGTCACTGCCAGCACCGCGCCGAGCACACCGAGCGGCACCACCAGCAGCACGGCGGTGGGGATCGACCAGCTTTCGTACAACGCCGCCAGGCACAGGAACACCACCAGCAGCGACAACGCCATCAGCAGCGGTGCCTGGCTGCCGGACAGGCGCTCTTGCAGCGACAGGCCGGTCCATTCCAGGCCGGCGCCAGCCGGCAATTTTGCGACCAAGCGCTCGATTTCGGCCATGGCTTCGCCCGAGCTGTAGCCTGCCGCAGGCTCGCCGGAAATCGACACCGCCGGGTAGCCGTTGTAGCGGGTCAGCTGTACTGGGCCACTGACCCACTTGGCCTGGACGAAGGCACCCAACGGGACCATCTTGCCGCTGCTGTTGCGCACGTGGATCTTCAACAGGTCCTCGACCTGGCTGCGCTGGTCGCCTTCGGCCTGCACCACCACGCGCTGCATGCGGCCCTGGTTGGGGAAGTCGTTGACGTAGTTGGAGCCCACGGCGGTGTCCAGCACCGCGCCGATGTCGGCGAACGAGATGCCCAACGCGTTGGCCTGGCGGCGGTCGATTTCCAGTTGCACCTGCGGGCTTTCCGCCAGCGAGGCTTCACGCACGTTGACCAGCACCTTGCTCTTGTGGGCACCAGCCAGCAGTTCGTCTCGGGCTGCCATCAGCGCTGCATGGCCCATGCCGCCACGGTCCTGCAAACGGAACTCGAAGCCAGTGGACTCGCCCAGGCCATCGATAGGTGGCGGCAGCACGGAAAACGCCACTGCATCCTTGATCTGCGAAAACGCCGCATTGGCCCGGTCGGCAATCGATTGGGCGCTGTCGTCGGCACCGCGTTCGGACCAGTCCTTCAAGGTGGTGAAGGTCAGCGCCGCGTTCTGCCCGCTGCCGGAGAAGCTGAAGCCCAGGATCACCGTGGTGTTGCCCACGCCAGGTTCTTCGGCGTTGTGCGCCTCGATGTGCGCGGCGACCTGCTCGGTACGCATGCGGCTGGCTCCCGGTGGCAACTGGATGTCGGTGATGGTGTAGCCCTGGTCTTCGGTCGGCAAGAACGCCGTGGGCAGCTGGCTGAAGCCGTAACCCAACACGGCGAGCAGCACACCGTACACCAGCAGGTAGCGCCCGCTACGCTTAAGCGCTTGTACGACCCAGCGCTCGTAGCCAGTGCTCATGGCTTCGAAACGGCGGTTGAACCAACCGAAGAAGCCTTTGCGTTCGTGGTGCTCGCCTTTGGCAATGGGCTTGAGCAGGGTGGCGCAGAGGGCCGGGGTCAGGCTCAGGGCGAGAAAAGCCGAGAACAGGATCGACACGGCCATCGACAGCGAGAACTGCTGGTAAATGACGCCGACCGAACCTTTCATGAACGCCATCGGCAGGAACACCGCCACCAGCACCAGGGTGATGCCGACGATGGCGCCGCTGATCTGGCCCATGGCCTTGCGCGTGGCCGCCTTGGGTGGCAGGCCTTCCTCGGCCATGATCCGCTCGACGTTCTCCACCACGACGATGGCATCGTCGACCAGGATGCCGATGGCCAGCACCATGCCGAACAGGGTCAGCACGTTGACCGAAAAGCCCAGCGCCAGCATCACGGCAAAGGTGCCCATCAGCGCTACCGGCACTACCAGGGTCGGGATCAGCGTGTAGCGCAGGTTCTGCAGGAACAGGAACATCACCGCGAAGACCAGCAGCATGGCCTCGAACAGGGTAGTGATGACCTGCTGGATCGAGACCTTGACGAATGGCGAAGTGTCATAGGGTATGTCGTATTTCACGCCTTCGGGGAAGTAGCCCGACAGCTCCTGCATCTTCGCCCGCACCAGGGTGGCGGTTTCCATGGCATTGGCGCCCGGCGCCAGCTGCACGCTGAAAGCGCTGGCGGGTTTGCCGTTCAGGCGTGTGCCGTATTGATACTCCTGGGCACCGATCTCGACCCGGGCCACATCGCCGATGGTGACCGTCGAGCCGTCCTGATTCGCCCGCAGCACGATCGCGGCAAATTCTTCAGGGGTGCTCAGCTGGCCTTTGACCACCACGTTGGCGGTGATTTCCTGAGTACTGCGGGCGGGCAGGTCGCCGATGCTGCCGGGGGCAACCTGGGCGTTCTGCGCGGCGATGGCTTCGGCCACGTCGTTGGGTGTGAGGTTGAATCCGATCAGCTTGGCCGGGTCGATCCAGATCCGCATGGCCCGTTCGGAGCCATACAGTTGGGCCTTGCCGACGCCCTTGATGCGGCGGATTTCGTTCATCACGTTGCGCGCGAGGATGTCGGACAGCGCGATTTCATCGAGGCTGCCATCTTCGGACGTCAGGGTGCCGAGCAGCAGGAAGCCGGTGGACACCTTCTCCACCTGCAGCCCTTGCTGGGTAACCGGGCGCGGCAGCCGCGACTCGACCACTTTCAAGCGGTTCTGCACATCCACCTGGGCCAGGTCCGGGTGGGTGCCCGGCTCGAAGGTGGCGGTGATGGTGGCGCTGCCCAGGCTGCTTTGCGATTCGAAATACAGCAGGTTGTCGGCACCGTTGAGCTCCTGCTCGATCAGGCTGACCACGCTCTCGTCCATGGTCGCCGCCGAGGCGCCCGGGTACACGGCGTAGATTTCCACCTGCGGCGGCGCCACGTTGGGGTACTGGGCCACCGGTAACTGGGGGATGGCCAGCGCGCCTGCGAGCAGGATGAACAGGGCGACCACCCAGGCGAATACCGGGCGGTCGATGAAGAATTGCGGCATGGGTCAGGCCCTCATTGGCCGTTGTGCTGGGCGATGGGCTGAGTGTTCTGGCTGGTGTCGACTTGCACCTGGTCACCGGCCTTGACGTGCTGCAGGCCTTCGACCACCACGCGTTCGCCGGCTTTCAGGCCCTCGCTGACGATCCAGCGGTCACCCTGTGCGCTGCCGAGCACCACCTGGCGCTCGCTGATGCGCGCCTGGTCATCGACCACCAGCACCTTCGGCACCCCGGCGCTGTCGCGCAGGATGGCGCGCTGCGGCACGCTGATCCCTTGGGGCTGCACGGCCTGCTCCAGGCGCACGCGCACGTAGCTGCCGGGCAGCAGGTCGAGGTCCGGGTTGGGGAACTCGCTGCGCAGGGTGATCTGGTTGGTGCTCGGGTCGACACTGATGTCGGAGAACAGCAGCTTGCCGGGCAACGGGTAGGCGCTGCCGTCGTCCTGAATCAACGTGGCGCGCGCCTCACCGTTGTCTGCTTTTTGCAGTTCGCCGGCCCGCAGCGCGCGGCGCAGGGCATTGAGCTCGCGGGTCGACTGGGTGACGTCGGCGTGGATCGGGTCCAGCTGCTGGATGGTGGCCAGTGGCGTGGTCTCGTTCTGCCCGACCAGTGCGCCTTCGGTGACCAGCGCGCGGCCGATGCGCCCGGAAATCGGCGCGGTGACGGTGGCGTAGCCCAGGTTCAGGCGCGTACGTTCCAGCGCGGCCTTGGCCCCGGCAACTTCGGCGTCGGCTTGAAGGTAGGTCGCACGGGCATTGTCGTACTCCTGGCGGCTGACGGCCTTGTCGTCGACCAGCTCACGGTAGCGTTGTTCCTGCAGGCGCGCCTGGTACAGGTTGGCCTCGGCCTTGGCCAGGGTGGCTTTGGCGCTGTCATGGTCGGCCTTGAACGGCGCCGGGTCGATCAGGAACAGCACATCGCCTCGTTTGACGTCGCTGCCTTCGCGGTAAACGCGCTTGAGCACCACGCCAGCCACCCGGGCACGCACTTCGGCGGTGCGCGGGGCGAGGATGCGTCCGCTCAGTTCGGTGCTGATGGCCAACGGCTGCAGCTGCAGGGTTTCTACCCGTACTTCGGGCGTGGGTGCCTGTTCGTCCGGCTCGGTGTTGTCGCCGCAACCGGCCAGGGACAGGCTCAGCAGTGCCAGAAGCGCCACAGGGCGCAGGCGAGGGGTGAAGATAATAGGCATACGGATCTTCCGATGATGACCGTGCGTATGCTAAGGCAGTGGCTGCCTGAGCGCCTGTTAAGCTGTGTAGGGCGTGTGTGAAAAAGTGTGAAGAACAATCCTGCCTGCCGGCGGGATTCTATATTCTCGCTGTCTGTGCCGGCCTCTTCGTGGGGCAAGCCCGCTCCCACAGGGTTTCATGCAGAACCTGTGGGAGCGGGCTTGCCCCGCGAAGAGGCCGGTGAAGTCTCCTCCAAATTCTGTTTCAAGCCCCTATGCCGAATATTCTACTGGTCGAAGACGACAGTGCCCTGTCCGAGCTGATTGCCAGCTACCTGCAACGCAACGACTTCCATGTGCGGGTCATCGCCCGTGGCGACCATGTGCTGGAGGCGTTTCGCCAGGACAAACCCGATCTGGTGATCCTCGACCTGATGCTGCCGGGCATCGATGGCTTGCAAGTATGCCGCCTGCTGCGCCAGGAATCGCAGAGCCTGCCGATCCTGATGCTGACGGCACGCGACGACAGCCACGACCAGGTGCTGGGCCTTGAGATGGGCGCCGACGACTATGTGACCAAACCCTGCGAACCTCGAGTGTTGCTGGCACGGGTACGTACCTTGCTACGCCGCAGCAGCGTGCACGAGCCGCGCCTGGACAGCGAGCAGATCCTGGTCGGCGGCCTGCGTATCGACCTCGCCGAGCGCCTGGTCAGCTGGCGCGGTGAAGAGGTGGAGCTGTCCAGCGGCGAATACAACCTGCTGGTGGTCCTGGCGCGCAATGCCGGCGAAGTGCTCAGCCGCGACCGCATCCTCCAGCAGTTGCGCGGCATCGAGTTCAATGGCACCGACCGTTCGGTGGACGTGGCCATTTCCAAGCTGCGCCGCAAATTCGACGACAGCGCCGGCGAGGCGCGCAAGATCAAGACCGTGTGGGGCAAGGGTTACCTGTTCAGCCGTGTCGAGTGGGAGTGCTGACTGCTCATGCTCAAGATCCTGGTGCGCCTGTACCTGGTGATCATCGTCGCCTACGCCGGCGCGTTGCTGCTCATCCCCGACACCATCGTCGGCCTGTTCCATGAGCGCTTCATGGCCTACAACCTGGACCAGGCCAAAGGCGTGCAATCGCTGATCGTCCGCCAGTTCCGCCAGGCGCCGCGCGAGCAGTGGCCTGAGGTGGAGCAGGACCTGGCCAAGGAGTTCGCGCCGCTGGAAGTGAAGCTGTTGCGCAGTGACCAGGCCGGTCTGAGCCCACAGGAGCAAGCTCGTCTGGAACATGGCTTGTACGTGGTGCGCATCGGCGACTGGGGTTACTACCAGACGGCGCTGGCGCCGCTGGAAGAAGGTTGGTTAGTGAGCCTGCATGCGCCACCAGACCCGCTGGACATCAATGTCCTGTCCTGGGGCGTGACCGTGCTGATCGGCGCCGCCATGCTCGGGTGCCTGCTGTTGTGGGTGTGGCCGCACTGGCGTGATCTGGAACGCCTCAAGGAGACTGCAAGGCGTCTGGGCCAAGGGCAGATGGCCGAGCGTACGCACATCTCGCCACACTCGAACATCGGTGAGCTGGCCGGGGTGTTCGACACCATGGCCAGCGACCTGGAACGCCACGTCAATCAGCAGCGCGAGCTGCTCAATGCGGTATCCCATGAGTTGCGCACGCCGCTCACCCGGCTGGACTTCGGCCTGGTGCTGTTGTTCGACGAAGTGCCGGCGAGCAGTCGCAAGCGCTTGCTGGAGCTGGTCGGGCATGTGCGCGAGCTGGACGAACTGGTGCTCGAACTGCTTTCATACAGCCGCCTGTACAACGCCGACCAGGCCCGCGAGCGGGTCGAGGTGTCGTTGCTTGAGCTGGTCGACAGTGTGCTCGGTGGCTTTGCCGAAGAGCTCGATACCCGGGGTATCACCTGGGAAGTCCGTGCCGAGGGCAACCTGCCACGCTTCGTACTCGACCCACGGCTGACGGCGCGTGCCGTGCAGAACCTGGTGCGCAATGGCATGCGCTATTGTGATGAAAGCCTGTTGCTGCGCCTGCGCCTGGAAGAGGACGGCGCCTGCCTGCTGACCGTCGAGGACGACGGCATCGGCATCCCTGTTGAGGAACGCGAGCGGATCTTCCAGCCGTTCTACCGCCTGGACCGCAGCCGCGATCGCAATACCGGCGGGTTTGGCCTGGGGCTGGCGATCAGCCGGCGGGCCATCGAGGGGCAGGGCGGGACACTGACGGTGGCGCAATCGGCGTTGGGTGGGGCGCAGTTCAGGATTCGGCTGCCAGCCGGCTAGTCCACAGTACGAAGCGGTCTTTGCCAGTGTGCTTGGCTTCGTACAACGCCTGATCAGCCTTGACCAGCGCCATGGTCAGGGTGTCCGCGCTATCGACGTGGGCCAGGCCGATACTGATCGTCACCGGATGCGCCCCCAGGTCTTCCCGCACACGCTTGCACAATGCTTCGACCAGGCCCTCGGCAGCTGGCTGATCCAGGCCCTGGAAGAAGATCGCGAACTCCTCGCCGCCGAGCCTTGCGAACGCGTAAGCCGCCATCGACGCCTTGATGTGCATGGCCACCCGCTTGAGCACCTCGTCACCGATGTCATGCCCGAAGCGGTCGTTGACCTTCTTGAAATTGTCGATATCGACCATCGCCAGGTATTGCCCAGGCGGCGCCTGGTGCAACTGGCGCTCGGCCTTGGCCATGAACGAGCGGCGGTTGGGGATTTCGGTGAGCACGTCGACATAAGCCTGTTCGAGCAGCAACTTGGACATATAGAAGTTGTGCAGCTTGGCCTGACGGATGCGCAGGTAACTGTAGATCACCAGGCCGCTGAGGAACACGGCATAGCTCAGCAGCATGGCGGCTTCGAGGTCGTCGAGGTCGATGTTGGTGCCGTAGAACGGGTTGAGCATGGCCCAGGTGATGACCATGGCACAGAAGAACGACCAGCGCCGTACTGGCAGTACCGAAACGCTGTACAGCACGGTGGACGTGCCGAGCACCAGCCAGACCGGGCGCAAAGGGGTGGGGATGCCCTCGATGACCAGGCGCATGCCCAGGGTGATGACGCTGATGAACAGCAGGTTGAGCACGTCGAAATGGTGGCTTCTGCGGGTGAAGCCCAGGACCACGGTGAGGCTGCACATCAGCGCCAGGAACAGACCGGAAAGCCAGGTGAAGCCCTGATTGCCGAGGTAGCTGACAATCAGGTCGAAGACCAGCCAGACGGCGATGCTGACGCAGAAGATCAGCTGGCAGAAGCGCCGTGAGTTGTCGAACTCATGCTGACGGAACTCGGCGCGCAGGGCGGCGGGGGCGACCTGCTGGCGGACGTGGTCCTCGATGGTCTTGAGCATGGGTGTGTTCCTGCTGAGGAATGCATGGCTGCTGCGGCTTCTTCGCGGGGCAAGCCCGCTCCCACAGGTTCCGTGGCGTTCGCAGAACCTGTGGGAGCGGGCTTGCCCCGCGAAGAGGCCGGAGCAGGCGACTTAATTCTGCGACAGTATCCCGCGAGCCCAAGGCCGATACCGAAGAGCGAACACCGCTTCGACATGGCATCCACCAGTCAGCCTCGGTTTGGTCCCCTGCGCCCGAAATGCCTCCCCCGACCCACTCACCTGGCGAAACGCCTCACGCACCACACCCACCCGGCACGGCAAGGCTTGCTCGTAACGCTGGCGCACCATCGCTGGCAATCGCCCTGTCCCCGCACCGTCCTGCCACCACACAGTCAAGCCCAGCCCCGCCAGTTGATCCAACCACGCGGCATTGACCCGTGGCGCCAGCTTGCCAGCACTGAACGCGCTGATGTGCAGCGGTTTGTCCAACTGCCGGTTGAAGGCCTGCAACCGGCTGTACAACGCCTCGCGTCGGGCGACGTCACGAAAGTGCAGGTCGTCCAATTCCATTGGCAAGTACCACCCCTCCACCTCGATGTTCCAGTCCTTGCGCAACTGCTGGTATTGGCTCAACGAGCGTCCCAGCTGGGCCTTCCAATAGCTGCTCAGGCCATCGCCATCGAGTTCCTCGATGCGCTTGTAGTAAGCCGGGTCCATATAAAGCCCGAGCACTAGCTCCAGCCCCTGAGCACGCGCTTCGCGCAAGCTGTTGGCCAGCCAGCCCTGGGCGCCGCCGAAATCGCTGTCGCCATAGGCGCTCCATTGCACGATCAGGGTTTTGCCGCCCTGCGCCGCAGTGGCGCGCCACAGCTGCTGCCACTGGGCGGGGCTGACATCGGCATCGCGGTTCAGCGGCTGGTAGAACAGGCGTTGGTCGGCCAGCGCCGGCAGGCACAGGGCGAGCATGCAGATTGCCAGGAAGGTACGCATCAGAAGGTCATCTCCGCGCCAACCAGCACACCGTTGGCGCGTTCGTAGAGGTTGCCACCCAACGACTGCTGATACTCGGCGCGTACTTTCAGCGTGCCGCGATAGGCGTTGTAGCGATCGTCGTCGAACCACCATTGCCAGCGCACGCCGACACCGGCGCGGGCATCCTGGCGCCAGTCGTTGCTCGGATCCTGGCTGGAAAATTCGAGGAATCCGTATGGCATCAGGGTCTGCGGCGAACTGCCAGGGAGCTTCCAGGCATGACCTTGCTGGTAGCGCGACAGCCAGGCATGGTCGCCGGCACGGGTCCACCAGGCCGCGTCGAGGTAGAGAAAGCGCTCGTTCCAGTCGTCTTCGTCGACCCGCCAGTCATTGCGCCAGGCACCCTGGTCGAGGAACGAAGCCGTGGCGCGCAGCAGCAGGTCATTGCTCGACTCGGCGTTGTTGCGCAGGTCGCCCCAGTTGCCGCCAACCTTACTCGGACTCAGCAGTTCGCCCAGGCTCAGGCCGTTGTAGTGCTCCGTATCGATCTGCCGCTGGTGATACAGCTCGGCATACAGGTTGAGGTTGGCCTGGCCGAGCGGTTTGTAGCGCAGGCCGACGCCGGTGCCGATGCTTTGCGCGTAATCCGTGCGGCTCTGGCCACCGAACAGCACCCGGCCGTAGACCGACAGGGTGCTGCCGTTGCGGCTGGGTTCTTCACCCAGCGCGTGGTCCCACATGGCCAACTGCACGTTCTGCGATTGCGCCCGGCGGGAACTGCCGCTGCGTTCGCCGTTGTCGAGGAACTTGTCGTTGGTCGAGGTACCCGCTGGTGACCAGGTGCTGGCCAGGGTGATGCTGTCGCGGCGTGACAAGGTTTCGTGGGCACGACGCTGGCGATACTTGCGCGCTTCGAGGCTGCCGTATTCGTCGTCGGCGTCGACCAGGTTCTCTTCAACATCGAGGATCCGGCGCAGTTCGCGGCGGGCCGAGGCGCTGTCTTCGGCTTCGTCGTAGCGCACAGCGAGGGTTTCGCCAAGGCGATAATCTTCAGGGAAGTCGCGGGTAGCCTGCTCCAGATAGGGGATCGACTGCCGCCGCTGGCTTTTGTCTGGCGAGCCGGCCAGGCGCATGCCGTAGTCGGCGCGGTAGCGTGGCTGGTTGGGCGCCAGGCGTACTGCTTCGGCCAGCCAGGCGGTGCTCTGGGCGTTGTCGCCGGCCAGCTGCGCGGTGCTGGCAGCCGCGTAGTAGTGGTCGGCACGCGGGTTGTGGGCCAACGCTTGGCGCTGGAAGCCCAAAGCCGCCTGCGGGTCGCCCTGGCGTTGCGCGATCGCGGCGCCGAGCGCCCAGTCGTCGGCGCTGTTGTGCGCGGCAGCATCCCAGTATCGACGAGCGGTTTGCGGCTCGCCTGCGTTCAATGCACCCGCGGCGGCGGTCAGGCGGGCATTGTCGGTCCAGGCGCTGGCCGGCAAATCGCGCCAGATGGGCAGGGCCGTTTCGGAATCACCGGCGGCTTCCAGCGCGTAGGCCAATGGCAGGCGATTGCCGCTGTCGCCCAGGCGCTCGGCGGCCTGGTAATAGACCACCGCTTCACCGGGTTGGTCAGGCATGGCGCAGCGGCCTAAGGCGCGGTACTGCCCGGCCTCGGTGGGGTTTGCCGGAATGGCCTGGCGCACGGCGTCACACTCGCCGGCCTCGGCAAGACGGCCGAGCAACTGGGCGCGGGTGTTGGCATCGACCCTGGGGACCAGGTTGAGCATGCGCCGCGTGTCCAGCGGACCGTCGTTGCGTGCATAGAGATTGCCCAGACGCTGCAGCAGCGAGGGCGTCAGGCGCCCCTGGCGGCGGTCGTAGGCCTGCTCCAGCAGCGTTCGTGCGCGGTCGCTGTGGCCTTGCTGCAACAGCAGGAAGCTGGCTTGTTCGAGGGCTGCCAGATCACCGCTCTGCCGGTAACGCTGCTCCCATTCAGCTGCGGTGCGCGGTTGTGGCGCTGGTGCGGGGTCGCCATACAGGCGCTGCTTGAGTACTGCATAGGCACGGGCATCGGCACTGGCCTGGCAGTCCTTGAACTGCTCGCGGGCGACATCCGGGTCGTGGCGTGACAGCCAGTCGACCGTGTCCAGGCACGGACGCTGCAATTCGTTGCTAAGGCGCCGCACCAAGGGCGCATCGTCGCCTTCACGGGCCAGTTCCCAAAGCTGTTGGCGCAGTGCGGGGTCTTGCAGTTGCTCGGCAGGCAAGGTTTGCAGCCAGCGCTGGGCCTGCTCGTTATGGCCAACGGCGATGGCGCGGTTGGCCATCGCCAGCCGGGTCTGGTTGGCGATCTCGGGCGAGGGGGCGCTCTCCAGCAGTTTAGTCAGCCCCTTTTCATCGACCTGTTGCACGTAGGCATTGGCCAGGCGCTGCCAGTCCTGGGCCGGCAACTGGCCTTTGTCGGCCAAGGGTTGCAGCTGTTCGATGGTTTCTTTCCAGTTGCGCAGTTGCTCGGCAAAGTTGGC
Source organism: Pseudomonas sp. NPDC089752 (assembly GCF_044748725.1). Classification (NCBI taxonomy): domain Bacteria; kingdom Pseudomonadati; phylum Pseudomonadota; class Gammaproteobacteria; order Pseudomonadales; family Pseudomonadaceae; genus Pseudomonas; species Pseudomonas sp. NPDC089752. Next base: position 225,135 of record NZ_JBIVGP010000010.1, read on the forward strand.
TCGGGCCAGACGCAGCACCTGGCCATCGTCGCGGGGCGGCAGTTGGTTGAGCCATTCGAGGGCCTTGCCGGCCCCGCCGAACTTGGCCAGGCTCAAGCTGTATGCCTGCCACAGGCGTACTCGGTGCATGCTGTCAGCCGTGGCCATCCAGCCCTCCACCTGAGTGGCGGAGGGTGGGTCCTGTTCGATCCAGGTCAGGCGCAATTCAAGCAGGGCATCGGCATATTCGGGGCCGCCGTCGAGTTGCTCTGCTACTGCTTCAGCGTCCTTGTAGCGGCGCTGATGGGCCAACGCCTCGACCAGCAGCGCGCGGGCCTCGTCATTGTTCGGCACGCGCCCCAGCACATGGCGGGTCAGGCGCTCGACCTCGGCCCAGTTGTCCTTTTTCGCTTCGCGGTAGCTGCGCTCCATGAATGGATAGCTGGTGAAGCGCTGAAAATCAGTCATCGGCGCGGCCAGGGCGGGCAGGGCGGTGTAGCACAGCAGCAGGCCGGTAAACGTAAGGGTAAAACGCGGCTTCATGCCACCTCCCTGATCAGGTCAAAGGCGGCCTGCTGTTCGCTGGCCTGTTCGTCGAGCGCCTGCTGCAGCACGTGCTCGGTGATGATGCCGCGTGCGATCAGGTGTTCGCCCAGGCTCTGCTGCTCCGGGTCGAAGTCGATCAATGCCTGGTTGAACAGGGTCACCGGAACCATGCCGCGTACCTGCAGCAAGGCCCCGAGCATGACCTGGTGGGTGCTGACCTGCTCGATCAGTTCGGCGTTGTCCTGATGTTTTTCCAGCACCTCCAGCATCTGCCGGGTCTCCTCGTGCTGCCAGGGGCTGGGGTAGTGATAGCGCAGGCCCAGGGTGACCCGGCCCTGGGGCGCCAGTCGGCATTTGACCGGGCGCTTGAGCTGGCGGCTGATCACTCCCAGCGAGACTTGGCTGACCGGGCTTTCGCTGGCCAGCAGCAAGGTGTCGCCGTCTTCGGCCACTGGCAGCACGCCATAGTGCGTCGCCAAGCGGCGCGGCAGTTGCGCGATCAGGTGTGCGTCAAGCTTGAACGGGTTGAGCGGTGCCCAGGGCATGTCGAGCTGCTCGGCCAGGGTCTGCACCAGCTGTTCGCTGGTCAGCCAGCCGCGCAACAGCAGCTCACGGCCCAGGCGTCGGCGCACCGGGCTGGTGATCGCCTGCTCCAGCTGTAATTCGGTGATGTAGCCTTTTTCCACCAGGCGGTGGCCCAGGGGTGTGCGGGCAGGGGAGGCCAGGGCGGGGAACTCGTGGGTGGTCTTGTCCCAGGCGACACGGCGCGAATCACCCATCTCCATGACCTGGCGCAAGGCGCGCAAATTGGCGAAGAAGTTGACGAAATTGCTCCACATCATTCGCGGCGCCGACAGCAGCCCTTCGCCGATGCCGTAATAGCGGGTCACGAACCAGCCGCGCTGGAACAGGCGGTTGATCAGCATCAGGCCGTTGAGCCAAAGCAGCGTGGTGAGCCACCAGCTGTCGCTGAGGATCGACATGAAACGCCAGGACTCCGGCGCGACCACCGTCACCAGCCACATCGCCAGCAACACCAGGAACAACAGGTTGACCAGGAAGCTGAGCAGGTAGGCGAACAAGCCTCGACGATCACGCCAGAGGAAGTAATTGAGCGCGCCCGTGCGGCTCCAGCCAAGGTTGCTGGTGCCCTGGAACACGATACCGACGATCCACCGCGACTTCTGCCGGATAGCATGCTGCCAGTCCCGCGGGAAATGCTCGCGCACGCAAATCACCTGAGAGAACTCGCGGCTCATGCCAGGGCGCCATTCGTGCTTGAGCGCCAGGGCCGGGTCGGTGACGGAGTAGCGGGCGAAGATGCATTTCATGCCTTTCTGTTTCAGGCGAAAACCAATGTCGTAGTCTTCGGTGAGGCTCTGCACATCGAAGGCGATGCCGTCGCCGTCTTCGAGCAGGGCGCTGATGGCGCGGCGGCTGAAGCAGGTGCCGACCCCGGCGCTGGGCACCTGGCCCGTAAGGGCCTCGCGCACGATCACGTCCTTGCCGTGGTTTTCCGCAAACTCGTCCACGTAGTGCCCGGCGGTGAAGCCTTTCCATTCCGGCGCATAGGGGTAGACCGGGATCTGGATCATGTCCTTGGCCGGCAACAGGTAGTTGAACAGGCGCAGTTCCATGGGCGAAATCACGTCTTCGGCGTCATGCAGGATGAAGCCGGCGAACTCGATGCGCGCGTCGTCCTGGAAGCGCAGGATGGCATCGATGATGTTGTTCAGGCAGTCGGCCTTGCTGGTCGGGCCGGGGCGGGCGCAAACCACCTTGTGCACGTTGGGGTAGTGCAGGCACACGGCATCGACGTCGGCCTGGGTCTGCGGGTCGTTGGGGTAGGTGCCGACGAAGATCTGGTAGTTTTCGTAGTCGATGGTGGAGGCCGCCAGGCGCGCCATTTCGCCGACCACGCCTACTTCATTCCAGGCTGGGACCATGATCGCCAGGGGTTTTTCCGGTACTTCGAACAGGCGTTTCTCGTCGGCCCGCTCGTACTTGTCGTAGATGCGAAAACGCCGGATCAGCTTGCGGCACCAGTAGCACAGGTCGATGAACAGGTCATCGAGGCCGAGCAGGAACATCAATGTGGCGAGGATGATGGCCAGGATCTTGAGGCCGAACAGCACATAGGTGAGGAAATCGATGAAAGCCAGGCTCATGCGTCTTCCCGTTGATTGGAGGTTGCCTCGAACCAGCGGCTCAGGCGTTCGGCGATGATCTCGCTGGCGTGGCCGTCACCAAATGGGGTGAAGACGCGGGCCATGCGCTGGTAAGCGGCCTCGTCTTCCAGCAGTTGGCTGGTTTCCTTGACGATGCGCTCGGCCTGGGTGCCGACCAGCTTGACCGTGCCGCCCTCCAGCACCGATGGGCGCTCGGTGACCTTGCGCAGCACCAGTACCGGCTTGCCCAGCGCCGGGGCTTCTTCCTGCACGCCACCGGAGTCGGTGAGGATGATGTGGGCGCGGTTCATCAGCCAGACGAAGTGCTGGTAGTCCTGTGGCGCCACCAGGTGAATGTTGTCGCGCCCCGACAGCAGGCCGTAGACCGCTTTTTGCACCTGCGGGTTGAGGTGCACCGGGTAGACGAACTGCACCTCGGGATAACGCAAGGCCAGCTCGGCCAACGCCAGGCAAATGCGCTCGAAACCGGCACCGAAGTTCTCCCGACGGTGGCCGGTTATCAGCACCATGCGCTGGTCATCACGCAGGTTGTGCAGCGGGGAGTCGGCAGCGGGGTGCCAGGCGGTGGTGGCGAGGTATTCGCGCATCCACAGCAAGGCGTCGATGACGGTGTTGCCGGTGACCTCGATGTGCTCCAGCGGTACACCTTCGCGCAGCAGGTTGTCGCGGGACTTGGTAGTGGGGGCGAAATGCAGGTCGGCAATTACCCCGGTGAGGCGCCGGTTGGCTTCCTCGGGCCAGGGCTGCTGCAGGTTGCCGGTGCGCAGCCCGGCTTCGACGTGGCCGATGGGGATATGCCGGTGGAACGCGGCAAGGGCGGCAATGAAGCTGGTGGTGGTGTCGCCATGGACCAGTACGATATCCGGTTTGACCTGTTCATAGGCCTTGTCGATCTTGTCCAACAGGTCGCGGGCCAGCCCGTTGAGGGTCTGGTTCTGGGTCATCACCTTGAGGTCCTGATCGACGCTCAGCCCAAACGCGGTGAGCACCTGCCCGAGCATCTCGCGGTGCTGGCCGGTGGAGCAGATATGCAGGTCGATGTCGGGCCACTCGCGCAGGACCCTGGCCAGGGGGGCCATCTTGATCGCTTCTGGGCGGGTACCGAATACCATCATGACGGTGTTAGCCATCGTCTTGTTCCTCGTACGATTCCCTGGACGTAGGTGTACGACTTCGCGCCACTTGCAATGGATAGATACAAGCAGTCAGCTGCGGGGTTGTCCAATGCACGGCCGTTCGCGGTCAGCGGCATGCGCTGAGCGAATGAAGGCGAGGTCGGGTCAGGCCGTCACGCGGCCGGGTGCCAGGGGAATGGGGTGGTGCGGAAACGTTTATGCTAGTTATTCTTGACTGAATGGTCAGTCAAAAATGTATTTCAGACTTTTTCTTGCAGGCTGCTTCTTGTAATTTGGTAGGCCTTTTCGAGAGGGATCTGAACATGCAAGGCAAGGCACGCAAGATCGTCCAGGCCATTCTCTACGAAGCCATCGCCGTGGCCTGCGTGGCGCCTGCGCTGGAACTGGCGTTCGGCGCCGGCATGGCGCAATCGACCGTGCTGTCGGTGCTGATGTCGGGCATCGCCATGAGCTGGAACATGGGTTACAACTGGGTGTTCGAGCGTTGGGAAGCGCGACAGCCCAAACGCGAGCGCACCTTCATGCGCCGGCTGTTGCACGCGCTCGGCTTCGAAGGCGGGCTGGTGGTCATCCTGCTGCCACTGGTGGCGTACTGGCTGGATGTCAGCCTGTGGGCGGCGCTGCTCACCAACCTGGCGCTGTTCGTGTTCTTCTTCGTGTATGCCTTCGTGTTCCAGTGGGGCTTCGACAAGGTCTTCGATGTGCCGCTCTCGGCGCAACAGGCCAAGTGTTGACAGGCCTGCGCGCGGCGGGATAAGTTCCCACCCCATGAACACCTTCCCGCACGTGAACGCCATTATTATTACCGCCATCATCAGTTTGGCGGGCTAGCGCGTACGTGCACCTAACCCGCCCTGGAGGCGGGTTTTCAATCTCTGACTCCTGGGCAACGTGAACAACAGCCAAGGAGTTGCATTCGATGACCAGCCTCAACGTCAACCCACGTACCCCGCTCAGCCCGCAGCAGCTGCTGTCGGAGCAGGTGCGGCGCATCTTGTCCGCGCCGGTGTACGACCTGGCCATCGAGACGCCGCTGCAAGCGGCGCCTGCACTGTCTGCCAGCCTGGGCAATCAGGTGCTGCTCAAGCGCGAAGACCTGCAGCCCACGTTCTCGTTCAAGATCCGCGGTGCCTACACGCGGCTGTCGCGCTTGACCACAGCCCAGCGCGAGCGTGGGGTGATCACCGCATCAGCGGGCAACCACGCCCAAGGTGTGGCCCTGGCGGCGTCGCATCTGGGCTTGAAGGCAACGATAGTCATGCCAACCACCACACCTTCGTTGAAGGTCGAAGGTGTGCGTTCGCGGGGCGGTCATGTGGTGCTGCAGGGTGAAAGCTTCCCCCATGCCCTGGCCCATGCGCTCAAGCTTGCAGACAGCGAGGGCGCAACCTTCGTGCCACCCTTCGATGATCAGGACGTGATCGCCGGGCAGGGCACCGTTGGCATGGAGATCCTCCGCCAACAACCAGGCCAACTCGACGCGATCTTCGTGCCGGTCGGTGGTGGCGGGCTGGTGGCGGGCATCGCCGCGTATGTGAAGTACCTGCGCCCTGAGGTGAAGGTGATCGGAGTAGAACCGGAAGACTCCAATTGCCTGCAGGCCGCCATGGCCGCTGGCGAGCGGGTGATCCTGCCGCAGGTGGGCACCTTCGCCGACGGCGTCGCGGTGGCCCAGGTCGGTGCTCATTGTTTCGAGCTGTGCCGGCATTTCGTAGATGAGGTGATAACGGTCAGCAGCGACGAACTGTGTGCGGCGATCAAGGATATCTACGACGATACCCGTTCGATCACCGAGCCTTCCGGCGCGCTGGCCGTGGCCGGGATCAAGAAATACGTGGCTCGTGAAGGCGTGCAGGGCCAGACCCTGGTGGCCATCGATTCCGGTGCCAACGTCAACTTCGACCGCCTGCGCCATGTCGCCGAGCGCGCCGAGCTGGGTGAGCAGCGCGAGGCGATCATCGCCGTGACCATCCCCGAACAGCCCGGCAGCTTCCGCGCCTTCTGCCAGGCGCTGGGCAAGCGCCAGATCACCGAGTTCAACTACCGCTATTACCCAGGCAGGGAAGCGCGGTTGTTCGTGGGGGTGCAGACGCATCCGCTGCATGATCCGCGCGAAAAGCTGCTGGCCAACCTCGCCGAGCAGGGCTACAGCGTGCTCGACCTGACCGACAACGAGCTGGCCAAGCTGCATGTGCGCCACACCGTGGGCGGGCATGCGGCACCGGGCGCAGATGAGCGGGTGCTGCGATTCGAGTTCCCGGAGCGGCCGGGGGCGTTGCTGGGCTTCCTTGAGCGGTTGGGCAAGCGCTGGAACATCAGCCTGTTCCATTACCGCAACCACGGCGCGGCGGACGCACGGGTGTTTGCGGCGTTGGAGTTGCCGGGTGAGGAACAGGCGGGGTTGGGGCAGGCGCTGGATGAGATGGGGTATCGGTATTGGGATGAGACTGATAACCCGGCGTACAAGCTGTTTTTGGGGTGATTGCGGCGGCCTCTTCGCGGATGAATCCGCTCCTACAGGTACAGCGCCGTGCCTGTAGGAGCGGATTCATCCGCGAAACGGGCAACACAGTCTTCAGCGCTCGCGCATGAAGAACCCGGCGACAAACTTGCGAAACGTCTCCAGGCTCTTGAAGTCGGCATACCGCTTGAAATTCTCGGCATCCGGCTCCGGCCCCACTGGTTGCTCCAGCAACGAGACCGACAGCACCCGGTCCTGGTCCGATGTCAGCACCAGCTCATCCATCACCTGCCCACCGATCACCGGCCTGCGCATCTGCACTTTCACGCCCTTGCTGGCCATCCAGTCTATCAACGACACCAGTGCCTTGAGCGGTTCACGCTCTTCGTCGCGGTAAACGGGAAACAGGTGCGAACGTGACAACACGGGTACGCTGGCCACATGGATAAGCTCATAAAAGTGGCTGCCTGCCGTGGTCGGCGAATACAGGACCAGTGCCAATAGCGGACCGGACGCCCGGCTTCCGCCCCAGTAAAGATGATGCCCCTGAAAATCGAAGCCATCCTCACTGCGGTTGTTGAACAGCTTGCGGCCCTTGATCTGGTCGACGCAGTCCAGCAGCAGGCCATGGCGGCGGTGGCTGCCAAACACCGTGGCCTCGCGCAGGCGGGCCTTGAGCATCATCATGTGCTTCATGTCCAGCCGGGTTTCCAGGTAGTTGCTGGCGGGCACACGCTCCACTAGAGGGTAACGACTGGCGACGCTGCGCAGTTCGGCGAACTGGCTGGTGAGGTCTTTTTTCAGGTGCGTGGCATAAAGGTTCAGGCCACTGGTTTCGATCCAGGTCAGCAGCAGCGAGAGCAGGCGCTGCTGATCACGGCGGTCACTACCATCACCCACGGTGCCAGTGCCGTCGCTAGCCTGGCGGAAGTCGCCAAGCAGGCGCAGTGCGGTGTCGGGCGCCAGCCAGGCGGCAGGCGGGGCAGGGTCTTGCTCACGTTCGGCGGCCTCGCGTTCGTCCTTGGTGAACGGGCAGCCCGGCGCATGTTCGGCGGTGCCGGGATTGTTCTTGAGAAACAGTGTACCGGTGCTGCCGTTGAGGGTGACATTGAGCACCGGCAGGGCATCCTTGCGGCAGTCGCAGGCCAGCCACTGGTTGGCGCTGCGCACTTTCATCAGCAGCTGGTTGGCCTGCAGCAGGCGGGGGCCGACGAGGCTGCCGTTGGCGAATGCCTGCAGCAGTTCCTCTTCGGCCGGGGTCAGGCTGCGCACCTGCGCGGCGGTTTTGTCGATGATTCGCATTGAGCAGCTCCAAGCTACGAGCCACAAGCTTCAAGCAAAGCCGCGCCGCTTTCAACGTGTCGTTCAGCTGCCACCGAACATTTTGGCCGCACGGTCGCGGATTTCTTCGGGGCTGAGGTCCTCCTTGTGGGTAGAAACGAACCACATGTTGCCGAATGGGTCTTTCAGTGTGCCGCTGCGGTCGCCGTAGAACTGGTCCTTGACCTCATGTAATTGAGTGGCGCCAGCGGCGATGGCCTGTGCGTACACCTTGTCGCAGTCCTCGACGTACAGGTGCAAGCCAACTGCTGCACCGTTGAGCTTTTGTGCAGCGGTCAGGCCGCCTTCCATGTCGCAAGGATCGGCGAGCATCAACGACGAGTCGCCGATTCTCAATTCGGCATGGCCGACCCGGCCGTCCGGGCCATCGAGGCGGAACATTTCGATAGCACCGAAGGCCTGCTTGTAAAACTCGATGGCCTTGTCGGCATTCTGCATGGCCAGATAAGGCGTGATGCTGTGCTGGCCTTCTGGGATGGGTTTGGCTGCCATGTTCGAATCTCCTTTGACGTGGATGCAAAGGGGCTCGATCGGGCCCCTGTTGCATAGAGTCGTTTAGCATTGGAGAAGATCGACACGTCTGCTAGATCGATTGGCGATCAGAAGATGTAATCGGTGGTCAGGAAACTCGACTGGCGATTGCGAATGATCTCGCTGATCAGCTCCTTGTTGGCTTCCTGGAAGCGCGTCGCCACCAGGGTGCGTATGGAGAACACGCGCAGGGCGTCATGCACCGACAGCGTACCTTCGGCACTGTTCTTGCGGCCATTGAACGGGTAGGTATCCGGTCCGCGCTGGCACTGGGCGTTGAGGTTGATGCGGCCGACCTGGTTGGCGAAGATGTCGACCAGGCTGCCAATGGTCTGCGGGTCGTTGCCGAACAGGCTCAATTGCTGGCCGTAGTCGGAATCGAGCACGTAGTCGATCACGGTCTGCAGGTCGCGGTAAGGCACCACCGGTACCACGGGGCCGAACTGTTCCTCGTGGTACACGCGCATGTCGCTGCTGACTGGGTAGAGCAGGGCGGGGTAGAAGAATGAGCCACGGCTCTGGCCGCCACCTTCGTTGAGCACGCGTGCGCCCTTGGCCGTGGCATCGGCCACCAGGCCGTCAAGGTAGTCGACCTTGCCCTGTTCAGGCAGCGGCGTCAGCGCTACGCCCGGCTCCCACGGCATGCCCGGTTTCAAAGCTGCGAGCTTGCGCTTGAACTTGTCGAGGAATGGCTCGACCACGTCCTCATGGACGAAGAGGATCTTCAGCGCGGTGCAGCGCTGGCCGTTGAACGACAGTGCACCGGTTACCGCCTCTTCGACGGCGTTGTCCAGGTCCACCTGGGGCAGCACGATACCAGGGTTCTTGGCGTCCAGCCCCAGCGCGGCGCGCAGGCGATGTGGGCGAGGGTGCAGTTTCTTAAGGTCGCTGGCGGCCTTGTGCGTGCCTATGAAGGCGAATACATCGACCTTGCCGCTGGCCATCAGGGCGCTGACCGTCTCACGGCCCCGGCCATAAATGACGTTGATCACCCCCGCCGGGAAGCTGTCGCGGAAGGCTTCGAGCAATGGGCGGATGAGCAGCACGCCGAACTTGGCGGGCTTGAACACCACGGTGTTGCCCATGATCAGCGCCGGGATCAGCGTGGTGAAGGTTTCGTTGAGGGGGTAGTTGTAAGGCCCCATGCACAGCGCTACGCCCAATGGCGCGCGGCGGATCTGGCCAAGCGTGCCTTGCTCCAGTTCGAAACGGCTGGAGCGGCGGTCGAGGTCCTTGAGCGCGTTGATGGTATCGACGATGTAGTCACAGGTGCGGTCGAACTCCTTTTCCGAGTCCTTGAGGTTCTTGCCGATCTCCCACATCAGCAGCTTGACCACGGCCTGGCGCTGCTCGCGCATGCGCGCCAGGAAGGTTTCGACATGCTGGATGCGTTCGGCCACGCGCATGTTTGGCCACATGCCGCGGCCCTTGTCATAGGCCTGCACGGCGGCATCCAGCGCAGTCAGGGCGGTGTCGGCATCCAGCAGCGGGGCGCTGCCGAGAATGACTTGCTGCTCGCTGTCGCCTTCCTTGAGCCACACCGGGCTTCGCACCGTGGCCAGCGGGCCGTCCCAGCGTCGCAGTTCACCATTCACCAGGTAATCGCGTTGCTCAAGGGGGTCACCCAGGCGCCAGGCCTCGGGGATGTTCTCGGCGGCAGGAAACAGCGAATCGAGCAAACGGTCCATGGGTACTGCACCTCACGTATTGGGCTAGGTGAAACGCTTCAGCCTGGAGCATGCACCTGGCTGAAGAAAAACACCAGTCTGGCTCAACATTGCCGAAGCTGCGCCGATACAGAAACAACCGAGTGCGTCCGCAGGCTTATGATCCCGACAAATTCCCCGTATTCCGAAGAGCAGAAGCCGGCTACCGGCACCCTTCGCCAGACCCTCCAGCGCTTGCTGCCGGTGGCATTTGCCGCAGCCGGCATCGGCTTGTCGGTGGCGCTTGGGCACCTGGACGCGCAACGTCAGCAAGCGCATCAGGCGGCGGGCCTGTTCGCCTCGCCGCTGTTCTGGTTTGCGCTGATCTGCACCGGCCTGATCAGCCTGTTCGTGGCACAGGTCAATCGTAAGCAACTCCAGGTGGAACAGCGCAACCGTGAGCTGCAGCGCTCGCAAGCCCAGCTCGAACGCCTGGCGCACTACGACACCATTACCGGGCTGCCCAACCGTGTGCTGTTCCAACAGCAATTGGCCGAGGCGACCCACGCGGGGCATGGCCTGGCAGTGCTGATGCTGGATATCGACGGCTTCAAGCAGGTCAATGACAGCCTGGGGCACGCCATGGGCGACTTGCTGTTGCAGCAGGCCACCGCCCGCTTCTTGCAGGAACTGGACGCTGCGGACCGATTGTGCCGCCTGAGTGGGGATGAATTCGTGTTCATGCTGCAGGGCACCCAGGGCCAGATCAATCATCAGGTGCGCCACCTGCTGCGCTGCCTGCAGCGGCCTTTCGACCTCAACGGCAATGCCGCACTGGTCACCGGCAGTATCGGCCTGGCCTGGTGCCCGCAACATGGCGAGGACGTTGGCAGCCTGCTGCGCCACGCCGACACCGCGATGTATGCCGCCAAAGAGGGAGGGCGCAACACCTGGCGGCCCTACCACCCTGACATGACGGCGCGCCTTCATCAGCGCCTGGAGCTTGAGCGCAACCTGCGCCGGGCCCTGCAGAACAACGAGTTCGAGCTGTGGTACCAACCCAAGGTCGACTTGTTCAGTGGCCAGCTGGAGGGCGTCGAGGCGCTACTGCGCTGGCGCGATCCCGAACATGGCCTGGTCTCGCCGGGTGAGTTCATTCCACTGGCCGAGCGCACCGGTATGATCATTCCACTGGGCGAGCGGGTGCTGGATCTGGCCTGCGCGCAACTGGCAGCCTGGCGCGCCGACGATTGCCTGCCGGGCCCGCTGGCGATCAACGTTGCAGCGCTGCAGATCGAACGCAGCGATTATGTGTCGAGCCTGGCCGTGGCACTTGAGCGGCACGACCTGTCGCCAAGCCTGCTGGAGGTGGAAATCACCGAAAGCCTGCTGATGGAAAGCCAACAGCAGGCCTGTGCTGCGTTGGCACAACTGCAGGCCATGGGCGTGGCGACCGCTGTCGATGACTTTGGTACGGGGTATTCGTCGCTGGCCTACCTGCGCGCCTTGCCGATCGATCACCTGAAGATCGACCGGGCGTTCATCAAGGACTTGCCGGATGACGACGATGCCGTGGCCATCGCCCGGGCGATTATCGACCTCGGCCATGCGTTGGGTTATCGGATCACGGCTGAAGGGATCGAAACCCAGGCCCAGTACGACTTCCTGCGCAATGCAGGCTGCGACCAGGGGCAGGGCTACCTGATGGGGCGGCCGATGCCGGCGCCTGAACTGGCGCGCTGGCTGGCCAGCCCACCCGCCCGGGCCAAGGCTGGCGGCAACGTCGAGAGCTAGTCACTTCTCGATAGATGCCAGTCGCGCTTGTGCGTGGTAATTACACATTCTTTGGCGCCATGAAATAGAAGGGCGTGATATCAATTGGCCGCTTGCCAAGTCGCGCCCTTGCATCTTAAATTGTTACTGAATGTTTGAACGCCAGATCAGCATATATTTATATATATCAATGCGTTAAGTGGGTTGTCTGCGCTTTACCGATACTCTTTCCGATCAAGCCAATGGGCAACATCCAAGGACGTCGAAGAAGACATGAAACAGCACCTGGCAGCGATAGCCCGAAAATTCATCTCCCCCTCCATGCGCTACGAACTGCGAAACGTTTCAAATGTGTTACGCGATGGACTGGGGCGCGCCTGTCTCTGGCGGTGGGAAGTCGCCAGGTTCAAGCTGCAACAGGAAAGCCCCTACGAGATTCTGTACATCGGCAGAAAGCAGCAGCGGGAAATGGCCAAGCTGCTGATTGGCGGCAAAGGGCAGCAGCCAGGCACGGAAGCTGAGGCCGAAGCAGGGGGCAGCACTGCGAACCGGGTAGTGGTCAGTGAACTGCCCACTCCGGGAACGCTGTCCGTCCCTCATTACCTGAGCGCGGTGGTGCCATTGGGGCGCTCGCTGGACGACATTACCGCCCGCTACGACAGTGAACTGCGCCGCAGTATCCGCAAGAACCGTCCGCTGTATGAAATGCGGCAGACGCTGTCGGACGACGAAATCGCCATGGCCGACCGCGACCTGCTACGCCCCTACGCCACGGCCAGGCAGGGCATCCATGCGGCGCAATTTCCTACTGAAGATGTCTTCCGCCTGGCGAAGGGGGTAGGGCGACTGGATCTGATCACCCTCAATGGCGAGGTGGTCGCCTGTCACCTCGGCTGCGAAATCACCCGCGCGGGCAAGCGCTATTGGAGCACGCTGCGTTTCGGCTACTGCGAAGCGGTATTCTCCGACGCCAAGAAGTTGCGTGAAGTGAACTCGATCACCACCTTCATGGCGCTGGAGTGGGCATTGGCCAATGGCTACGACTATTACGACATTGGCTTGTGCCTGGCGCGCCCCGATGACGGGTTGCTCAAGTGGAAGCGGCGGCGTGGGGGCGACGTCGATTCGCTTGGTAACCACGCCTATATGTTCATCCGCTTGCCCAGGACAGGGGTTGCGCAGTTCCTCTGGGACACGCCGCTGTTTGCGGTAGAGGGCAACAAGTTGACGCTGCACCTCGGTTTGCCCGAAGGCTCCAGTGATGAAGAACTTGCCAGCCGTTATCACGAAATGGTGTTTGGTGGCCTGCACAAGATTTACCTGTACGGCGCCAAAAGTTCGGGTGAGTTGTTTTTGGCAAACTTGCGCGAGCGTTATGCCACCTTGAAATCCCCGCCCGCGATGGAACGAGTGGTGTCCAGCTAAGTAACATTCATTTGCCATGTTATTGACAGTGTCTTTAATAGGGGCCTTCCGATGGGAAGCGATATATCCAAGTTCAGCGCATCATTGATCGCCAACGAGCATACCTGGACGCTGTCCGCCTACAGGAACATGCTTAGAAAACGGCTCCTGCGTAAAGCCGATATCGATATAAAAAGCCTTGCAGTTAAAACCTGGGACATCGCCCCCGGTGAACAGACCCTTTCTCCCCCGGCCTTCTTCCTGCCCGGTCAACTGGAGCGGGTCTCCGGCTGGGAGGCCAAGCGATTCTATCCCTACGTGCACCCTGCGCGAACCATGGAGGGCGGCATCAGCGCGCAGCAGGGGCCCACGCGCGGCTACCTGATCAAGGATGTGTGGATGGTCGACGGAGCGCTCTACAAGGGCAATGCCAGCCACTGGCTGTCGTTGAAACCCAGTCGATTTCCACGGGTTAAGGTGGAATATGAAATCGAACGAGGGGCTGCTTATTGCACGCAAAATGGCAACACTTGGTTCGGCACCTGGTTGATGGAGGATTGCCCGACTTATGCGTTGGCCTGCAACGAGGGCGTCCCGGTTACAACTGCGCCGTCGGCACGGTATCCGCTTTTTACCCAGGCGCCGGCTTATGAAGATTGGTTAGCGATGCAACCGTTACGGGTGAGCAGCGCTTATTTCAAGGAACTGGTGCTGTTCGATGATGTGAGTAACAACCGCAGCCGCCACCAGCGCTATCGGGGCATGGGCGACAAGTTGCTGTCGCATGTGGAGCACAGCGAGCACCCGGGTGTGTTCATCCTGCGTGGCGGTGATGGTGACCTGCGTCTGATGCGTAACGAGCTGGAGGTTGCCGAGCATCTGCGCACGCAGCGCGGCTTTCGTGTGATCAATCCGCTCAAGTGCGACGTGCCGACCATCGTTGCGGCCTGCGCAGGGGCAAGGACGGTCATCGGCGTGGAGGGCAGTCAACTGGTGCACGGCGTCAATGTGCTGCGCTCGGGGGGCGCTGTGATGGCATTGCAGCCACCGAACCGCTTCGTCAGCTACTACAAATACCTGACCGACCGCGATCACCAGCATTTCGGCTTTGTGGTGGGCATGCCGGAAGGCGATGGCTTCACTATCGACATCGATGAAGTCGAACGCACCCTTGATCTTTTCCCGTCATAAGCGTGACGCTAAGCGCAATGATTCTCAGCTTTTCTCTCCGATGAAACACTTTCCTGCCGCTGCGCACCCTCGTCACGTGAAAAAACGAGGGTATGCACGGCATTATGTGAAAAACCTATTTGTCAGCAATATCAGACCTTTGCAGGGCTATCTTAAGGGTAATATGACCTCGCATATTCTGCATGTCGAGATATTGACGAGAAGGGCACGGGTCGATTGATATTTATTATGGTGCCGGATCGTTGACGTAATGGCACCGTGCCCATAAGCTCCAACCAACAGCGATACATTCTTCCGCCCCAGACCTTTTTCACACTTTCCTCTTCGTAGGAGGGGACCATGCGCTCGACACTGTTCATCAAATCGATTTTCCTGTTGGTGCTGTTGAGTGGTGCGGCGCGTGCGGCTGATTCTTATATGAGTCAGACCAATATTGTTCCATTGGCGACTGCCGGTTGGTTGTTTGCATTTGCAGTTATCGGCTTTGTTGCAGTGGCCAACAGAAAGAAAATCTAGCTTTCTGGCGGGGGCCAATAAAAGTTTGATCGTATTTACCGTTCTGCCAGTGATTTGACGCTTAATAAGGGATATTTGCGTCGAAGGGGGCGCAGTCGCTTGTCAATTTTCCAGCTATTGCTATATTCCAGTGGCTGGCGCCAAAGGCTCAAATTGACCGTGACAGGCGAAGCGGCATCGCGGTAAAGGCCTCCAGGATGCTCGAGGCCAACGCAGCAGGTGTAACGGCTGCGAAGCGGAGCGAGAGGTTTAGTGTTGTTCTCATTCAGTGCTCTTGAACCTGGGCCGCAAGGCCGGAGGGACCCCTCATGGCGCGTTTGCTGATTTCCATCCTCTGCGTACTCGTAGCGTGGTCTGGTGCTAGTGTCGCCGACTCTTCCAGTCCTTCGTACCTGCTCAGCCCCGGCGACCGGGTACTGATTTCGGTGTGGCAGGAAGACACCCTTCGCCAGGAAACCACCGTCCTGCCTGACGGCAGCATTACTTTCCCCTTGGCAGGCCGCGTCGATGTGGCCGGTCTCGATACCACGACAGCCGCCGACAAGGTCGCCAGCAAACTCAAGAATTTCCTCACCGAGCCCAACGTCAGTGTCGTGGTGCTGGCACCGACCGGCAATATCGTCTACGTGCAAGGCAAGGTCATCAAACCCGGCCCGGTCCCCATGGCAGGCCCTACGGCGGTGCTTCAGGCGCTGAGCATGTCGGGCGGAATGGACAAATTCGCTGACGAAAGTGCCATCAAAGTGATCCGCGGACAAAAGGTCATGCCGGTGCGCTACAAGGATCTGGTTTCTGGGCGCGACATGTCCACCAACTTCCAACTCCAGGCTGGCGACACGCTGGTCGTACCTTGACCCATCCAATAAATAAGAATTCCTAGTGCCTATCTTTCGACCAACACATGTTGCGACGGCGATCATGATGATGCCGTTCGCGGGGGTGGTTCACGCCGCCATTTGGCAGTCTTCAGTCGTGGTGCCCACGTCTGTCGAGTACGACAGCAACCCATTGCTCCTGACGTCCGAGGAGAAAGGTGTGACGCGTACCATCATTGCGCCCGACTACACCCTCACCGGTCAGTTCGACCGCGACCAGTTGCGCTTCGGCCTGGGCATGAACCTGTTGCGCTCATCCGACCGCTCGATCGTCGATGACCGCGAAGACCCCAAGGTAAGCCTGGGTTGGCAGCGTGAGACCGAGACCGGCGGCTTTGGCCTGCTGGCCCGCTATGAAGAAAGCTCCACGCTGTCCGGTGCTGTGCAGGACACCGGTGTGGTCACCACCGACGGCACCCAGAAGATGACCACGCTGGAGGGCAACTGGACCAGTGCGGTCACCGAGCGCAGCACCTTGGCGAACGTGCTCACTTACTCCCATGCGCGCTATGACATCGATTCGCTGACCGGCTATGACGAGCTGTTCAACAAATCGACCTGGACCTACGCCTGGAACGAGCGCACCGACATCATCACCGGCTTCAACGCCCGGCGCTACGAGCCGCAGGACGACACCACCGCTGTGGCCTCCAACAGCTACAGCCCGAACATCGGCGTGCGTTACCGGTTCTCCGAACGCTTCGAAGGCGAGGCGCACATTGGCGTCAACAAGACCAGCGGCTCTGGCGGCGGGCGGCGCGGTGAAGGCGGCATGTCGCTGTTCTACCGTGGCGTACGTGCCGACGCTACGTTGAGCGCCGAGCGCAGCACCGTCGCCAGTGCCGAGGGCGGCTTTGCCGAACTCGACATGGTCCGCGGCAGCTGGAGCTATCTGGTCACCGAGGTCGACCGCGTCGGCGTCGATGCTTCCTGGCAGGACAGCAAAGGCGTGTCACCGAATACCTTGCAGACCTATGGCGTCTGGGCCAGCCGCGCATTCTCGCCGGCCTGGGACCTGCGTCTGTCTTTGATGTACAAGCAGCGCCAGCAAGATGGCTTGCCCGATGCTGAAGCGACCATCGCTGGATTGACACTGACGTACCGATACCCCGACATCTGACTCTCGCACGGGTGGCCACCATGAAATCCGAGTACGAGCTTTCCCTCAAAGATTACATCGCCATCATCAAGGACCGCGCCTTGTTGCTGGGGGTGAGCATCGTGGTCGTGATTGCCGCAACGGTGGGGGTCGCCGTCACGGTGCCCCCCTTGTATCAGTCGACCGGGACCATCTTGGTGGAGTCGCAGCAGATCTCCCCGGAGTTGGTGTCGGCCAACAACAACAGCTTTGCCGATGAGCGCATCGAGGTCATCCGCCAACGCGTGATGACCCGCGAGAACCTGCTGAAGATCATCGACAAGTACAACCTGTTCGCCGACAAGGGCCGGCAGTTCAGCGAAACCGACAAGATCGACCAGATGCGTAACGCGATCGTCGTGGCCACCCTCAGCACCTATGTAAAAGGGCGCGGCGAAGCGACGGTGGCGTTTACGGTTTCTTATGAAGACAAGCGCGCCGAAGTCGCCAAGGAAGTGGCCGACGAACTGGTGACGCTGTTCCTCAACGAAAACATGAAACAGCGCACCGAGCGTGCAACCGAAACTACCGAATTCCTCACCCAGGAAGCGAACAAGCTGGGCGCCGAACTGGCCGACCTGGAAAACAAGCTCGCAGACTTCAAGCAAGCACATGCCAATGCCTTGCCCGAGAACCAGCAGCTGCGCATGAGCATGCTGTCGCGTTCGGAGCTGGAATTCCGCGAAGTCGACCGTGACTACAAGTCTGCCCAGGAAGAGCTGCGCTACCTCGAACTGGAACTGTCGGCCGCCAATGCCGGTGTGCCCAGCCCGGCCGCTGGCGGCAGGCCAGCAGCGGCGGATCAGCCGCAAGACCTGGCCAGCCTCAAGGCTGAGTACGCCCGACTGTTGACCAAGTACACCCCGGCGCACCCCGATGTGGTGGCGGTGAAACGCAAGATCGACCTGCTCCAGGCGTCGGGCGAGAAGGGCATCGCTGCTGCTGCAGCCATGAACCTCGATGCCGCCCGGGTGCGCACCAAGATGGCGGCAGCCCAGTCGCGCATTGCCTCGCTGGCCGAACAGAAACGCCAGCTGACCACCAAGATGGAAGGCTACGAGGCCGACATCCTCGAAGCCCCGCAAGTCGAGCGCGGCCTGGTCACCCTGATGCGCGACCACGACAACGCCCGCAAGAAGTACGAAGAAATCCGCAACAAGGAAATGGGCGCCAAGATCACCGAAAGCCTGGAGCAGGAAAACAAGGCTGAACGCTTCGTGCTGCTCGAACCGCCGCTGATGCCCGAGAAACCCGTCAAACCCAACCGCAAGAAAATCGTCGCCCTGGGCCTGGTGCTGGCACCGGCCATTGGCGGCGGCCTGGTGATGTTGCTGGAAATGCTCAACCAGCGGGTACGCGGCGTGGGTGCGCTGGAAAGCGTGCTGGGCAAACGCGTGCTGGTGGCAGTGCCCTACATCACCACCCAGGCGGATGTCGCCAGGCGCCGCAAGTGGCGCACCTGGCTGGTGATCGCCGGGTTGGTACTGGTTGCTATGCTGATGGTGGTCGTCCACGTGTTCTACATGCCACTGGACCTCCTGCTGTTTAAAGCTATGGCTCGGTTTGAATAGGGAAGCGCAGCGATGGACAGAATTACGCCGGCTATTGGAAAGAACATTCACCAGGTTTCTCCCACCCCTGCCGAAACCCCCAAGGCCCCGCTGATGGCGGACAAGCCCGAAGCCCTGGGGCAGTTCGATTACGTGCAGACCAAGGTCGTGCCGCTGAGCGCCGAGCACCTGGAACGCAACCGGATCGTTTCCTACAACAAGAACTCCAACATGAGCGGCGCCATCGACCTCCTGCGCACACAAGTGCTGCAGACGATGGAAGAAAACGGCTGGCGTACGCTGGCGATCACCTCGCCAACCCCTGAAGCGGGCAAGACCGTCCTGGCCGTGAACCTGGCGATGAGCATCGCCCACCACACCACCAAGACCGCCTTGCTGGTCGACTTCGATCTGCGCCGGCCCAGGGTGGGCAGCAGCCTCGGTTTGCCGATGGGCAAAGCCCTCAACGATCTGCTCAAGGGCGAAGCGTGGCTGGAAGAGGTGATGGTGAACCCGACCTTGCCGCGCTTTGTCGTGCTGCCGACGCGTGAGCCTGTCCCCATGTCCACCGAGGTGCTGTCATCGCCCAAGGTCAGCAGCCTGATCAGCGACCTGCGTGATCGATATGACTCGCGCATCTGCATTTTCGACTTGCCGCCGTTGTTGAGCTCCGACGATGCGCTGACGGTGTTGCCGAAGTTTGATTGCGTGCTGTTGGTGGTAGCCAATGGGATGAACAGCAAGAAGGATATTGAGGATTGCTTGCATCATTTGGCGACCGCGAATTTGATTGGGGCGGTGTTGAACAAGGCGGATGAGAAGCCGCGGGCTTATTACTGAGGCTCTCCGGGTTATGCACGCCATGAACGAGGTCATGGCGCTGTTGTGGATTCAAGATCCATCTCCGGAGGCCAGGTGACTTTGGGAGCCAGGCGTAAGGCAACCTCGCACCAGAGGACGTCGTTATGGTCTTTCGGTGGGCCAGGCGGGGGGAGTGCGGATGGGCCTTCCTGCATGTAGGTGCACACGTAGGCCCATAGATATTCGTCAGCACACATTGTGCTGAGGCGGAAGCGGTCGATGACATTGTTAGTGGCTGGCTCAATGATGGAAAGCATGACGCCCCATTTGAATATCACTCCGCCATTGAGTGCGCCGACTTGTGACCAGCGTTCGGCGCGTACTTGGGACCAGTCATAGCTTACAGGTACCACTTCCCACTTTTCGAAAGGATTCCACCATCTATGTTTGAAGTTGTAGGCGTAGATTTTTTGGCGGGCACGGTTGAAGCGGATGGGTTCGTCCCGTGGTGGTGAGATGTCGACACGGAGTGTAAAAAGCGTCATCCAAGCACTTATTAAGATCATAAGAGGGCCAATAACCATGAAGACACTATCGTTTTCGCGGTAAGCATCTAAAATCATTCCTGGAATGCTAAGCGTGAACAATGCACAAGGTAGTGTGAAAAGAGACATCAATCCCCGTGCGGAAAGAGCCGGTCGTGGTATCTCAAGATAAATATCGTCTTGATGGTTTGGTGTCTTGTTTCCTAGCGACGCTTCGATGACTGGAGCGTCATAAGGAGTAGGAAGGTCTTGCTTCCATCCCGTACACGGAGGATTTAGTAGTGGGCGCGTCATAAGATATCTCTCCAGGAGGCATTAATTTTGTCCTCAATTACCACAAGTTTCGCGATGGCTGAACTGTCATGTTTGTCGGGCCAGTAGGTGGCTGTGAATACAAGTGCAGTTATGTAGTGGTCGTCCTTCAAAGGATGCGAGTTGTAGACTCTGAGTGTGCCATTTTTGGTGTCGTGATTTGCTTCAGGGTTTTTCAGGTTGGGCTCCGCGAATACTGAGGAAAACTTGCCTGTAGTGATAAGTTTTTCGGTGTGAGAGCTATCGCCAGAAAGAATTATTTGCTTATCACTTGAGCCTGGTTCGAAAAGGCTGAGGCTCCACTCGTAATGAGAGTTTTCGTTGCTAAAGCTGGGCAGGCGCAGGTGGTAGTTAAGTACGAAGCGTGCGGGGATCGCAGTGCCATCACTGATTATTGCTCCGCCAGTTTCTGAAGTCGGAATGTGATGTGAGTTGTCGAATTTGATGTCTATTGAGACGCTGGCGCTCATGCCGAGAACTGCTGCGTTGAGCGCACCGATCGCAGCATCGAGTTCGCTAGGCTCGCGCCATTGTCTGTAATCCTCCGTTAACCCCCACTTACAATGGCGTGCCCAGAGCTCCGTTGGAGTCGATTCTGCGCGCTTTGCATATGTAGCGAGAGCATATGCAGTCAGACCTAAAACGATAGCAATTCCCAAAGGCCCAAAGAGCGTACTGGAGAATATTGCGGCGTAAGCTCCAAGCACTGTAGAAAATCCAGCTGATGCGCTAGCACCGATATAGACCCGAGCGGAAATGGAATCCCCGTTGTCACCTACCCTGGTCGCCGCATGCGCATACTGAAACGTATCCATCGCTCCCGAAAACGCGGCGATCGCTCCGCCGAATTTGGCAAGGGCGCCTCCCAGTGAAATGGCGGGAGGTCTTCCAGACAGGGTTTTCTCGGGCCTGAGCAGCTGTACTGCAAACCCCGTTGCCTCGATACCTGCTCCTAAAAGCCCCAGTGTCGAAGACCAAATCGCGGCCAGCGCTTCAGGATCATTTGGGGAGGTCTTTTGCAGCGCTCCGAAGTTCCTGCCCAAGCTATCCTGGTGAAACCACATACTCCCCAACGCCAGCAGAAGTCCAGGGCCGCTGGGGCTGCCCGCAGCATCGCGCAACCCCCGAAATGCATCGCTTGCCACACTCCGCGCCGCTGACGCACTCACTTTCAATCCTTCAACCGCCTGCGCGGCACCGCGCTGCAAGATTTGCCCTCCCACCCCGACACTGCGCACCAACTCACCCACGCCCCCAGCCGCTCCGTCGCGCATTTTCAGTAACCGCGCCTGCAGGCTCTCGGCACTTTCCAGCGTCCACACCATCACTTCGATCAACTGACTGCGATTACCCGCCGCGATGTGAATCGCCCCGCTGAGCACCATCGCCCGCACTTTGCGTCCGGCGGGTTTGCGGAATTGTTTGTCGAGTTGGCCGAGAAACGCGTCGGTGCGCTCCTGCATGGCTTCGTTGAGCAGGCTAAGGTACTCACCCACGGTCAGCGAGAGCCTGACTTGAGTCATAGGCTGCCCGGCATACAGCAGAAACGCGGCGCTGTGCACATGGCCGACCAGTTTGCGGGTCTGCGCGGACGCATGCTGGCCGAGGGCATTGCTGGCGCTGGCGGTCGCGGCGAGCAGTTGGCCGATGGCATCCTGCACCGGCTTGAT